>CAJWAD010000014.1 GCA_913020245.1 uncultured Oleiphilus sp.
GAAGAATACAATATCGAGAAGTTGCGTTATCACAGCATTATTATCATGACCGATGCCGATGTCGATGGATCACATATTCGTACGCTCTTGTTAACGTTTTTCTTCCGTCAAATGCGTGAAATCATTGAGCGCGGTCATATTTATATTGCGATGCCGCCACTTTATAAAGTTAAGAAAGGTAAGCAAGAGCAGTACTTAAAGGACGAAAAAGCATTAGAAAATTATTTAACGCAGTCGGCCTTGGATGGTACTCAGCTCTTTGTAAATCCCCAGGCGCCCTCATTATCGGGTGAATCCCTCGAGACGCTCGTACAGAAGTATCGCAATGTTGAGGCGATCATTGCAAAACTATCACGAGCTTACCCAGAAAAAGTATTGAAAACCTTGCTTAAAGCACCCGCATTAAGCCCAGAAGATTTAAGCAGGAAAGAAGCCGTTGCTGCCTGGGCGGATGCCATGTCAGCACTTTTAGGTGTCGATACGAAAACCGGTATGAATTATGTTTTCGAAGTATATGAAGATAAAGAACGGAGCCAATATCTTCCTCTCATAAAAGTGTATGTTCACGGCATTGCAAACGAATATATTTTGAACCAAGACTTTATTGAGTCTAACGGTTATCAGGCAATTTCAAAATTAGGCACGGAGTTACAAGGTTTATTTGAAGAGGGTGCCTATATTCAGAAAGGGGAAAAACAAACGCCTGTGTCTGAATTTAGCCAAGTCCTTGAATGGATGATGAAAGATGCACAGCGTGGTTTAACGATTCAACGCTATAAAGGTTTGGGTGAAATGAATCCGGATCAGTTATGGGACACCACAATGGACCCAGAGACACGACGTATGATGAAAGTGAATATTGAGGATGCGGTTGCCGCAGATATGATTTTTACAACGCTCATGGGCGATGAAGTTGAACCGCGGCGTGATTTCATACAGACCAATGCACTGGAAGTGACTAATTTAGACGTGTAGTTTAATTGGCGATAGTAGTACCTCATTTCCTGATCAAATTATTTTCCATTTTGTAAAACCGCTTACGCTAGTTCTAGGTAAGCGGTTTTTTAGTTTATAACATGTATTAAATCGGGTAACTTTTCATGGTTATCGCTTGGTGCCATCATTTAGTTTGCACGGTTTTCGTTTGATTCGAGAAAAAATAATAAAGCGGTAAACTTAAGTGTGTTGGTTATATTTTAGAGCACGGAGAACTTGTAAAAGATAGGTGTCTATGGAGCCCGATATTAGTCTAACTATCATCACCGATGCGCATTGGGTTGCGGTTAATCGTATACAGAAGCGAGCCTATACGTCCGAGTTACATGAGGATTTAGAGGTGCTCAAGTCTAAATCATGTGCGCATAATGCGATTTGTCGTTTAGTGGAGGCGAATGCGGCAAACAAAGCCAAAGTGATCGCGTATATACTGGCACACCCTTGGTTTCCCATGAGTGCACCGGCCTTAAATCAAAAAATAAATCTACTCTCGATTGAGGACAGCACGCATTTGTTCATTCACGATTTCGCCTTTGACCCTTCCGCACAAGGAAAGGGTTATGCACGACGAGCGATTCAAGAGTTAGAATGCCTAGCAGTTGCAAAAGGGTTTAAAAGTATCGGTTTAGTTGCAGTACAGCAGTCGACCTCATTTTGGGCTAAGTTCGATTTCATTTTGTCGAACATTGAAAAGTCACTTGATACCTACGATGAAAATGCGGTGTTTATGAGCAAGTATTTGTAAACACTAACGCAGGGCTATGGCACCAATGGGCGCTCTCGCACCTATTCATTTTTTGATCGTGATACGGTCGGTACCCAGACTTGCTCTAGAGTTCTTTATTAGCAAACGCACTAAAAAACGTGGTAACGGCCTCAGGCGCGTCTTTAATTTGAATACCAACGGTGTAGCCGTCAACGCTAACTGAAGATCGATGTTTGACGATACCGAGAAACTTCACTCGTTTGTGTATATCTCTATAAGAAATGAGTAACTCAATAATGACGAGCGATTCCGGCTTTAAGTTAACGGGTAAAAGAACTGATACGCCTCTCTCAGACACGTC
Source organism: uncultured Oleiphilus sp. (assembly GCA_913020245.1). GTDB lineage: Bacteria > Pseudomonadota > Gammaproteobacteria > Pseudomonadales > Oleiphilaceae > PZPK01. The sequence goes on from CAJWAD010000014.1 coordinate 2,064, forward strand.
CCGCGTGCGCCCCGAAAGCCTTTCTTTATTAGCCAGTGTAATCGAAGTACTGAATCTTGCGGCGCGTCGTGGAAACTTCCTTCTATCACGCTCAACAAATACGTGTTCAACCGGCTCAAGCCCGTTGTTATCGGGTGATTGTTCCGTTTCATCATGAACTTGCTCAACAATCTGCTTTTCCATTAACCGATCCCTGTACGATAACCACTCCATATATAACTATAGCTGAATGACAAATATTAACGGTATTTCCTTACAAATCCTTACACATTAATTTCAATGGCTCCGTTACTCTCTATTTCAATTGTTGTGTCGTGTTTGTTAGTTATGTTTTCAGATGGCATATGATTCCTCCTGATTTATTTGCGTCATTTACGGTGCAACACATGGCTTGTCTTGAGCTCTTACAAACGATAAGGCGTTTGGGCAAGGTTGCGGATGGAAACGTTCCCCTTGTTGTGCACTGAGAGGTTGTATTAACAATACAATGCGCGCACTTGGTGCTAATTCTAATGAGAAATTACAGACGTGTTTACTTCTAATGTAATATCTACAACGTTCGGTTTCAGCCGTTTAATGAATGGCTGTGTGCCATGTTTGTTATTGGTGGGCGTAACGCTTGTCATTAACTAAAAAATAAGCTCTTATATACCGTATAAAAAAACGAACACTGTTGTAGCAAATAATTTAATACTGGCAACGTAATTGCTAGTATTCCCCGTGGGTTTAATTGCTAAACTTTTGCTAAAAGACCTGTGCACGTAACCATTCTTACCGGAGATATTTGTTGATGGCGACTGAACAGTCCAACAGCCAAATAGAAAATAAAAAACTCGTTCAGCTGGAAATCAAAAAACTCGAAAAAGACTTTGATGGGTTTAAAGCCGTTAACAATATTTCGCTCGATATTTATCAAGGCGAAATTTTTGCGCTTCTTGGTGCATCTGGTTGTGGAAAATCTACTTTGTTGAGATTGTTAGCCGGGTTTGAAATGCCAACTGCCGGGGATATTCTTCTTAACGGACAATCATTGATTGGACTGTCACCGCACGAACGACCCATTAACATGATGTTTCAGTCTTATGCGTTATTCCCACATATGACGGTGGAGCAAAATATTGCTTTCGGCTTAAGGTATGAGCATTTATCTAAGGTTGAAATTACACGCAAAATCGATGAAGTACTAAACCTTGTGCAAATGGCGCAGTATGCGAAACGAAAGCCACATCAGTTGTCAGGTGGTCAGCAACAACGTGTTGCATTGGCCCGAAGTCTAGCCAAAGAGCCGAAGCTTTTGCTACTTGATGAGCCAATGGGGGCACTCGATAAAAAGCTTCGTACGCAAATGCAGTTAGAAATTGTGGATATTCTTGAGTCGGTTGAAGTAACTTGTGTAATGGTGACCCATGATCAAGAGGAAGCGATGACAATGGCTTCCCGCGTGGGAATTATGGATGCGGGTGTAATTCGTCAAATAGGTCAACCAATAGAGGTATATGAGCAACCAAATTGCCGCATGACTGCTGAATTTATTGGTTCTGTTAACATCTTTGAAGGCACATTGAGTGTCGATGAACCTGATCATGCACAGATTAACTGCCCAGATTTACCTGTTCCTATTCATGTTGCACATGGTGTAGTCGGTAGCTTTGGTATGCAATTGGCCTTTGCGTTACGGCCTGAAAAAGTCAGGGTAGATATGGAAAAGCCGGCTAATGCACATAATTTTGCGCGCGGCGTAATTGAAGACATCGCCTATTTAGGGAGCCACTCGATTTACCACCTACGATTGCCGAGTGGAAAAAAGGTACTCGCATCAGTGGCGAATAGTGATCGCTTGGTGACGGGTGATGATGCACCACGTTTAACGTGGAATGATGAAGTTTATCTCTCTTGGTCTGAAAAATCGGGCGTGGTGCTTAGCGCATGACAAATCCAGTTAGGCCTGCTCAGTTTTTAAAGAGCTTTGGCAGAGGCTTGGTCTCCGGTATTCCCTATTTTTGGTTGTTACTATTTTTCGTTATTCCGTTTGTAATTGTTTTGAAGATCAGTTTTGCGGAATCGCAAATTGCGCAACCTCCATTTACAGACCTTACCTCGTTCGCAGATGACATGCTGACCATCAGTTTGAATCTGTTTAATTATATTGATCTCTATGAATATGACCTCTATCTAGATGGATATATCAGTTCAGTAAAAATCGCGGGTATATCAACGATATTATGCTTATTGATTGGTTACCCTATCGCTTACGCTATTGCTAAGTTACCGCCACATGCCCGAAATCTGGCATTGATGCTAGTTATTTTACCTTCATGGACTTCATTCTTAATTCGTATATATGCTTGGATTGGGTTGCTCAAAAACAATGGCTTAATTAATAACGCGTTGTTAGGTTTGGGGCTGATTGATGAACCATTAGTGATGTTGCATACGCCCATTGCTGTTTATATTGGGATTGTCTATGCCTACCTGCCGTTCATGATCTTGCCCATCTACACCAATCTTGTGAAACATGATCATACTTTATTAGAGGCCGCTTCAGATCTAGGTGCAACGCCAGCAGCCGCATTTTTTAAAGTGACGTTACCCTTGTCGGTTTCCGGAATTGTCGCGGGTTCAATGTTAGTGTTCATTCCCTCGGTTGGAGAATTTGTTATTCCTGAATTGTTGGGTGGGCCAGATACCTTGATGATCGGTAAATTATTATGGAGTGAATTTTTTAATGCACGTAATTGGCCCGGTGCCTCGGCGGTAGCGGTGGTCATGCTAATTATGTTGATCATCCCCATTACCATTTTTCAACGCTATCAAGCAAAAGACTTAGAGGCCATCGCCGATGACTAATGCAGGTATTGGCCGCTGGTCGTGGATGGCACTAGTCAGTGGTTTTATTTTTCTTTACGTACCGATTTTCATCCTGATGTTTTACTCGTTTAATGAATCACGACTCGTGACCGTTTGGGCAGGCTTTTCAATTAAATGGTATGGCGAATTGTTCCGTGACGAGCAAATGATGTCGGCGGTATGGATGAGCTTAAAAATAGCATTTTTAAGTGCGTCGATGGCTGTTGTGCTGGGTACGATGGCGGCCATCGCGATGGTGCGTTTTGGTCGCTTTCGGGGTAAAACGATGTTTACCGGTATGATTACCGCGCCATTGGTGATGCCAGAAGTCATTACCGGTTTGTCTTTGCTTTTGCTTTTCGTAACGCTCTCTCAGGCCTTGGGTTGGCCAGCAGAGCGAGGTAGCGTCACAATATGGATAGCACATACCACCTTTTGCATGGCTTATGTGGCGGTAGTGGTATCTTCCCGTCTTCGTGAGTTCGACCGTTCCTTGGAAGAAGCTGCCATGGATCTGGGCGCAAGCCGTTTGGGCGTGTTCTTTAGGATAACGTTACCGATTGTTGCACCGGCATTATTGGCGGGCTGGTTACTTGCTTTTACTTTGTCCTTGGATGATTTAGTCATCGCAAGCTTCGTGTCAGGGCCAGGCTCAACAACCTTACCCATGGTAGTGTTTTCAAGCGTGCGCCTAGGCGTTAGTCCGAAAATAAATGCTCTTGCGACTTTGCTTGTGTTGGCTGTGTCTATGGCTACGTTCATCGCATGGTGGTATATGCGCAGGCAAGAACTAATCAGGCAAAAAGAAATTCAATCGGCCTTTAACAAATAAGGTGGTAATTAAGTTGGGACAACGGTGACATGAGTTGCCGTCTATAATCGTAAATGTATGCAGCTCGAGTAGGATGCTCATCAGCTCGCATTGCCGTGTAAAAAGTAGGATTAGGAGAAGAACATATGAAAAAATTAAAGCAACTTATGTTAGCCGGCTCAGTCGCGTTTTCGGCCGCTGGGGTAGTGGCGGAAGAGAACGTTTTAAACGTTTATAACTGGTCTGATTACATTGCTGAAAATACCTTAGCAAACTTTGAAAAAGAGACCGGTATAAAAGTGACTTACGATGTGTTCGACAGTAACGATGTGTTGGAAGCAAAATTGTTATCGGGCAAAACAGGGTATGACCTAGTTGTACCGTCCGCTACCTTTATGGCGCGACAGATTGAAGCCGGCGTGTTCCAGAAGTTGGATATGAGCAAACTCTCAAATCACAAAGAGCTTGATGCAGCGATGATGAAAAAGCTGTCAGCCTTAGATCCAGATAATGCTTACTCGATTCCGTATCTCTGGGGTACCACTGGCATTGGTATCAACGTAGCAAAAGTAAAAGAGCGGCTTGGCGATGATTTTCCTGTGGATACCTGGGATTTGATTTTTAAACCTGAAGTAGTCAGTAAATTAGCAGATTGTGGCGTAAGCATGTTAGACGCATGGGATGAGATTGTACCGAGCGTTTTAAATTATCTTGGTGAAGATCCGTCATCAACTGATAAAAATTTACTTAGTGGCAAAGTGACTGACGTACTGAAATCTATACGACCACACGTGCGTTACTTTCATTCGTCACAATATATCAATGACCTTGCAAATGGTGATGTATGTTTAAGTGTGGGTTGGTCTGGTGATATTTTACAAGCGGTTGATCGGGCAGCAGAAGCTGAAAATGGCGTAGAGGTTGCGTACATTATTCCGAAAGAAGGGGCAGGTCTTTGGTTTGATATGTTAGCGATTCCTAAAGATGCTTCGCACCCTAATAATGCGCATACATTTCTAAACTATTTGATGCGCCCGGATGTTATTGCAGATATTACCAATTATGTTTGGTACCCAAACGCGGTACCTGCTTCGACGTCTAAAATCGACGAAGAAATTACGTCGGATCCATCGATATACCCGACACCTGAAGTCGCGGCGAATCTGTTTACCTTCCCTGTCTATGGGCCTAAGTTTGACCGTCAAGGTGCACGCATGTGGACTGCGGTTAAAAGCAATAAATGAGTTAATGGCTAACATAGAAAAAGCGCCAAACGGCGCTTTTTTTCATGGCTTATATTCTATCTATCGCAGACGCTCTAACAGTAAGTAGTACCACATGCCTAGCGCCAAGAACTGATTGCCAAGCCATTCACTGCCGGGTATACGAACATGTGAGCAGGCAGCGAAGGTATCATATTCTTCCATATGCCCGCTAAGCGCCTTACCCATAATTTCGCTAATAATATGCGAGGTGGCAATGCCATGGCCGGAATAGCCTTGTGCATAAAACACGTTATCTGAAAGTTGTCCAAGTTGTGGAATACGATTTACAACAATGCCCATCATGCCACTCCATTGAAAATCGATACCAATACCTTTTAAACGAGGAAACGTTTTCTCAAGTGCCGGGCGCAACTCGCCGGCAATGTCGCGCGAAGGCTTGCCACTGTAGTGCGCGCCACCACCAAATAAAAGACGGTTATCACCGGTAATGCGGTAGTAATCGAGCACTAATCGACAATCATAAACCGCTAAATCTTTAGGGTTGATCGCATGTACCTCGGCATCGGTCAGCGGCGCCGTTGCAACCAGCCCGCCAGCGCAAGGGAATATTTTACCGCGCATTTTGGGACGTTCTAAACGGTGGTAGGCGTTGCCGGCGAGCAGTACTCTTTTTGCTCGCACTTTGCCCAAGGCAGTATGCACACTCGGGCTGTTCTGGGTATCGCCATGGCTAATATGGGTGACCGGTGAGTTTTCAAAAATTTGTGTACCTAGCGATACGGATGCCTGTGCTTCGCCTAAGCAAAGATTAAGCGAATGCAAGTGCATGTTTTTACGATTATATATAGCCCCATGATAAATTGAGGTCTCGAGAAAATCGGGCATGTCTTTAGCTTGCAACAAACGTAGGTGTTCGCTCATGCCTTGCTGCACTCCCTCCGCGTAACTTGCTTCTAATTCTCTCATATGGGAGGGCTTATAAGCGGTATGCAAATGCCCATACTTCAGATCGCATTCGATACCATATTTTTCAATGCGTGAGGTAATAATGTCATGGCCACGCCAACGCAAATTCCAAATGAACTGATCCACATCCGTACCCAAGGTTTTACGCATTTGTTTACGCATTGCCTCATCGCCAGACAGGCTACCTGTTACTTGACCACCATTACGACCCGTAGCGCCCCATGCTACTTTGTTTGCCTCAATAACGGCTACTTTGAAGCCTTTTTCGGCAAGTTCTAACGAGGTGTTAATACCCGTAAACCCACCGCCAATAATGGCGACATCTACCTCAACATCACCGTGAAGCGTTGGGTAGTTACTTTCATTGTTGATAGTTGCTGTGTAATAAGCTTGGCAACGTGGTTCAGACATAGCGAATCTCAAAATAGGGCATGAGCGTAAACGTAAATTATATTTTACATAGGTGTTTGAATTTTAGCGAGTCTTGGCGTCTTGATGGGCTTTAATTACGTCGAGAATGACCCTGATTTTAGAGCTTATGTGCAAGTTTCTTTTTATGAATAGAAACGCAGACATAAAAATTAAGCTTTAAGTAAACTCGACAGCCATCTACTATGCCTAATACCAATTAATTTTTGAGAATAACTAGATGAAGAAGTTAAAAAATGAAAAAGAGTTGGTAAAAAAAGCGATTGCTTTAGGTACAGTATACGGACAAAAACGTGGTGTTGTTGAATTTGAGGCGACCGATTCCGCGAGTGCAAAACTTGAATATATTTACCGTTTGTTGGTGCATGACAAGTTAATTCAGCCGCTTCCGCAAGATAAAGTCTCGCAACAAGCGATCAAGCATCGGCTTGCTATTTGGGCTTCTCAATTTGAAAACAAGTCGTAAATCATCGACATAGTTGGGCGCACGGCCAGACTAGTAATTAACGCTGTGCGCCAAGATTCCTCTACTAATTAAGCAGATTGCCGAAATACAGTTTGTGCGAGTGCCTGTGACGGTTCGACATAGTTATAACCCAGAGCCTGACAGACGGGTGCATTGGTCACTTGACCTTGGTGCACGTTTAAACCAGCAAGCAAGTGTTCGTCTGCCAATAGAGCTGCGGTGCCGCCATTCGCAAGAGCGAGAGCATAAGGCAAGGTGGTATTCGTAAGGGCAAAAGTGGCGGTTCGCGCGACACCGCCTGGCATGTTCGCAACACAGTAGTGTAGTACTCCGTCAACTTCGTAGGTGGGGTCTGCATGGGTTGTCGGTTTTGATGTTTCAAAACAACCCCCTTGATCAATCGCCACATCCACCAGAACCGCTCCTTTTTTCATCGTTTTCAGCATGCCGCGTGTAATGAGCTTGGGTGCCGCGGCGCCGGGAAGAAGTACTGCACCGATCACAAGATCTGCATCTTGTACATATTTTTCGATCGCGTCGGTAGTGCTGTAAACGGTTTTAATATGTGGGCCGAAACGTTCATCTATTTGTTTTAAACGTGGGAGTGAGCGGTCAAGAATGGTGACGTCAGCACCGAGGCCGGCGGCCATGCGAGCTGCATTTAAACCTACTACACCGCCGCCCAGTATAAGCACGTTGGCCGGCGCGACGCCCGGCACGCCGCCCAGAAGCACGCCGTTGCCGCCTTGCGCTTTTTCAAGACTATGGGCACCCGCTTGGATCGCCATACGCCCAGCAACTTCGCTCATTGGCGCTAAAAGAGGAAGATTACCCCGTGCATCAGTGATGGTCTCATAGGCGACTGCTGTGACACCCGAGTCAACAAGTAATTGCGTTTGCCGAGGATCAGGCGCTAGGTGAAGGTAGGTGAAGAGAAGTTGGCCTGCACGGAGCATTGCGCATTCGTTAGGCTGCGGTTCTTTCACTTTAATGATCATGTCGGCGCGATTAAAAATCTGTTTTGCATCGGCTACGATTTCTGCCCCTGCGCTTTGGTATTGTGCATCACTTAAGCCAATGCCTGCGCCGCCCTTTGTTTGCACTATCACTTGATGGCCTTGTTCAACAAATTCTTTAACGCCAGCGGGCGTCAGACCAACACGGTATTCGTGATTTTTGATTTCTTTTGGTACGCCGATAAGCATGACATGGCTCCTAAACTACGCATTAAGTAAGTGGGTTTTCAATAAGCCAAAGTTTAGGAAAAAATTAGGCGAATTTTTTATGTTATTTGTGTTTTATTTGCCATTAAATAGTTAAATTAACTGATAAATTAATAATAAAAAGTATAATCTACTGATTACGTGGGCTAGTTTAGGTTATTTAAGTTGAAAAACGTAAAAGGATTAAGCCGTATTGATGCGAATATTCTTGATGAGTTGCAACGAGATGGTCGCATTACCTACGCTGAGTTGGCACGTCGAGTTGGCTTAACTACCAGCCCTTGTATGGAGCGGGTTAAGCGTATGGAGCGTGATGGCATTATTCGCGGTTACACAGCCTTGCTTGATTCTGAGTACCTGCACAGTAATTTAATAGTATTTGTACAGGTACGTTTAGTGCGCATGTCGCAGGATATTTTTGCAGAGTTTGCCGAAGCGGCGACGGCATTAGATGAAGTGCAAGAGTGTTTTTTGGTGTCCGGTAGTTTCGATTACTTAATTAAAGCCCGTGTTGCTGATATGGATGAATACCGTAAGTTTTTGGGAAATACATTGCTGTCGTTAACGGGAGTGCAAGAATCCACTAGTTTGGTGGTAATGGAACAAGTAAAAGACACCACGCATTTGGCCGTACGTCGCGCTTAATAGTTTCTCTCATACCGTTTGTTTGATTGCACTTATGCTTTGTCAGGTTTATCGGAAGCTAACAGGCATAGAAGATTGGTCGCGATGGTGGCACCAGCGAGTGCGGTCATTTCGGCATGGTCATAGGGAGGCGACACTTCAACGACATCACAACCAACCAAATTGAGCCCACCTAAGCCCAACAATATTTTAATCGCATCAATGGTTGTAAAACCGCCGCATACCGGTGTGCCGGTGCCCGGTGCGCAGCTCGGATCGAGAAAGTCGACATCAAAGGTCAAGTAACAAGGGTTATTGCCGACAATCGCTTTAATTTTTTCAATGGCGGCTTCTGCGCCGTTTGCGTGCAACCACAGTGCATCATAAATATTAAAGCCGTGCGTATCTTTATTGTGCGTGCGCATGCCCAGCTGAACAGATGCTTCAGGTTTAATGAGGCCCTGTTTGGCGGCATGAAAAAACATCGTGCCATGATCGATACGACCCGCATCGTCGGCCCATGAGTCACTGTGTGCATCAAAATGAATTAAGGAAAGAGGGCCATGTTTAGCATGCAGCGCCTTAATAATTGGGTAGGTCACAAAGTGGTCGCCGCCAATGCTGAGAGGAATAACATTTTTAACGACAAGTTGTGTAACGCAGCTTTCAATGGCGTCTGGTATTTTGTCTGGTAAGCCGGGGTCAAATACACAATCACCATAATCAATTACATGAAGACGATTAAATGGATCAAAGTTCCAAGGCCAAGGACGCGCCCATGATAATTGTGTGGACGCGGCGCGCACTGCACGCGGACCGAATCGTGCGCCGGGTCTGTTGGAGGTGGCCAAGTCATAAGGAATACCCAGCACCGCAACATCCACTTCGTTCAGGTCTTTGGTATAGCGGCGGCGCATGAAGCTTGTGGCACCTGAGTACATGGCTTCGATTTGCGTGCCATAGGGTGAGGATCGCGTAAAGGCTAGGTCACCTTCACTGTATTGATCAAAATCGTCCGACATGAGGAACCTTTATTTACCGCTTAGACAGAAGATAGCAGGAACTCTCGTTCCCATGAGCTGATAACCCGCTTAAAACCCTCGTATTCCGCCTGCCGGGTGCCAATAAAGCCATCTACAAAATCATCGCCCAAAATTGCGCGAATGTCGGCGCAATCACTCATTTCTTCAAGCGCGGTTTCCAAGTTAAAGGGTAATTCTGCTTCGGCAGTGTCCCCGTGCCGACCGGTTACCGGTTTACGCGGTGTTAGACCATTTATCATTCCCAAGTAACCACACATTAAATTGCCGGCAAACACTAAATAAGGGTTGGTATCAGAGCCGGGTAGACGATTCTCAACACGGCGTGCTTGCGGATTAGATTGGGGTACACGCAAACCGACGGTTCGATTTTCTTCTCCCCATTCGATGTTTACAGGTGCATTGCCGTCTTCGCCTGGCAGGTAGCGACGATAACTATTAACGTTAGGCGCGAAGATTGGCATAAGTTTGGGAATATAAGTTTGCAAGCCCGCAATATAGTTATGAAAAAGCACGGACGCCGCACCGTCTTCATTTGAGAAAATATTTTGCCCCGTGTTTGCATCGACAATTGATTGATGAATATGCATTGAACTGCCGGGTTCGCCCTCAATAGGTTTTGCCATGAACGTCGCATCGATATTGTGTTTAAGCGCTGCTTCCCGGAGCGTGCGTTTAAAAATAAAAACTTGGTCTGCAAGTTTAAGCGCATCACCATGGCGAAAGTTAAACTCCATTTGCGCCGGGCCCTCTTCATGTATGAGGGTGTCAATATCCAAGCCCATTTGCTCACACCAGTCGTAAACATCCTCCATAATTGGATCAAACTCGTTGGCGGCGTCAATGCTAAATGACTGACGGCCACTTTCCTGGCGACCTGATCGGCCTAAAGGTGGTTCAAGCGGCAAGTCTGGGTCAATGCTGCGTTTGGTAAGATAAAACTCAACTTCTGGCGCAACAATCGGTTGCCATCCTTTGTCTGAATAAAGTTTGAGTACGTTTTTAAGGATAGCGCGCGGCGATAACGACATAGCATTACCCATACTATCGAAGCAATCATGGATAATTTGGGCCGTTGGTTCGAGCGCCCAAGGCACCAAAAACATCGCACCTTCATCCGGCTTAAGTTGCATATCAATATCGGCGGGGTCGAGTAGCTTATAGTAGAGATCGTCATCGGGATAGTCGCCGGTCGCGGTCTGTAGCATGACGCTTTCAGGGAGCCGAATACCACCTTCGTTGATAAACTTTTCTGTTGGCATAATCTTGCCTCGTGCGATACCCGTTTGATCGGGGGTAATACACTCAACTTCAGTAATATTATGCTGGGTTAGCCACTGCGCGATCGTTTTCATGTTGCTCTCTTTTATTGGACATAAATAAGTGTCCAAAAGCTTATTGTATAGGGACGGTAAGATGCCTGAGCAAACCCATCTTGCTGCGTCGGTTCTCAGTTTATCTGATAATGAGGCGATGTATTGTCGCTGTAATTTCCTGCTACGATCAACGGCCTTATGTTCTACTTATACCACAAAGCATAAAATATATTTTACACATGTGCCAGTTTGTTTAGGTCAGATCATTGCGCTTTAAAAAGCTGTATAGGCCCCGTGAAGGCCGTTGACCCATGTTCAATATAATTTATACTCTGTTCAATACAACAAACACTTTTGTCTTGTTTATCGCCCTAAATCAGGAGTTACCAGAATGGCTGAGCGCTTACACACGCAAAACTATATTAACGGTGAGTGGTGCGATGCGGCGTTGGGCGCAGTATTTCCGGTTGATAATCCAGCGACTAAAGAGCTTATAGAAGAGGTCGCGGATAGCACGACGACTGATGTAGAGCGTGCGATTGATGCGGCATATGATGCGTTCGCATTCTGGTCTACTACCAGTCCAATTGAAAGGGCTCGCCTATTGCATCGATGGTTTTGTTTAATTGTCGAACATACCGACGTGCTGGCAAATCTGATGACCCGCGAATGTGGTAAACCGTTTGTCGAATCGAAAGGTGAGGTAGCGTATGGCGCAAGTTTCGTGGAATGGTTCGCTGAGGAAGCGAAACGTATTTATGGCGATATAATTCCTGCCGCCACGCCCGACCGGCAGTTGCTCGTGCATAAAGCGCCGATTGGTGTTTGTGCGGCGATTACGCCTTGGAATTTTCCTTTGGCGATGATCACACGAAAATGTGCACCGGCGTTGGCAGCAGGCTGCACAGTGGTTGTAAAACCGGCTGAAGGTACCCCACTTACCGCATTAGCCCTAGCCGCGCTTGCGGAACAAGCGGGCTTTCCAGCTGGGGTATTTAACGTGGTATGTGCGGCGCATGGTGTTGAGGTTGGCCGTGTACTCAGCACACATGAAAAAGTACGAAAGCTATCGTTTACGGGTTCAACGGCCGTTGGCAAGCAGTTATTAAAGCAAAGTGCAGAGACCGTCAAACGCGTATCCATGGAGCTTGGTGGTAACGCGCCATTTATCGTGTTTGATGATGCGGATCTAGAACAAGCCATTCAAGGTGCCTTGGCATCGAAGTATCGAAATTCCGGTCAAACGTGTGTTTGCGCGAATCGTTTTATCGTCCAAGACACTGTTTATGAACAGTTTGCCGAACGTTTGAAGGAAGCAACAGAAGCGCTAAAGGTCGGTAATGGCTTGGATGCGGGTATCGCGATTGGTCCCCTGATAAACGGAGCCGCCGTTGGCAAAGTGAGCGAATTGGTGCGCTGCGCGATTAATGATGGCGCTCGGGCGTTATGTGGTGCTCAGACGCATTCAGCAGGCGATAACTTTTATATGCCCACGGTGCTTACCGAGGTTAGTCCAAGTATGGCGATCGCATCGACCGAAATTTTCGGTCCAGTATCTACATTGATCCGATTTACTGAGGAAGCCGAGGCAATACACATTGCAAATGCGACACCGTTTGGATTGGCCGCTTATTTTTATACAGAGGATCGCCACCGAATGTGGCGAGTAGCCGACGCTTTAGACTACGGCATGATTGGTGTGAATGAAGGCATAATCTCAACCACTTTGGCTCCTTTTGGTGGGCAAAAACAGTCAGGCATGGGCCGTGAGGGCAGTATGTACGGCATCGATGAATACCTAGAATTAAAGTATGTCTGCATGGGTGGTATGAAATAAATGGAACCGCAAACCTTAGATAGTTTTTTAGTGCAACACCCTCATATTACAAGTGTTGACTTATTGATTGTTGATCTAGACGGCGTACTGCGCGGTAAACGGGTTGAACGTAGTTTACTTAATAAAGTATTTACACAGGGCTTTAATTTGCCGCAATCGGTGTTGGGATTAGACTCTACCGGGGCGACGGTAGAGACGTCCCACTTAGGGGTTGTAACCGGTGATCAAGATCGCTTGTGTCGGCCAATTGCTGGCACTTTGCAGTTAATTCCATGGCATGCGGCAGGTGACCGTGCGCAGGTATTATGTGCAATGTATGAAATGGATGGTTCACCCCTAGAGATTTATCCGCGCCATGTGCTTGAGCGGGCGAAGGCGCGTTTTGAGAAGTTAGGATATCAAGTGGGGCTCGCGTTGGAGCTCGAATTTTATCTGATTGATCCGCAACGCACGCAAGAGGGCGCCCTGCAAGCGCCGGTCTCTAAGGTGTCAGGTAATCGCATGAATTCTACTCAAGTCTACTCAATAAATGACTTGGATGATTACGATGACTTCATTCAAGCGGTGCTGGACAGTGCTCGTGCACAAGGCATTCCCGCGGATGCGGTGATTGCAGAATATGCACCGGGTCAGTTTGAAGTGAATCTTAATTACCAGCAGGATATTCTAAAAGCCACTGATGACGCCGTTTTATTGAAGCGTGTGATACATGCGATCGCACGGCAGCATGGCATGCAGGCGACCTTCATGGCAAAGCCTTACATTGATGAGGCAGGCAACGGTTTGCACATTCATATGAGTTTGTTAGATCGTGACGGCCAAAATGTGTTGGCCGCGGAAGATCCACGTGAAAACGCATTAATGCGTCAAGCGGTGGCCGGCTTACTGGATATGGCAGACGCAACCCAAGCTTTTTGTTGTCCCACTTTAAATAGTTACCGCCGTTTCGCGAAGGGCTCGTTTGCACCGACTAATAAAACCTGGGGATTAGATAACCGCAGTGTCGCGATGCGAATACCTGCCAGCAACGTGGCGGCGACGCGAATCGAAAATCGCATGGCCGGTGCGGACGCCAATCCGTATTTTGCAGTGACGGCCATGCTAGCAGGTATTACCGAAGGTATTGAAGGCAAGCTGACGCCTCCGCCCTATACAACAGGAGACGCTTATAAACGCGGGGCGGCGATGGTGCCCGATAATCAACGCGATTCGTTGCGCGCGATGGCGAATGATTCACGCATAGAGACCTGGTTTGGTAAAGAGACTATGCGCGTTTATTCTGAGGTAAAGTGGCATAATCTACAGTTATTTGAACAGCAAATTACACCAATGGAGTATGCGCTATTGTTGCCTATGGTTTAGCTCCAATACCGCAGAACCTCTAAAGCGAGTTACGAGGGTTTTGTCCGCGTTCATCAAAGCTCGAATAACGTTTTATTGCGTCGCTTAATCAGGGTGCCTGGCCTGCCAACCGATTCCTCTTTCATCAGCTGTTCAAGCGTCGATGCCTTGTTATCAGTGGTCGCTAAGCATCGATGCCCCTGATCATCTCGTGCAATAATAATGGCTTTCTCCGGCTGATTTTTGCGATTATGTAAAACAGTGAAGGTCTCTATGGTTGCAGGGCCTTTGGCATCTTGATTGAGTATCGGCGAATCATTGACCTGCTGATGCATCGCCTTAGCGATTGGCAGCGGTTTGTTTGGACGTCGCTGAGAATAAATACCAACTGCGTGTTTAGTTAGATACCAACCATTCGCATTCATTAGCCCCGTTTCTTGCGGGTTCTCTCGCGCCCACTTATGCATTTCTGCGACAGCATGCATACTGTAATTATTGCCTGGGCCGCCAAAGTAGGGCAACCCGCCCGTCAAGGTGAGTTTGCGTGTATCGGTATGTTGAATCCCCATTGCATCGCAGGCAATTTGCACCGCGGAAGGAAAGCAACTGTAAATATCAAAGGCAGCAATCTCATCGATTGACTTCCCAGCCATTGCCAAGGCACTTTTTGTCAGCGCTTTTATGGCCGGTGAGCTAAAATAGTTGGTGCGCTGACTGACGTTCCAAACGTCATAACCGTCCGCATAACCATGCAAATAGACCCAGCGTTCTGAGGGAATGCCCATCGCTTTTGCCTTTTCCACCGTCGTCATGGCGACGGCGGCAGATTGATTCACCATAATCATTGAATTCAATCGTTTTCGGTAGGGGAAACCAACCATACGATTTTTAACACTATGCTCGAGGATCTCCGTTTTGCTCGGTGGGTTTTTGAACCAAGCATAGGGGTTCGTTTTGGCAACGTCGCTGAACTTTGCGAATAATTCACTCATGTGTAGCTCGTGTTGCTTAACACTATGCCCATAATGTTTACGCAGTGCATTCTCGAACAAGGGGTACACATTGGCCGGTAGGTTCATAGCATAGCGATTTTCATAAACTGAACTACCATCGCGAATCTCGCCAATACCGATCGGAGCAGGCCCCGATTTATCTTTCCATAAGCCTTTTGGTCGTAGTATTTTACTCCAGTGGTTAAACCGAAGGTTCATAGTATGTAAGGCCTCGCCACCGGCTAGAACCACCGTTTCGCAGTCGCCTTTGGCAATTAACTTTGCAAAATGATTAACAAACATTTGTGGCGTATTACCACCCGCTTCCGCATAGTAATAGTGTTTTGCATCAATGCCTGCTTCTCTGGCGACAGCGCGAGGCATGTTTTTAACCAAGCCCGAAACAGGCGTGTTGACCTGCTTGGCATCAACGGTCAGACCACTGCAAGCGAGCACATCTATGTGCTTGAACAACGTAGGCGCTTGACTATCTTCGATGGTGTTTTTGATCGCCTCAGCAATTATTTGAATAGGGGTGTGGCCATTCTCAGAATTAGAATGGTCCGTGTATTGTCCTGCACCGATAAGGATGGGCGTGCGCGCGTCGTCTAGCATAGTTACTTATTTTTACTTGTAAAAATGAAAGCATGACAATAACGCCGTGTGTTGGCAAAACATATATCTGTGTATTTCGGCCACTTCGTTTATCTGGGACGGAAGAACTCTAAATTCCCAGTTTATCGCGCAAGCCATAATAAAACGCACCTAATGCGGTATAGGGGACGCGGAACATCTGTCCGCCTGGGAAGGGATAATGCTTCAGCGACGCAAACGCGTCGAATCCATGGCTTTGGCCTTTTATCGCCTCGGCAATAAGTTTACCGGCGAGGTGTGTCGTCGTCACGCCGTGGCCACTGT
Source organism: uncultured Oleiphilus sp. (assembly GCA_913020245.1). Taxonomy (GTDB): domain Bacteria; phylum Pseudomonadota; class Gammaproteobacteria; order Pseudomonadales; family Oleiphilaceae; genus PZPK01. The sequence continues at coordinate 18,100 of CAJWAD010000014.1, forward strand.
AGCCTTGCGCGTAAAAAATTTGATCGGTGAGTTGACCAAACTGTGGTAAGCGGCTCATCGTGAGCAGGAAATCACCACCCCATTTAAACTCGAGAGGGATACCCTGTAACTGGGGGAACACTTTTTCTAAATTTGGCCGCAAAAAACGTTCAATTGAATGTGGATCTCCACCACCATAGGTCACGCCGCCACCAAATAGAAGGCGGTTATCGCCTGTAAGGCGGTAATAATCGAGTTTATAGTTACAGTCTTCAACGCAATAATCATTTGGAATGAGTGAGCTTGCTAAAGCCTCATCTAGTTGCTCTGTGCACACAATTTGCGTCCCGCATGGCATGGTTTTACTCGCCAATTCAGGTACTAAGTCACCCAGATAAGCATTGCCAGCGATCAGCAAAGTCTTGGCGGTAATACTGCCCTGTGCTGTGCTAATTACCGGGCGTTGGTCGCGTTTTATCTGGATTACTTTTGAATCTTCGAACACTTGGCCACCCAGCGCCTCGAGCGCCTTCGCTTGGCCGAGCAATAGATTAAGTGGATGCACGTGTCCACCGGCAAGATCTAGCAATCCGCCTGCGTAGGCTTGCGAATTGATCTGGGTTCGAATTGCAGTTTTATCGAGTAGTTCTAAATTGTGATTGCCATTGCGTTCCCAAAGTGTTTTTTGGGTTTCAAGGGCCTGCATTTGTTGATCGTTGAATGCGGCGAAAATTCCGCCTGGTTTATAGTCACAATCGATGTTGTATTGCTTGATACGACTGCGAATGATGTGAGCCCCTTCAAACGCCATGGAGCCCAGTATATTGGCGGTATCGCTGCCATAGCGTTGTTCAATTACGTCGATATCACGCGAGTAACTATTGACGAGTTGGCCACCGTTGCGACCACTGGCGCCAAAACCCATGCGCGCGGCTTCAAGGACCACCACGTGATAACCGGCTTCCGCCAAATGAAGCGCGCTAGATATGCCTGTAAAACCGGCCCCTAGGATACAGACATCGGCTTGAATGTTGCCCATTAGCGCAGCACGGTCTGTTACATCATGGCGCGTGGCTGCGTAATAAGATTGGGTATGGTCAATGCGAGCCGCCATAAACTAGTCCTACAATTTAAGCGCAATGTTTAGTTTAACAAATAAACACAGCCCGCCTAGGCGGGCTGTGTTTGGGTTTATTTCATTGTCGGAATAGCGAATTCTGCGCCCAGATCACCTTCTGGCCAGCGAGCGGTTACCGCCTTGCGTTTGGTGTAGAATTTGACCCCTTCTGCGCCATGCATATGGTTGCTGCCGAACAGTGAACGTTTCCAACCACCAAATGAATGAAATGCCATTGGTACTGGAATCGGTACATTTACACCGACCATGCCGACCTGAATATCATGAGTAAACTTACGGGCCGTTCCGCCACTGCGTGTATAGATAGTTGTACCGTTACCAAACTCATGCTCGTTAATCATCTTAACTGCGGTGGCATAGTCAGGTACGCGCACGACACATAGGACTGGGCCAAAAATTTCTTCTTTGTAAATCACCATGTCGGGGGTCACGTTGTCAAACAAGCAACCGCCCATAAAGTAGCCATTTTCTGCGCCAGTCACGGTTAACTCGCGACCATCGACGACTAAGGTTGCACCCTCATCGACGCCTTTACCAACATATGATTTGACCTTGGCCAAATGCTCTTGTGTGACAAGTGGACCGAGATCGAGACCTTGTTCAGCACCGTTACCAATTTTCAGTGCTTTGGTTTTTTCAGCAAGCTTTTCGACCAACGTATCGGCGATGTCACCGACTGCCACCGCGACCGATATTGCCATGCAGCGTTCACCTGCAGACCCATAAGCGGCCCCAATTAGCGCATTCGCTGCGCCGTCGATATCGGCGTCTGGCATGACCACCAGATGATTTTTTGCCCCGCCGAGTGCCTGCACGCGTTTCGCGTTAGCGCTCGCCGTTGTATATATATATTCGGCGATCGGTGTTGAACCCACGAAGCTAACTGCTTTGATATCTGGATGCGTTAATAGGACATCAACCGCTTCTTTATCGCCGTGCACAACATTCAGCACCCCATCAGGTAATCCGGCCTCTTTAGCCCACTCTGCGGCCAAATTTGTCGCGGTAGGATCTTTTTCTGAGGGCTTTAAGATAATGGTATTTCCGCATGCGATAGCGAGCGGCCACATCCACATGGGGACCATCGCAGGAAAGTTGAAGGGAGTAATACCGGCCACCACGCCGAGGGCTTGGTTGGTTGTCCATGCATCAATGCCGCGTCCCACTTGTTCTGTAAAGTCGCCTTTTAATGCAGTCGGAATACCGCATGCATACTCGATCACTTCCATACCACGTACAATTTCACCGCGCGCATCTTCGTAGACTTTGCCGTGTTCACGGGTAATGGCGTCAGCCAACTCATCTACTCGTTCTTCAAGTATGGCTTTAAATTTAAATAGGACCCGTGCGCGGCTTAGTGGCGTCGTTTGAGACCACGAAACAAAAGCGTCTTTTGCTACCGCAATGGCTTGTTCCATTTCAGAGGCACTGGCGAGCGAGACCGTTGCGATTTGTTCACCTATCGCAGGGTTATATACTGGCGCAGTCCGTGCGCTTGGCCCGGTAAATTTTCCGTTAATAAAGTGATTGATCTGATTCATTTGTTATCCTAGTTAGTAGAGAGATTTGATCGCTTTACGCATCGCATCCATCAGTTCATCAATTTGGTTTTTCTCTATGATTAATGGTGGCGACATCGCTATCGTATCTGCGGTGCAGCGCACGAGTGCATTATGTTGCCAGAAGCATTCATGAAAAACCTTATAGCCACGTTCGCCTGCCTTGTCGCTAGGCTTAAACTCAATCGCACCGACCAAACCGATGTTGCGAATATCTTTTACAACATCAAATTCTCGAAGACTATGAAGCGCTTCGGCCCAGTAGCTTTCGAGCTCAATGGCCTTATTGAAAAGGTTCTCGCGTTCATAAATCTCTATCGTTGCTAATCCTGCGGCGGCGGCAACGGGATGACCAGAATAAGTGTAGCCATGAAATAGTTCAATGACCTCTTCAGGGCCATGCATAAATGCATCATGAATTTTTGATTGAACAAACACGGCCCCCATTGGAATGGCACCGTTGGTTAAGCCTTTGGCGGTGGTGATAATATCTGGCGTCACGCCAAAGCGTTGCGCGGCGAATGCATGACCCACACGACCGTAACCCGTAATCACTTCATCAAAGATCAAGAGAATGTCGTTATCTGCGGTAATTTTGCGTAAGCGCTCCAAGTAGCCTTTTGGTGGAATCCATACCCCGCCAGACCCCACCACGGGTTCAACCATTACGGCAGCAATGTTTTCTGCACCGTGTAGTAGCACCATATCATTTAATTCGTCTGCCAGTTCAGCCCCTTGCTCGGGTTGGCCTTTGCTAAATTCACTACCTGGCACCCAAGCGTGCTTTAGATGATCAACGCCGGTCAGTAGGTTACCAAAGGCACGCCGATTATTACCCAGACCGCCCACAGAAATCCCGCCAAAGTTGGTTCCATGATAACCTTTCTCGCGACCAATTAAGCGCGTTTTACCGTGGTTGCCTTTTGCTTTGTGGTAAGCAATGGCTATTTTTAACGCGGTATCTGCTGATTCAGACCCAGAATTGGTAAAGAACACATGGTTCATATTTTCCGGGCTGTGTTTGATGAGCTTATTGGCTAATTCAAATGGCAGGGGGTGTGCCATTTGGAAAGTAGGTGCAAAGTCGAGTTGGTTAATTTGTTTGCTGACCGCAGCAGAGATCTCTCGTCGAGCATGGCCAGCGTTGGTGCACCATAACCCGGCGGTACCATCGAGAATTTGGCGGTCATCATCGCTGGTGTAGTGCATCCCTTTTGCAGACACCATTAGCCGAGGCTCGGATTTGAACTGTCTGTTTGCTGTGAACGGCATCCAAAACGCATCTAAAGCAAGGTCATTTTGCGCCATAGGGGTTCTCTCTGGTTGAAAAAAGGAAAGACAATACCGCAGTTTATGTAAAATAAATAAAACATCAAGCTTTGTTTGAGACACCGTTATGGAAACAAAATAACACCGCAAGGCCTTTAAAATATAGCTTTGGCGAGATGAAGCAGAAAACAAGGCGGGCTGCTGTATGTTCAATATATTGAATTAATACAGAATGATGCAGTAAGGTATCGCTTATTAAGAACAAGGTAAGAGAACAAATTATGACGAACACCTCGACATTCGAAACTTGGCAAGCACGTGCTGAAGCATTGCGCTTTGAAGGGCGTGCCTTTATTAATGGTCACTATACACAGGCAAGCAGCGGCGAGACCTTTGCCTGTGTGAGTCCTATCGACCAAAAAGTTTTAGTTGAAATTGCCGCGTGTGATGTAGAGGACGTAAATATCGCGGTGACGGCGGCGCGCGAAAGTTTTGAGTCGGGCGTCTGGTCTCAAATCGCGCCTTACAAACGCAAAGCTATTTTATTGAAATTTGCCGATTTAATTGAGCTTAATGCGGAAGAGCTAGCGCTGTTAGAGACCCTCGATATGGGCAAACCGATTGGGGAATCTATAAACGTTGATGTTGGCTCTACCTTGCGTGCATTGCGTTGGACCGCTGAAGCGATTGATAAAGTGTATGATGAGGTGGCACCTACTTCGCCAAGTCAGTTGGGTTTGGTGACACGCGAAGCGGTCGGCGTGGTGGCTGCGATTGTGCCTTGGAACTTCCCGATGATTATGGCGTCTTGGAAGTTCGCACCGGCACTGGCGATGGGCAATTCATTCATCTTAAAACCCTCGGAAAAATCGCCGCTGACCGCCATTCGAATGGCGTCGCTGGCAAAAGAGGCGGGCATTCCTGACGGCGTATTTAACGTTTTACCCGGGTTTGGCAATACGGCCGGAAAAGCACTGGGTGAACATATGGACATTGATACGCTGGCGTTTACAGGATCGACTGCCGTGGCCAAACAGTTGATGGTTATGGCTGGTCAATCGAATATGAAGCGTGTGTGGAGTGAGGCGGGTGGCAAATCGCCCAATGTCGTGTTCGCTGATGCGCCGGATTTAGAGGCCGCGGCTGCGGCTGCGGCTGGTGCTATTTTTTATAATCAAGGTGAGGTGTGTACGGCAGGCTCACGGTTACTCGTCGAAGCGTCGATTGCAGAGGCATTTATTGAGAAGGTACGCGCGCATGCCAAACAGTGGCAGCCAGGTCATCCACTTGATCCGGCTACGAAAATGGGTGCCATTGTCGATCAGGTTCAAATGGAACGCGTACTTGCCTATGTTGAAAAAGGCACAGCACAGGGAGCTAAGTTAAGTACTGGCGGGCAACAGGTTGCGCCGGTGGCAAGTGGTTTTTATGTTGAGCCAACGGTGTTTGAAGAGGTATCGGGCGAGATGACCATTGCCCAAGAGGAGATTTTTGGCCCCGTGCTATCAGTGACGACTTTTGAGACAGAGGCGGAGGCATTGTCGCTCGCCAATGATTCTGTTTATGGGCTTGCCGCCGCGGTTTGGACAAGTAACTTGAGCCGCGCGCACCGTTTTGCTCGCGGGTTACGTGCGGGATCTGTCTGGGTGAACCAGTACGATGGTGGCGATATGACCGCCCCGTTTGGCGGTTTTAAGCAAAGTGGTAACGGTCGAGATAAATCCCTCCATGCGTTTGACAAGTATTGCGAGTTGAAAGCGACCTGGATCAAGCTCTAATTGGTGAATTGAGCGTGATAGCGTGAATCGCTTTAGAACATATCTAAGAATCGATGATAAAGCATGCCGGCGGCTAGTAATGGCGAGCGAAAACGCGGCCCACCCGGAAAGCGCAGATGTTTCACCTGCTCATAGACTTCAATACGATTTGTTTCTTTGGTGATGGCTTCGGCAATAACTTTTCCGGCCAGATGTGTCGCGGCTACCCCGTGGCCACTGTATGCTTGCGCGTAGAATATATTGTCCTGCAAGCGACCTATTTGAGGAAACCGATTAGCGCCTATCCCGATCATACCCCCCCATTGATAGTCAATGTTAAGGTGCTTTAGGTAAGGAAATACTTTATCCATATTTGGTCGAAGTGCTTTAATAATCGATTTGGGGTCTCGACCGGAGTAGGTGCACAAGCCACCAAAAAGTAAACGCTTATCTGCGCTCAGGCGGTAATAGTCAAGGTCTATGCGCTGATCACAAACGGCCATATCAGAAGGTAAAACTTGTTGAGCCAACTCATCTGATAGAGGTTCGGAAGCGATCACATAGCTTCCCGCAGGGAGGACTTGGCTATTCAGCGTACTATCTAGTTCACCGATGTAGGCGTTACCGCAGATAACGAGTTGCTCGCAGTGGATCTGGGCATGATCAGTTTTTACAACACAGATGGCGCCGCGTTGCATGGACTTGACTTCGGAGCGTTCAAATATTTTTGCGCCCAACTGTTCGGCAATACGTGCTTCGGAAACCACCAGGTTTAGGGGATGCAGATGTCCACTGCCCATATCGATTAGCCCGCCGACATAGGCATCAGACCCGACCACTTCATGTATATCTTTTTTGTCCAATAAGCGTGTTTCGTAAGGGTAATGCTTTGTTTTTAGCCAGGCCTGATCGGTTTCAAAGGCTTTTAGGTCACGCTGACGCGTGGCCAGATCACAGTAGCCCATTTTTAGATCGCAATTAATTTGGTACTTTTTAATCCGCTGCTTAACGATGTCAACGGCTTCGAAGCCCATATGGTCGAGCATTTCAACCCCCGCATCACCGATGCGATTTCTAAACTGTTCGACGCCATGTCCAATGCCGCGTATCAGTTGACCACCATTACGTCCCGAGGCACCCCAACCGATGCGATAGGCTTCCAGTAAAACAACATCGACGCCACGTTCACGCAACTCAAGCGCCGTGCTGACGCCGCTAAAACCGCCACCAATCACGCATACTTGTGTTCGAATAGTCCCTACTGCGTGTTTGAATCCAGCCTGATCTTGCAGTGAGGCATGATAGTACGAGTTTGGGTAATCATTTACGTGTGTGCCGGGGTTGAGCATGGAGACAACCTGTCGAGATAGAATGTTTGATATATTATCCGACCGTGTGGAATAATGCACGAATGAGATATTTGCCTGATCCTCTTCTACGGCGCGACGTTGGCGCGTTATGGTTTAGTGTTAAAACGCCGGGGTTTATGCGCTTTCCGCTTTTTTACACCAATATTTCGTGTTCGTTGGATACGCTAGTCAGGTGTTAACCCCCCCAAAGAGGATGATGAGTTGGACGTAGGAAACCGCTTACGTGAGGTACGTAAAAAAACAGGCTTTTCACAACGTGAGTTGGCGAAACGTGCGGGCGTGACAAATTCAACCATTTCGATGATTGAAAAGAATAGCGTGAGCCCGAGTGTCAGTTCATTGAAAAAAGTCTTGTCTGGACTGCCGATGTCGCTGATGGAATTTTTCGACTCTGAAGAGTCCTCTCGAGTGGATATGCCAGTCGTTTATGCACCAGAAGACTTTCTGGATTCTTCAGTTAACGAAATTGAATGGAAATTAATTGGTAAAGCTTTTCCTAATCGCGCCATGTCTTTTTTGGTTGAATGTTTGCCCGTGGGCTCTGATACGGGCGAAGATATGTACGTGCATGAGGGCGAAGAGGCCGGTTATGTGCTTAGTGGCAAGTTTGAGCTGACGGTCGACGGTAAGATTTATGTGCTTGAAGCGGGTCAAGGTTATTACTTTGATTCGCGGCTTGAGCATCGCTTTCGGAATCCTTTCAATGAGGATTGCCGGCTTTGTTCGTGCACAAGTCCTGCAGATCTCTGATTGTTTGGGGTTGATGAAGTATTTATGACGCTTGCATTACATGCCAGAACGTTTTCTTGCGATGAAGGTAAACCGGTGGTGGTGGTGTTGCACGGCTTGTTTGCCTCGTCCGATAACCTACTTACCTTGTGCAAGCATTTGGCGACTACGCACGAAGTGCATGCCCTTGATTTGCGAAACCATGGCCAATCCCCGCAACACGCATCGATGCGTTACAGCGATATGGCGGACGATGTGCTGGGCTATATGGATGCAAATAAGCTAGCTTGTGTATCGTTGGTTGGTCATTCGATGGGAGGTAAAACTTGCATGAAGGTGGCTTTGCAGTCCCCGCAGCGAGTCAGCCAGATGATCGTCGCGGATATTGCTCCGGTAAAGTATGCGCCGGGTCATTCGGATATTATCGCAGGCTTAGAAGTCTTGGATAACGAAGTATTGACCAGTCGTAAACAAGCCGATAAGAAGTTGGCGGATTATATAGATACGCCGAGTGTGCGTCAGTTTTTGCTAAAGAGTTTACGAAGAGATGCGGCAGGCATTTACCGTTTTCGGTTTAATCTAAAAGGCATTGTTGCTAATTATAATAATGTGATCGGTACGCTCGATTCAGCGGGTGCTTATCCTGGCCCAGTGTTATTTATATCGGGACAATTCTCAAACTACATCTTGCCCAAATATCGTCCACAAACGCTGGCTTTATTTCCAGCTGCACAAATAAAGGTCATTAACGGGACGACTCACTGGCTGCATGCTGAAAAGCCAGAAACATTTAATGCGATTTGTACACGATTTCTCTTAAATGAGGGCTAATTAGAAAAAAATTATTAAATTCTCTTGGCGCACCGAAAGAATGCGCTAGGCTTTACCGTAGCGCCAAATTAATCGTGAGCGGCATTGTTGTAAAACAATGTAAAATAGATAACACTGACGGGGTCGCTGGCTTTTAACGTGAGTGTAAGCAGTTTTCGGTTAAAAATAATAAAGCGCAATAATGTGGCATCTTTTTTGAATTAATTAACTCAAGCGCGCGGATTTCGCGAAGTCTCGATTTTCGCCATGGATGCTTAGAAAATCTTATTACAATCAAAAAGTGAAATTAGGAGAAAACGAATGTTTAAATTCTCTTCGATTCTTGCCGCTGGCTTGGCAGTTGGAGTGTCAGTAGGTGCGCAAGCAGGTACTCTTGAGGATGTAAAAAAGCGAGGCTCAGTGTCTTGTGGAGTTAGTACTGGCCTAGCAGGTTTTTCGCAAAAGGATGAGAAAGGTGCGTGGAGCGGTTTAGACGTTGACGTGTGTAAAGCTGTTGCTGCAGCTGTTCTGGGTGATTCATCGAAAGTTCAGTACAAGCCTTTAACTGCGAAAGAGCGTTTTACGGCACTGCAATCAGGTGAAATTGATCTGCTCTCCCGTAACACAACTTGGACGCATACGCGTGATACCTCATTGGGTTTAAACTTTGCGGGTGTCAACTACTATGATGGCCAAGGTTTCATGGTATCAAACAAGCTTGGCGTTAAAAGTGCGCTTGAGTTAGATGGTGCGGCGGCTTGTATCCAAGCCGGTACAACGACAGAACTAAACTTGGCTGACTACTTCCGTGCCAATGGCATGAAGTATACGGCGGTTACGTTCGATACATCAGATCAAACGCGGTCTGGTTTTGAAAGCGGTCGTTGTGATGTCTTAACGTCTGACCAGTCACAACTCTATGCCATTCGTATCGGTTTGAAAGACCCAGATGCTGCCGTAGTACTGCCAGAAGTTATTTCAAAAGAACCTTTAGGCCCAGTCGTCCGTCAGGGTGATGATGCTTGGTTTAATATCGTTAAGTGGTCAATGAGTGCGCTTATCGAAGCCGAGTTTCTTGGTGTAGACAGTGCCAATGTCGATAAGATGAAAGACGAAGGTAAGCCAGGTCAGAAGCGTTTATTAGGTACCGAAGGCGATGCGGGTGAAAAATTGGGTCTGTCTGCTGATTGGGCCTACAACATCGTTAAGCAAGTCGGTAATTACGGCGAGTCATTCGAGCGTAATGTTGGTATGGATTCACCGTTGAAAATTGCACGTGGTCTGAACGCGCAATGGAACCAAGGTGGTATTCTTTACTCACCACCGGTGCGTTAAGGCGTAACGAAAAGGGGTCCTTGCGACCCCTTTTTATATCATTTCTAGCAGCTCATAATTTTTCAAGTTCAAGGTAGCACTCATGTCTGCAGAGCACGCGACGGCAAAATCAGCCTCTTTCTTCAATAACCCGCGTAACCGTGCGCTCATTTATCAGGCGCTTCTGCTGTTTGGTCTCGGGTTTTTCTTTTATTCGATTGTTTCTAACGCACTCGCAAATATGGAAGCGCGCGGAATTAAAAGCGGTTTTGGCTTCTTATTTACCGCTTCAGGCTTTGACATATTGATGTCTTTAGTGCCGTACGATGCGACATCGACTTATGGTCGTACCTTTTTGGTAGGCCTGCTAAATACAATTTTAGTTTCGATTATTGGTATTATCCTCGCGACGCTTTTAGGGTTCGTGATGGGGGTGGCTTACTTTTCAAATAATTGGCTAGTCAAGCGTCTATCAGTCGTCTACGTCGAAATTTTCCGAAATATTCCCCTGCTTCTTCAAGTGTTTTTCTGGTATTTCGCGGTGCTAGCAGCGTTGCCTAGTGCACGTGAAAGCATGGCGATCGGTGAAGTGATTTTCTTAAATGTTCGGGGCTTATTTCTGCCCGATTTAATCGGCGAGAGTGGCTCTAGCATCGTATATGCCTCGATAGGTGTTGCTGTAGTAGCTATTTATATGATGCGCCGTTGGGCGAAAAAACGCCAAGATGATACCGGTGAGCAATTCCCCATTCTCTGGGTGGGTTTAGGCATATTTTTTGGCTTACCACTATTAACCGCGTTAGTCACAGGGCTGCCTTTTTATTGGGAGTTTCCAGAGCTAAAAGGGTTTAATTTTCGGGGTGGCATTACCGTTATTCCTGAATTAATGGCTTTAACAATTGCATTGGCTGTTTATACCGGAGCGTTTATCGCGGAAGCAGTGCGAGCGGGCGTGCAGTCAGTACCGCATGGGCAGACAGAAGCTGCGCGCAGTCTCGGTTTGAAAGAAAGTCGTATTATGTCACTCATTATTGTGCCGCAAGCAATGCGCGTGATTGTGCCTTTGTTGAATTCCGAGTATCAGAGCTTAGTTAAGAATTCGACCTTAGCAACCGCCATTGGTTATCCCGATTTGTTTACGGTGTTTGTGGGTACGTCGTTGAATCAGACGGGTCAAGCGATAGAGATTGTCTTTATGACCATGGCCGTTTATTTTGCGATTAATATGACAATCTCCTTCGGTATGAACCGCTTTAATTCTGCGGTCGCATTGGTTGAACGTAAATAGGGCAGAGCAGCGACATGAAAAAATTTATTCCAAAAGAAGCGCAGCCTGCTCCGGTAGAAACTACTGGTATCATCGGCTGGACGCGCGAAAACTTGTTTTCGAGTATCCCAAACTCGATTGCAACCATATTAATTCTCGGATTTTTGGCTTCGTTTTTACCCGGCGTTATAAACTGGATTATTATCGACGCTAACTGGTCCGGGTCGACTCAAGCAGATTGTACCAATGACGATGGTGCCTGTTGGGTGTTTGTGTCGGCGTGGATGCAGCAATTTATATACGGAAGTTACACCGATAGTGAAATTTGGCGCATCAATTTGGGCCTCATTTTATTGGGGGCGGTCATTGCAGCACCTTACTTTTTGCCGAAGCATCTGCGTAATAAGCTGGGTGTGCCCATGTTTTTACTCTATCCATTCTTTTGTGCAGCCTTGTTAGATGGCCGGCTTTTTGGCTTAGAGTTTGTCAGCACAGACTTATGGGGCGGCTTCTCGTTGAACATTTTTTTGGCGGCAGCCAGTATTATTATTGCCTTTCCGCTTAGTTTTCTATGGGCGCTGGGTCGTCGTTCAGAGATGCCGTTTATTCGCAGTGTTTGTGTGCTGCTAATCGAGTTTTTCCGTGGGGTACCAGTACTTGCCTTGTTCTTTATGGGCTCGGTAATGTTGCCGTTATTTTTCCCGGAAGGAACTAATATCGATAAATTATTGCGAGTCTGGATTGTATTGATTCTATTTATGTCGGGCTACATGGCAGAGGTATTTCGAGGTGGTTTTCAAGCGATTCCGCAAGGGCAATATGAAGCGGCGGATTCGTTAGGCTTGAGCTATTGGCAAAAAACCTTATTAATTATCTTCCCGCAAGTGATTAAGGTTTCAATGCCCAATATTCTCGCAACCTTCATTATGTTATTTAAAAATACGACGTTTTTGCTAATCATTGGTATTTTCGAAATTCTAAGTACCACACAAACAGCATTGGCGAATTCATCTTGGCTCGGTGGGCATGCCCCAGAGGGCTATCTATTTGTCGCCTTGGTGTTCTGGGTATGCTGTTTTGGTATGTCTATGATTAGCGCCAACATCGAACGAAAACTCGACACCAGTCACCGGAATTAAGCGTAGGAGAAAAGAATATGACAGAGCAAGCGAGCGTAAATTCTGGCGCTGAAAGCAATATCATTGAAATTAAAGACCTGAACAAGTGGTACGGTAATTTTCATGTTTTAAAGGACATTAACCTGAGCGTTAAAAAAGGTGAACGGATCGTTATCTGTGGTCCGTCCGGTTCAGGTAAATCAACGATGATTCGGTGTATTAATCGCTTGGAAGAGTTTCAACGGGGCTCCTTGGTGGTGAATGACGTCGAAATGATTGAGGACGTAAAAAATATTGAATTAATTCGGCGTGAAGTCGGCATGGTGTTTCAGCATTTTAATTTGTTCCCACATTTGACGATTCTTGAGAACTTAACTCTGGGCCCTATCTGGGTGCAGAAAAAGCCAAAGGAAGAAGCCGAGGCGACGGCAATGCAGTATTTGGAACGCGTTAAAATACCAGATCAGGCATTGAAGTTTCCGGGTCAATTATCAGGGGGTCAGCAACAGCGTGTTGCGATTGCGCGTTCGTTATGTATGAACCCTGAAATTATGTTGTTCGATGAGCCGACCTCTGCGCTTGATCCAGAGATGATTAAGGAAGTGTTAGATGTCATGGTTGAGCTTGCAGAAGAGGGTATGACGATGTTGTGTGTCACGCATGAAATGGGGTTTGCAAAGAAAGTGGCAGATCGCGTCATTTTCATGGATGGCGGCGAAATTGTTGAACAAAACACACCAGACGTGTTCTTTGATAATCCAGAGACAGACCGTTTACAACTATTTTTGAGCCAGATTTTGGCACACTAATCTAGCCAATCTACCTAACTAAAAAGGCGGCATAACTGATTTTAATAAATCGTTACGCCGCCTTTTTTGTGTTGCGATGGAACGCTACAGGTCTTGTTTACGCTTCAACCGCCGCTTGCTCGCATACCACTTCATCGTTCTGACGTTTTTGTACGGCACGCTTTGTTGCACGGTCTAAAAACATCCCAACGGTGTACGTTAGCCCGAACAGTACACACAGTGCTGCAGCAAGAAACGCAATATTAATTTCAACTAGCATAGAGACTATACCCCCAAAAAGTGAATTTTAGCCGATTCAAACGGCCGTTTGAAAATTTGGTCGTATAGTATCCCTTGGTCATAAAGTAATCAAACTAAATTCTAGTTTTAGATGTAACAATTTGTTAACCAGTGCGCACTTTCGAGTACGTAAATTAAGCTAGATTTTTCAGATCGCTTGGGGAGTTAACGTTATTAAAGGTATCGGCATGGTCATTGAACTCGACCCAATATGTAGGCTGATCGTCGAACCATCTCGCTACTTTTAATTTGTCCTGATTAATACTAGTTGCCAGTGCGTCAAGTGCCTGTTTCGGCAAGAGGCAATGTAGTGGCTGTCTGTGCCCATTCACGCTTGCGGCTAGGATCGGCGCGGTATGTCCTTTTTTAATAGCGCACGCCAGCCTCGACAGCATGCGCTCCGGGTAGGCGTTATTGAGTAATGGCGTATCGCAGGGGCTTATTAGAATATAATCAGCTTCCGTGTGGCTCAGCAAACAATGCAGTCCTGCAAGCGGGCCCGAATAATCGCCAAGGATGTCCGCGTAAACATAAGGGCTAAAGGCCGATAAGAGAGCATGTTCATTATTGCTATTAATGAGTGGTGATTGCTTGTAGCTAAAGGGCGCGAGTAAATGACAAGTTCGTTCTATAAATGGTTCACCTTGATAGTGACATAAGGCTTTATTTTGAAAGCCCATACGCGTGCTTTTCCCACCAGCGAGAATACCGGTATCAATTTTTAAGCCCTGCATTTGAGAGAGTAGATCAGCGTTTGAATTTGAAAAGTTGGTGAACATGCGCAGTATATTGAGTAAAAAAAAGCAGCTCTCGCTGCTTTGTTCTTACGTGTAGTAACTAGAGGTTACTGTCTACAAAAGCCGTCAATTGCGACTTGGATAACGCGCCAACTTTTGTTGCGTCGACATTACCGTTTTTAAATAGCATCAGTGTTGGAATGCCACGGATGTTGTATTTAGGCGGTGTTTGGTCATTTTCATCGATGTTTATTTTACAGATCTTAATTTTACCAGCATAGTCATCAGCGATTTCTTCAAGAACCGGGGCGATCATCTTGCATGGGCCACACCATTCTGCCCAGTAATCCACCAGTACTGGGACGTCTGAATTTAACACGTCTTTTTCAAAAGATGCGTCGGTGACATTGATAATATTATCGCTCATTTTTCATACCTAACGTTGAGTTGTGGTGAGGCACGCTGCCTATTTAGACCCAAGGAGAAAAGACTCTTTAGATCCACTGTAAATGTGCAGGCGCTTCACCTAAAATGCACAGAGATATAACCAATATATAGTTTTAAATTGGGATTTCAAGGACATGTCTGAAGACAAATCGATAATCTCGAGCGGACCGCAAGAAAAGCAACATATTGTAGCAATCGATCTCGGCTCAAACAGTTTTCATATGGCTATTGCTTGTTTGGAGCATGGCGAAATCCGAATTATTGAGCGACTCGGCGAAAAGGTGCAATTAGGCGCAGGGATTGGTGTTGATGGAAACCTAAACGAGCGAGCTATTACTCGGGCAATTGCTTGTTTGGAGCGTTTTGGACAGCGTTTGCGGAATATCGATGCAGAGTTTATTCAAGTCGTGGGGACCAATGCGCTCCGTGTCGCGAAAAATCGTTCTGAGTTTATTCGGCGAGCACGCGCGGTAATTAATGCGCCCATTGAGGTTATTTCTGGCCGTGAGGAAGCCAGGCTGATTTATTTAGGCGTGTCACACACGGTGGCCGATGATCAAGGGCATCGGCTAGTGATTGATATTGGCGGCGGCAGCACCGAAGTTGTCATTGGTCAACGTTTCGAGAGTTTGGAGCGTGAAAGCTTGCACATGGGGTGTGTTTCTTATCGTGAACGTTACTTTCCGGATGGCGTTATTACCGAGCAAAATTTTGAGCGAGCGGTGATTAATGCTTCGCGAGAATTATTGCATATAAAAGCCGCTTATGTGCGGCGCGGATGGCGCAGCTGTTTCGGCTCATCAGGATCAATCAAAGTGATATTTCAGGCGCTCAATCAAGGTGAAATTGGTACGGCTCCGATTACTTTAAACGATATGGAAGCATTGAAAGCGACTATATTTCGGCGCGGGCATACGGACGCACTAGCAGATCTAGGTATCAAAAAAGAGCGACTCTCGATTTTTCCTGCAGGTTTTGCAATTTTGTATGCAAGTTTTAAAGTTCTCGGTATAGACCAGATAGATTACACAGCGGGTGCGCTTCGGGAAGGCTTGCTATACGACATCCTTGGCCGTATACAGCATGAAGACGTGCGAGACCGGACAGTTAAAGCGATGCAAAGTCGTTATCATATTGATTTACCACACGCCACCTACGTCGAGAATGTTGCGCGTTATGCCTATACGCAGGTGGCTGTTAATTGGCGCTTTCCGGCTATAGACGCCTTAAATTTGTTGATGTGGGCAAGCCAATTATATGAGTTAGGGCATACAATTTCGCCTGCGCAATACCATAAGCATGGTGCCTATTTGTTAATGCATTGTGATATGCCAGGCTTTAGCCGGCTGAGGCAGCTGCATTTGTCGACGATAGTGCGCTGCCATCGTCGTAAGATACCTGTTACGACTTTTGATTGTATGCACGATGATGAGCGGGATAGCCTGTTAAAACTATGCGTGTTGTTTCGCTTAGTCATTGTATTAACGGCAGATAGGCATAGTAGTGAGCCCACTTTCTCTCTAGACGTTGATGAAAGAAGTCTTAAGCTTCATTTTCCTGAGCAGTGGATAGACGCCCATCCACTGACGCGTGCCAATTTAGAAGCGGAGCAATATTACCTGAAAAAAGTCGGTTTTAAATTGTCTTTCTGGTAGCCTATACGGCCTGCTTTAATGCGCCACACATGGCCGTGGCTAATAGAATCTTAAGTAAAACTCAAACGATCCAGCACGAAGACAGTGAGCATGATAGTTCTTGGTATTGAAACCTCTTGCGATGAAACCGGCATTGCGCTTTACGACACTGATAATGGCCTGTTAGCCCATGCTTTATTCTCACAAATAGACCTGCATGTTGATTATGGTGGTGTCGTGCCAGAACTGGCTTCACGAGACCATATTCGTAAAACGTTGCCCTTAATCACCAAGGTGCTGGCGTCGGCCGAGTTGGAGAAAACCGATATAGATGCGATTGCTTATACCGCAGGCCCTGGTCTAATTGGGGCGCTGCTTGTTGGTGCAACGATCGCAGAGGGTTTGTCTTATGCTCTAGATATTCCGGTTTTGGGCGTTCATCACATGGAAGGCCATTTATTGGCACCCATGCTCGAAGATAACCCACCAGACTTTCCTTTTTTGGGTTTACTTGTCTCAGGGGGACATACGCAATTAGTAGCGGTTGAGGGAATTGGTGAGTATCAAATTCTTGGTGAATCGTTAGATGATGCGGCGGGTGAAGCCTTTGATAAAGCGGCAAAAATGTTAGGTTTAGATTATCCCGGTGGTCCACGCGTTGCGGCGCTTGCTGAGAAAGCGTTAGCTAACTTTAATGGTACGCCATATCGGTTTCCTCGACCCATGACTGACCGTCCAGGGTTAGACTTTAGTTTCAGTGGGTTGAAAACATTTACGCTCAACACTACACAAAAACTTAGCCAACAGGGAAAATTGATCGAAAAAGATCGCGCGCAAATAGCGCTGGCATTCGAGGAGGCGGTTGTCGACACCTTACGAATTAAATGTAAGCGCGCAATACAACACACTGGGTATAAACGCTTGGTGATTGCCGGTGGGGTAAGCGCAAATAAGCGCTTGCGTCATGCACTAGACGAAATGTGTAGCCGTTTAAATGCAGAGGTTTTTTATGCGCGTCAGGAATTTTGCACCGATAACGGCGCTATGATTGCTTACGCTGGTGCACAGCGATTGGCGGTGGGGCAACGCGATGGCATGAACATTCAAATACGACCGCGTTGGCCGATGGACACCTTGCCGCCAATTAAAAGCGGAGTCGTTACAGTATGAGCGACGAAAGTAACAAGGTAATCAAGCGCGATATTGTATTTATCGATAGGCTAGAAATAGAGGCATCAATCGGTGTGTACGACTGGGAAAAAGAGATAAAGCAACGTTTGCTGGTGACGGTTGACCTCGAGACTGATTTTTCCTTGGCTGCGTGCAGTGATGAGGTAAGCGATGCCATCAGTTATGCGGATGTTGCGCAACTCATTGACGACTTAGTACGCGAGCAGCACCATAACTTGCTTGAGCACTTAGCGGCGCGCTTGAGTGATGCGTTGTTTGATCGCTTCATGATTTTTAAAATGCGTTTAAAAATAGAAAAACCGGGCGCTGTCATGAGGACGCAAAGCGTTGGCGTAGAAATTTACCGAGAGGTTGTTACGTGAGCGAAAAAGTATTTCTAAGCTTGGGCTCAAATATGGAGCGTGAAGACAATATCCGCTCGGCCTTGATTACCCTAAAAAACCAATTCGGTTTGATAGATATTTCACCTGTCTATGAAAGTGAAGCAGTAGGGTTTAAAGGTAATTCCTTTTTAAACCTTGTAGTGGGTTTGCGCACTGATTTGACGCTTGAGGCATTAGGCAAACGGTTAAAGCAGATAGAAGATTCGCACGGTCGTGATCGTAATGGCCCAAAGTTTGGCCCACGCACCCTAGATATTGATATCGTTTTGTATGCGGATTTGGTGGGGAAGCACTCCGGTATCGAATTACCGAGGCCCGAGTTGTTTTACAATGCTTTTGTTTTGTTTCCCATGGCCGATCTGTGTCCTGATATTCTAGATCTTGTGACGGGGGAAACCTATTCAACATTGGCAAGAAATTTTTCTGGTAAGCAAGTGCTTACTAAAATAGATTTTAACTAGCCCGATTTGAGAGTTTTACGTCAGTTTGCCCAGTAAACCTCGCGTTGATGCATCAAGTTTTTGCGCCTCATCCTTGTTCTGCATGGCCCTAAAAACAGCCGTTTCGAGGACCTTACCAAGCTCGACGCCCCATTGATCAAAGGGATTAATGTCCCATAAGCAAGCTTGCACAAACACTTTATGCTCATAACTTGCGATCAGCGCTCCCACACTTGCTGGGTTGAGTGTCTCCAACAATAGAGTGTTACTTGGTTTATTGCCTGGAATTACCTTGTGGGGTGCGAGCTTGCGTGCCTCTTGGTCAGATAAACCCTGATCGTTTAGTTGCGCAGTTACCTGATCAAGTGATCGACCCTCCATTAGCGCTTGGGACTGTGCAAAGCAGTTGGCCAGTAAATGGGTATGGTGCTCGCCAAACTCAAAATCACTTGTTTTAAATGCAATAAAATCGATAGGCACAGTGCATGAGCCTTGATGAAATAATTGGTGGTAAGCATGTTGGCCATTGGTGCCTGAATTACCCCAAATAATTGCGCCGGTATGATAATTAACCGCTTCACCATTACGATCGACACGCTTACCGTTACTTTCCATGTCCAGCTGTTGTAAGTGAGAGGGTAGGTAGAACAGGTTTTCTGAGTAGGGTATCACCGCCTGGCTATCATAATTGAAGAAATTACGATGCCAGATGCCGATTAGAGCCATGATGACCGGTAAATTTTCCTGTAATTCTGTGTTTCTAAAATGTTTATCAATGGCTTCTGCGCCACGTAAAAGCGCTTGAAAGTTTGCCATGCCGAGTAAAAATACAATAGGAAAGCCAATAGCAGACCATAGTGAGTAGCGCCCACCCACCCAATCCCACATAGGTAAGATCTTGTCTTCAGGAATGCCGAACTCACAAGCAGCGGGAACATTGCTCGTAACAGCAAGAAAATGGTGTGACAGGTTTGCATTGGGCGGCAGTTGTGTTTTTAGCCATCGACGTGCGCTGCGCGCGTTTTCAAGCGTCTCCAAGGTGCCAAATGATTTTGACTGGACTAAAAAAATGCATTGATCTGGAATAAGTTTAGGCAGGGTACGCGCTAAATCACTGCCGTCAATGTTAGAGACGAAATAACATTCTAAGCCGTCTAGATGGTAGGCCTGTAGCGCCTCTACAACAGTTTTGGGCCCAAGGTAAGAGCCGCCAATACCGATGCTCACCAGTTGTTTGAGTGGCTTACCCGTGCAGCCTTTGTGCTCACCTTTATGGAGGCGTTCTACAAGGGTTCCCATCATATCCAATGCGATGGATATTTCGGGTTTGATATTCTCACCATTGACAAAAATGGTTTGCTCGCTGCTATCACGCAAAGCGGTATGCAATGCTGGACGTTGCTCTGTGGTGTTTAGCTTTTCACCAGAAAAAAGCTGTTGAATTGATGCTTCTAAACCACATGCTTTGGCCGCGTTTATCAGTGCATCGAACGCATGCTTATCAACGAGATTTTTGGAGTAATCGAGAAAGATGTGCGGGGCTTGCACCGAAAAATTATCAAACCGTGTTTTATCATCTTCAAAGAGTTGCGTAATGCGTTGTGGTGCAAGACGTTTGTGTTGTGCCGTTAAGTCGCTAAAAAACGGGTTTTTGTCGAATCTCATGTGATGTCCATGTCTTTTGCACTAACGAAACGTTCGTGTTGACTAACGACGACACGTAACGCAAATATTATCTATTAAGCGCGTTGAGCCTAAATGCGCCGCAGCCATAATGACGATATCTATTTCATTTTCGTTAGCAGGCTCTAGGGTCTCCGCGGAAGCAAAGTTAAAATAGTCGACGATAAAGCCATTCTGTTCTAGTAAATTAATCGCGTTATTGCGTAGCGATGCAAAATCGCTGCCGCCTTTTTCAAGTGCCACTTTACTCTTTTGAAGCGCCTGATAAATTAGCACGGCTTCTTGCTTTTCGACGAGACTTAAATAGTTATTACGTGAACTTCTTGCAAGCCCGTTGTCTTCCCGAGAGGTAGTGACTCCAATGATGTTGATAGGAAAACAGAGGTCTTTGGCCATTTTACGAATCACAGTGAGTTGTTGATAATCTTTTTCGCCAAAGACTGCGATATCGGGTTGAACCATATTAAAAAGTTTACTGACAACGGTCGTCACACCGTCAAAGTGACCCTCACGACTCGCACCACAATGGTGCTTAGTAAGCCCCGGTACGTGCACGCGTGTTTCATTTTGCATTCCCCCCGGGTAAACGTCAGCCACAGTTGGTGCAAATAGAATATGACAGCCACGAGCCTCGAGTAATCTAGAATCTTCTTCGAGCGTACGCGGATACGCATCGAAATCTTCGTTCTCGCCGAATTGCAGTGGATTAACGAATACTGAGCAGACTACGAGATCGCTGGCCTTACGTGCCGCATCAATCAAAGTCAAATGCCCTTCATGGAGATTACCCATGGTTGGCACGAAGCCAACCGTATGGCCTTGACGACGTTCACCTGCAATTACTTTACGTAATTCTATAAGAGAATGAACAATATCCATTTAGTTTTTAAAGCTATGTTCTTCGGCAGGAAATATGCTGCTTTTCACGGCATTATCGTAGGCTTTTAACGCGTCTAAAATATTATTCGTTTCGGTCATGAAGTTTTTAACGAAGCGTGGCTTGTTCCCGGGTGTAATACCTAGCATGTCGTGAAGGACCAGTACTTGACCATCTGTGACATTACCTGCACCGATGCCAATAACTGGTATCGAAACCTGTTGTGTGATTTTTTCGGCGAGAGACCTTGGTACGCATTCGAGTAGAAGAAGGTCTGCACCCGCTTCTTCCAGTGATTGTGCCGCAGCGAGCATTCGATCGGCGGCATCAAGGTTTTTGCCTTGCACTTTATAGCCTCCCAACTTATTCACTGATTGTGGGGTAAGACCAAGATGGGCGCAAACCGGAATGCCACGTTGGCTCAGTGCTGTAATACTGTCAGCTAACCAAGCTTCGCCCTCTACTTTGACGATATTAGCACCGGCTTGCATTAAACGGCCCGCGTTGTTGAGGGTATCTTGCACCGAATTATTCGCCATAAAAGGCAAGTCAGCCATGATCAGCGCTTCCGAATTACCGCGCATAACGCACTCGGTGTGGTAAACCATGTCGTCCATCGTCACCGGTAGAGTGCTGTTTTTTCCTTGGAGAACCATCCCCAATGAATCGCCAATTAGCAAGACATCAATGCCTGCTTCATTTGATAGCGCTGCAAAACAGGCGTCGTAACATGTGAGACATGAAAACTTTTGGCCTTGTTCCTTGAGCGTCTTCAAAGATAAGGTCGTTACCGTCATACGAGTTTCCGTTCCAATGATATTGGGATGCAAGACTAGCTATATGTGCCCCTGAGGACAAGCCATATTTTACCCTAACTGATGCAAATTGTGTGTTTCACAACCAGAAGTATAGTCTCTCAAGGGCTTTCCATTTGGTAAACGCCACTCTGGACATATTTCAAGGCAGGGTATCATGACAAAATCTCGAAGCAAGGCCTCAGCATGCGGAATGGTCAGGTTCGGGTTGCTCAGGCTAACTTCTTGTTGGCCGAAGAAGACGATATCCAGATCAATTATGCGCTCGCCCCAGCGGCGCTTTTTTAGGCGACCAAAGTCGCTTTCAATGGTTTGTAAGCTGTTAAGCAGTTGAGCTGGGTTTAAATAGGTCTCGATTAGCGTGGCCGCATTCACAAAATTGTTCTGGTCTTGCGGACCTCTTGGGCTGCTCGAATATAACGATGAGCGCAGGAGCAAACGCGTCTCTTGTATCGTGTTTAAAACTGCGATGGCTCGAGACACCTGTTTTTTTGGATCGTCTAAATTACTGCCAATGCCAATGAGCACTTGTTGAGGGTTCATGAGCGTGGGCGTTTACCCGCTTTATTGGCTGGGCGACGTGGACGAAATCGCTCTTTGCCTGTCCTGCTTTTGGTCGATGATTTAGGGACAGGGTTGCTTTCTTGGAAGTGAGTCCACCATTCGCCTAGCCCTTCTAATTGTTCGCCGGCTTGCTCGCGCAATAAGAGAAAATCATAACCTGCTCTGAAGCGAGGATTATGAATTAACTGTTTGGCTCGGCGTTCGTTATTTTTAGTTAGGCGTAATTGCATTTCCCAAATTTCTTTCATCATCAGCAAAAAACGCTTAGTGATCATTATGAAAGGGAGTTGCGCTTGCGTCGCTTCATAACCCGCTTGTTGCATGGCGGGAAATTCTGAAGTGCCTTCGCTAATTTTTTGTTGCCAGATTCGGTGTACTTCGGGCCATAGCAGTACGGCATACATGAACGCTGGGGTAACCGGTTTGTCGACTTGTATGCGTTTATCGGTATTCACTAAACCTGCTGTAATAAACGCGTCGTAATAAGCAGATTGTGCATTATTGCGCAGGGTATCCGCTACGTGTGGAAATAATGAGTCGAATAGTTTGTGGTGTTTTAAGTACTGATAAATTCGACCACCCTTGCCGGAAACAAAGAGTTTAATAATCTCGTCAAATAGTCGGGCAGGGGCGACCATTTGCATTAAATGCGCAAGCTCAGTAATTTTTTCTTCGGCTTGCGTTTCAATGGCAAAGTCGAGTTTGGCGGCGAAGCGGACGGCGCGCAACATGCGCACTGGATCTTCCCGATAACGCTCTTCTGGTATACCAATTAATTTCAACTGGCGATTCTCAATATCTTTTAACGCGTCAACATAATCATATATCGCAAAATCTGTGGCGCTGTAGTAGAGCGCATTGGCCGTAAAGTCACGGCGAACAACATCTTCTTCTATATCGCCGTATACATTGTCTCGAACGAGCATACCTTGGTCATTTTGCAGCTGCTCACCACTACTTCGAAAGGTGGCAACCTCGATAATTTCACGACCGAAAAGGATGTGCACAAGTTTGAACCGACGCCCAATCAAACGTGAATTTGAAAATAATTTATGCACTTGTTCCGGGTGGGCATTGGTTGCAATATCAAAGTCTTTAGGCTGAATGCCCAGCAGCATGTCGCGCACAGCGCCACCTACCAAAAACGCCTTAAACCCAGCGTTTTCTAATCGATACATGACCTTTAGTGCGCTCGGGCTGATGTTTTTGCGAGACACAGGATGCTCGTCTCGAGGAATGATGTGCGCTGTGAGTTGGCTCATTGTGTCTTAAAAAATATCCCGTAAAGTAGCGTCAAACGCGTGCTAAACGAGTTTAGCTGCAAACGCCCAGAAACACTACGATATACGTAACAAAGTGAGACGACCAAAAGGAAAGTATGTAGCGTGAAAGACTAAGTGCATCCCTTTCTTAATCTTCTCACGCTGAAATTAGATCAGACACTAAATTATTTTTATTTTTGCTCCATGTCCCTACCGAGGGCCTCCGAGAGGCAAGCAAACGGAACACTTTGAACACCTAGAGCGGTAATCTGTTAAAAGCGCCTCGTCTTATGCTGTCGCTACTCTTGTAGTTCTATCCAGCAAAAAACAACACTTAAACCAATCTTAGCCCGCTAAAAAACCACGCATTCAAAATAATCAGTTCGCTCCGCTTTGTTATCTTTATTTTTGCGGTTATCGCTGCAAGTAAGTTCTATTTTTATTTTTGCTTTGATATTTGCAGAGCTAGTACGAAAAACCGTTATCTTGTTAACAGTTTCTATGCCAGCCTATTAAACGCTATATATATCAATAAGATAGTCGAGATCGCTACGCCTTATGGACTATGCCGCATACTGATGCGTAAAAACGAAACAGTAAAGTGTGTATGTTGAGTATAAGTGTAACGTTTAGTAGCGTTAGAGTTTGATTTAGCCGGTGCAAAAGTCTGTCTAACTGGTATTTGCCTGAGTTTTTTGTGATAGAAATCTCATTTTAAGTTGGCTAGGCTTTTTTCTTGCGAGGTATACCTAGTTTTTGGCGCCGTTCCCAAAGACTTTTCCGACTAATACCGAGATTTTGTGCCAGCTCGGTTTCGCTCATGTGATGCTGATTTTCAAGGACAAATTGCTGAAAATAGTCTTCTATGGAAAGGTTTTTGACATGAGTGCCGATTAGGTTGCTTGTTTCTAGCATACTCGCTTCATCAAAAAGCGCATTCACGTGAAGCTCCTCTTCAATGTCCAGTAGCTCAGTACTAATAACGTTGCTCTCACACAAAATAATGCCGCGTTCGATAACATTTTCGAGTTCGCGAACATTTCCGGGCCAGCTATGGGCCCGCAGTGCGCGAATGGCATCAGGGCTAAATGTTAAACCGCTGCGGTTTAATTTTTCAGATGAGCTTTTGAGTAAACGCTCCGCTAGACCCATGATGTCGTTGCCGCGGGCGCGTAGCGCAGGAATGCGAATTTGAACCACGTTTAAGCGGTAGTATAAATCTTGTCGAAAATGCCCGGTACGACAAAGTTCTTTAAGATTTCGATGAGTTGCTGCAATCAGCCGAAAATCTACTTTTTTCGATTGCGTTGAGCCAACACGTCTGATTTCGCTTTCTTGCAGCACTCTCAGTAGTCTGGCTTGAGCATCTAGGGGTAACTCACCAATCTCATCTAAAAATAAAGTGCCGCCATCAGCGGCTTCAACCAAACCCGTTCGCGCCGCAGCCGCGCCAGTAAATGCGCCCTTTTCATGACCAAATAGTTCTGATTCGATTAATGACTCAGGAATTGCCGCGCAGTTAAGGCAAATAATAGCGTTATGTTGGCGTAAGCTGAGCTGATGGATTGCCTTAGCCGCAAGCTCTTTACCGCTTCCTGTTTCGCCTTGAATCAGTACATTGGCGTCTGTTGGAGCAACCTTATTAATTAAACCGAACACTTTTCGCATTGCCTGGCAGCGCCCATAAATTAGATCGCTAATTTGTTGTACGCGACTCCGTTGTTCCGACTTCTCAAAGGTGTTCGCCTGTTTTTTGAGAATGTTTTGTACACTTTCTATGATGTCGGTTTCGTCGAATGGTTTGGCAATGTAGTCAACGGCGCCGAGTTTCATTGCGTCAACGGCTGAGCGTAAGCTAGCGTAACTCGTCATGACCAGCACCGGTACGCCTTGAGCAAGCTGAATGATGTCAGTGCCTGATTGGCCGGGCAAACGAAGATCGGTAATGATTAGGTTAAAGGAGGCAAGCGGGTAATCTTCAATCGCTTGATTAATCGAGCCCGCTTGTTCGACTTTAAGCTGATGCTTTTCAAGAATCTGTTTTAAGGGTGACCTTTCAGACGCCTCGTCTTCAATGACTAGCACTCGATACATGATACCTAACTCTTGTTTTTCGCTTAGCCATAATAACGGACAATTTTGCTCTTTTTCCAGCTTAATTAGGTCTTTATTGCGTCAATCGTCTGCTTATTCAAAAGTGCGTTCAATTGCCATGTGTTGCGCACCGTATCTAGTATCGATTCGCACGTTCCAAGTTTATTGCAATAGGGAAACTCTGCAAGCGCCATCATATAGCTTAAGTTTGCGACAGCATGCGCTCCCATTACAGGCGAGGCCTTATTTTGTTTGCTTAGTTTTTGTTTATTTTCATCAATCAGTATCGGGAGATGCGCGAAACTTGGCGGTGGTTGGTCAAAGGCTTGGTACAAAGCGAGCTGCATTGGTGTCGAATCGAGTAGGTCAATGCCCCTTACAATATGGGTAATGCCTTGGTCGATGTCATCAACGACTACGGCAAGTTGGTAGGCATACAAGCCTTCTTTGCGTTTAAGCACAAAGTCTTCAGGTATCTCGAGCACTTGCAAGCCTTGAACTTCGTCGACCCACTCAAAACGCAGGCCTTGTCCCCGAAAACGCAGGGCGACGTCACTTTTATCTCCGTCATAGTTTCCATCTAACTGATGCCGTCCACATTCTGGAAGATGCGCTGGTGCTTGTTTTAGCTCGTTGCGACTGCAAGGGCACTGGTAAACACGCCCTTGTTGGTAGAGCTTTTGTAGGGCTGTCTCGTACAGATGGCTGCGCTTTGACTGGTAGACCACAGGTAAACTCGGGTTGAGTTTGTGCGCGCGCAAGCATGCAAGAATGTTATCGCTGGCGCCTGACTCTTCGCGAGGTGGGTCCAGATCTTCAATACGTATTAGCCATTCGCCTTGACGCGCGGTAGCTTCTAAATATGAAATGCATGCAGTGAATAAGGACCCTTGATGCAGGGCGCCGGTCGGCGAAGGGGCAAAACGACCCCGATAAGGACGGCGCATTCAACCCCCCGCTTCGATTGGCTTTATCAGCAAGTGCGCAGTGCGATCCGAAAACCGCGCGAGTGTTTAAATGCCGGTTTGTCTTTCTTTTATTTCTGCAAGTGTTTTGCAGTCAATGCAAAGTGTAGCGGTCGGGCGCGCTTCTAATCGCCGGATGCCAATTTCTACACCACATGAGTCGCAATAACCGTAATCGTCTTTTTCAAGCGTATCTACAGTCTTATCGATTTTTTTAATCAACTTACGTTCTCGGTCGCGTGTTCGAAGTTCGAGGCTAAATTCTTCCTCTTGCGTTGCGCGATCACTCGGATCAGCGAAATTAGCTGCGTCTTCTTTCATGTGATGGACGGTGCGGTCCACTTCTTCCATGAGCTCTTGTTTCCAAGAAAGTAGAATCTGTTTGAAGTGCGCACGTTGATCGTCGCTCATATACTCTTCACCTTTCTTTGGCTCGTAAGGCGTAAATGAGGACTCGGTATTGGTGGTTCTTTGATTTGCCGGCATATTGAATATCTCTTTTTTGCTTATTTCTAAATGTCGACAAACAAGCCGGGTTTGTCGATACTAAATTGAGTAATCTATCAACTCATGAAATTTAGCTTGGGGAAACTACCAGAATCCGATTAACTTCGCTATTAATTTGTACTAATCATAGAACGTGAACCTTGGATTGCCAAATTCGTCTCACAAGCGAACATAAAGCTGATCATTTTCTAACCTGATATTTAGTGCCGTTAGCGACTGTCCCGTGCAGGGACCGCTTATGCAATAGCCTGTGTCACATTCAAATAACGCGCCATGCATCGCGCATAAAATGTAGTGTCCGGTGGCGTCTATAAAACGGTCAGGCATAAATTCAAGGGTTGCACCAACGTGCGGGCAGCGATTCTGATAAGCATAGAAACCTGTTTCACGCCTGACCACGAATATTTCGATGCCCTTTACCGAGAAACCTTTGCTCTCACCGACACCTATATCATTCTGGTTGCATAGTAAATGCTGGTGGTTGTTCATGACAGATTAGGGTTCATGTTATGGCTTCATGCTTCGTCATTGCACTAAAATAAAGCGCTGTTTTTTCAAGATGGGTCTGGTGTGTTTAGACTGCATAGATTTTTTAGTTCCAGTGGCGTTGAGTTTTTAGTTGAAAATCTGACTTAAAATAGCGTCATGTTCAAGTACTGCAATTTATTGATTGATCCCTTATCATCTCCCCTTGTATTGTGATCGCGTTTTTCATCGTAAGGTATCGGCATGTGGCAAAACATTTTTAGTTTGATTATTGATACGTTCACCACTTTGTATTTAATGGTGATTTTATTGCGTTTTGTTTTGCAGCTCGCGCGAGCTGATTTCTATAATCCAATTTCTCAGTTTATTGTCAAAGCGACCAATCCACTGGTAATGCCATTCCGAAAAATTATACCTGGATTTGGCGGCGTCGACTTAGCGTCGCTCGTCCTTGCGTTTGCTTTCCAGTTTTTGATGATTGCGATCAAGCTTTTGGTCCTTGCTGGAGGCCTACCAAATATTGGCTCTGTATTGGCTATTTCTGTGGTGCTAGTGTTAGGCGCATTATTAAAACTCTATTTCTGGAGTTTGTTGATTATGATTGTAGCAAGCTGGATTGCCCCGGGCAGTTCGCACCCTATATTGCTACTTATTAACCAAATATGTGAGCCTATTATGCAGCCTTTCCGCCGCATTATGCCGAACATGGGAGGCTTGGACCTTTCGCCCATTCTAGTATTTTTAAGCCTGCAAGTACTGTCGATAGTCTTGTCAGAAGTCGCTCGCCAGCTCGGATTCTCCTTTGCTTTGATTTAATCTATCGCCGGATTACAAGTTATTACACAAATAATACCCCTTGAATATGCGCGTATTCGGTAATTAAATTACTGATTAATAACACTTAATAGCGTTATTGCCTCCAAGAATTTCGTTTCTTTCCCCTAGCTTAACGAGTCCTTACAGCACTGTAGAGGTGAAGTGCCGTAGAGCATCTATACTTTATCAAAACACAACGCGTCGATACTCGGCGCGTCGATCGTAGGATAATTTATGGGTGAAGCAACGCATCTTCATTGCCTGTCTGAAAAAGTTGAACAATACAGCGACTGGAAGCATACCGTTGCGCGAGACATCAAGGCATACCGAAATTGGCTTATACAACACGGGCTTGGTTCAGAAGACATTATTAAGCGGCTGAATGCGAGCGTGCATTCGCTCTCAACTGATCAGCTTAGCATTGCTTTTGTTGGCGAGTTTTCGCGTGGCAAAACAGAATTAATAAATGCACTATTGTTTGCCGATTTTAACCGTCGTATTTTACCGTCACAGGCGGGGCGAACGACCATGTGTCCAACCGCCTTATTTTTCGAAAAGACTGATCCTAGAAACTATATTCGCTTGCTGCCTATTGAAACGCGAAAGTCCGATGTGGCGATGGTTGATTTAGTAAAACGAGGGGAGCAATGGTCCGAGTTTGCCATTGATACGTCTCAGCCCGAGCAAATGAATCTATTACTGCAGTATGTCGCTGAGACAAAATCAGTGTCTTCTGAGGAAGCGCAATCCTTGGGTTTTGAGCAAGATATGCTTGATGCTGATGAGACTTGCGAAGGGTATTATTTCGTCCCTAAGTGGCGACATGCAGAGATTAGTTTAGATAGCCCCTTACTTCGCCAAGGCCTTAGAATTCTTGATACGCCGGGACTTAATGCGTTGGGTTCTGAGCCTGAGTTAAGTATCGGTATGATCCCAAAAGCCCATGCAGTGTTGTATATGTTAAGCGCGGATACGGGAGTCACCGCGAGCGACATGACCAGTTGGCATAATTATGTAAATGTAGAAGGGGCCGATCATCGAGCCGGTCGGTTTGCGGTACTCAATAAAGTCGATATTCTCTGGGATGATTTGCAAGGCGATACGTACTCGGTTGCAAATATTGAACGTATGCGCAGAGATACCGCCAAGAAACTCAACATGAGTTTAGAGGATGTTTTGCCCCTGTCTGCCAAACAGGCGATGCATGCGCAAGCAAAGCATGATGATGATTTGCTTCGTAAAAGCGCGCTACCAAAGTTAGAGGCCTTAATTTCTGAGCGTATTTTACAGCACAAAGAGGGCCTAATTAATGAGATGTTTCTGGACGATGTGATGTCATTACTCATGAGTAGTGAAAAAGTGCTTACACATCGTTTGCGTAAACTGAAGACTGAATGCCTTCAACTAGGTGAAAACGTTGTCGATAGTGAAGCGTTAAAAGCCTTGGCGAACAAAACGCAGCAGGATCAAGAGCGCTATCACAAAAAATTAGTCGCGCTAAAATCGAGCCATCGTCTGACGGAATCGCAGGGCGAGATTCTTAAAGAGTTAGTCAGTCTCAACGATTTTAAGGCCTTAGAAAATAAGACGCGTACCCAGTTAGAACATGCGTGGAGTACGTTTGCGATGAGCAATTTGATGGCAAATTTTTTTGTTCAACTCGAACAGCAGCTTGATGCGTTGTATCTCGAGACGAAAATGGCCGATAAAATGGTCGAAATGATTTATAAGCGATTTAGAGCTGAGGAGTCGGTAGACCATTTATCTGCCAAACCGTTTGATATGCATAAACAGCGCAAGCAATTGAACGATCTTAATAGGCAATTGAAGCGTTTCAGACGTCATCCAAAAACGCTAATTACCGAGCAGACTATTTTGATCAAGCGCTTTTTCACCACATTTGTGGCGGAAGCTCGTTTGCTTATGGAGGCTATTTATGATGAGGCAAACCGCTGGTCGGATGGCGCTTTAATGCCTATTATTCAGTTCACGCGCGAGCAGAAAAAAACACTCGAAGAGCAAACGCTCGAATTAAAAGAAATGGCCGGTGTATGCCGAGATCAGCGCGAGCAACGCGAGGCCTTGCAAGCCCTTATGCATAAGTTGCAAGAACAGCGAAATAAAGCGAGTGCCATTCGTCAGCATTTGGCGCAAATGCCCGAGCTCGCCGCCAATTTCACTGGCTAGAGAAGTTGCGTCTGATCGGATGCGCGTTTACACTCCGCTGACATTTCTGATAGCGCGCGAGAAACATGTCCGGTTCCTTTCCCGCGGACTCCGTTGGCTTAGTCCGCCCACATATTCAAGTCTTTGAAGAGCCTTTGCATCTCGATTGCGGTCAGGTTTTGGATAAGTATGAACTGATCTACGAAACATACGGTGAACTCAATGCAGAGCGTAGCAATGCGATTTTAATCTGCCACGCCCTAAGTGGCGACCATCATGCCGCCGGTTTTCATAATCAAGCAGATAAAAAGCCTGGCTGGTGGGACAGCTGTATCGGACCAGGCAAGCCAATTGATACGCAAGTATTTTTTGTCGTGTGCCTGAATAACTTGGGTGGCTGCAATGGTAGCACCGGGCCTAATAAAGTAAATCCAGACACGGGCGACTTATACGGGCCAACGTTCCCCGTTGTGACGGTCCAAGACTGGGTAAAAAGCCAAGTACGTTTGGCTGATATGTTTGGTATTGACGTTTGGGCAGCCGTTGTTGGCGGCAGCCTTGGGGGTATGCAGGCCTTGCGCTGGTCTCTTGATTTCCCTGACCGGTTAAAACATGCGTTGGTGATAGCTTCTACTCCGCGATTGACGGCGCAGAATATCGCCTTTAACGAAATTTCCCGCAAAGCGATTACGTCAGACCCCGAGTTTCATGATGGTCGGTATTTTGAGCATAATACGGTGCCAACAAAAGGCCTTATGCTAGCTCGTATGATTGGCCACATTACTTACCTTTCTGATGAATCGATGGGAGAAAAGTTCGGCCGCGAGCTAAAAACTGACGATTTCAACTTTGGTTATGGGGTTGAGTTTGAGGTAGAAAGCTACCTGAATTATCAGGGTAAACGCTTCTCGCAAACCTTCGATGCAAATACCTATTTATTGATGACCCGCGCACTTGATTATTTTGATCCTGCGGCAGATGTCGGCGGCGATCTGGTCAAAGCACTGGCGCGCGCGACATGCGATTATTTTGTGGTTTCGTTTAGTTCTGATTGGCGCTTTTCTCCCGCGCGTTCGGAACAGTTAGTGGAGGCCCTCGTAAAGGCGGGTAAAAATGTGAGCTATGCCGAAATTGAGGCGCCTCACGGCCACGATGCCTTCCTGATTCCAACACCACGTTATTTGGCAATCTTTAGTGCCTACATGAAACGAATTGCTCAGGTGCTTTCGTTATGAGCCGCCAAGAGAGCATAAAAATGAGGGGTGATTTAAAACTCATCAGCCCATGGATTGCTGAAGGCACGCAAGTGCTTGATTTGGGTTGTGGTGATGGGACTTTGCTCGCGCATCTTCAGGTCAGTAAAGGCGTATTAGGCTATGGCGTTGAGATTGATGAAACGCAAATCACGCGCTGCATTGAGAAGGGCGTAAATGTAATAGAGCATGACCTAGATCAGCGAGGCTTATACCAATTTGCCGATCAGCAGTTTGATACCGTGATTATGACGCAGGCCCTGCAGGCCGTTCGGCGGCCGGATGTGATGATTGATGAAATGCTCCGCTTAGGTAAGCAGGGTGTCGTGACCTTTCCGAATTTTGGCCATTGGCGTTGCCGGCAATACCTGAGTTTAAGGGGTAAAATGCCGATGTCGAAAACCTTGCCATATACTTGGTTTAATACACCGAATATCCACCTCTGCACCTTCAAAGATTTTGAAGCCTTGTGCGAGACAAAAGGGATTCGTATTGTTAACCGAATGGTGGTTAATGAGGATTTTGAAAGGCATAGTTTTGCGCGTATGTGGCCAAACCTTTTGGCTGAATTTGCCGTATACCGTATTGAGCGAGCGTAACCAAATGCGCCGGGAGGCATAAATGAAAACCGACTACTTAAACCAATTCGTGATCATCGGGTTATTTTGGCTGCTAATGGCCATCAGTTTGACGGTAAATGCGGAACAGAAAAAAGTATTTGATGGGCCTGACGGCAGCGAATACGAAGTGCATTATATGGCGTTTGAAAGTACCTTTTTAGACAAGGATATCGCGCGTCAATATGGCCTTGTCCGAAGCAAAGCGATGGGTGTGTTGAATGTTAGCATGATACATGTATCAGCAA
>CAJWAD010000015.1 GCA_913020245.1 uncultured Oleiphilus sp.
CCATGGCCATCACCCTGCACGGATGCGTTGGAACAAACCGATGAATCACGCTTGGTATGGGAACCGCAATTTCGGGGTAACACCCTATTGTTTGATGATCTTGAACGCGGTTTAGAATGCACATTTCCGGAGAGTCTTATCGCTTTTTATGGTCGTTATTACTCCAATGGTATTTGCGTAGATTTTGAAGATATGGAACTACAGTTGATCCAAATCTGGAATGAGGAAGATGAGGAGCAGTTAAAAAATAATATGCTCGGCCATTGTTTTGCGCGTCGCAAAGGCCGGTTACCTCTAGACTTTTTTATTGCCAGTATGGAGGGGCCGGACATTGCGACCATTCTGCATGATTCAGGCGAAATATGGTTAGGACGACCGGGCAAGGTCTTGCATCGAAAATTGGCGAATTCCTTAAGTGAATTCTTAGATGCGTGCCAACCCAACTTAGAACCTTACGATTAGTGTTAACTTCAAACTAAAGAGTCTTTATACCTAGGCCAATCAAAGGCTTTGCCAGGGTCGGTTTTGCGCCCCGGCGCAATATCTTCATGGCCCGTCACTCGCGAGGGTGATATCAGAGGATAGGCGGCCATAACGGCATTGGTGAGTTGCGTGAGCGATGTGTATTGTTCATCTTTGTAAGGCTCATCATCGCAGCCCTCCAATTCGATGCCAATCGAAAAGTCGTTACAATTGTCGCGGCCCTGATAACAAGACACGCCTGCATGCCAAGCACGCGCATCGCAAGACACAAATTGCACAAGTGAGCCGTCACGACGAATTAAAAAATGGGCTGACACCTCGAGGTGCGCAATCTCCTCAAAATAGGGGTGCTCTGTGGGTTCTAATTGATTTTGAAAGAAGCGCTCGATGTAACCGCCACCATACTGCTTCGGCGGGAGACTAATATTATGAATCACTAGTAATTGAGGTTCTTGGCCAGCAGGTCGTGCATTGAAATTTGGCGAGATACATCGCTCGGCCATTTCAAACCAGCCATTTTCAAAAGACATAGTTCAATCGCTTACTTGCATTTGGACAATGCGCAAATAATACACATAAATAATGCACTAACGAAGCACGCGTTGACGTTCGTAACCACTATCCGCGTAAATTCGTAATAATGGATTCCAACGCTCGATCAAATAACAACCCATCGTTCAATACCTGCAAAGACCCTTTTTTAAGCGATGTTGCAAGCCCGAGGCGCGTCTTTTCTGCCACTTTAATGCCTGATCGATTTACAAAAATATATTTACCGCTTGCTTTGATAATCGCAGCAAGTTTGCAACGCTCGGTGCGATCATTTTCATCTTGAAATTCGAACCAACATCCAACCGCAAAGGCATCTACTTGCTTTACATGTGGGTCATGTTCATCAACGAGAATCTCCGTAGGCGCAGGCTCATCTTTTTCGGGTGGCACCAACACAATCTCGTCATGATCTGTTTCAAATGGCTCCACATGCTCTGACGGTAAATGGTGCGATGCGCCCTGACCCGGATTCTGCTTATCTTGCGCAGGCTCGTCAGCCGGCTCCTCGCACATTGTCGATGCAAATTCATCTTCTAATTCCATGGTTGCACGCACTAAATCTGCAACCACTTCATCTTGCGCCTCGCTGAGCTCTTGCTCGCTCAGATCTTGCGCGGGACGCGTGGAATTTGATAAATCTACTTGTTGTTGCAGCGCTTGCAGCGACAAAACATGTTGGTCTTCGAGTTTTTTCATTAGCGCTTTGGTGCGCAATGTATCGTAGGCAATTTCAGCAAGCCCTTCACGCAAACGCGAGACTAAGCTCGGAATCAGTTTTAGTAGCGACTCTCTCGCACCTGATTCTTTTGGATTTGGGCAGAGCGACCAAATCAACTCTTCAACAAACGAGCAAGCAGATCGCCAAGCATCACTCTCGGTGCCCGCTTTTAAATGATGCAATACCATGACAGAACTCCACGCATCACGTAACAGGGTGACCGCGAATTCAGGCATGGGTCGACCCTTCATCGACGCGTTTAAAAAATCTTGTACATCACGTTTCGCGAGCTCAGAAGCCGCTTTACCGCGCTCAGAATCTTTAGTGCGTTGCTCTACCAATAAACCACGACGCTGATCTTGATCAACAAATTTAACAAAGTCTGCTAATAGGCTATCAAACATTGAGATATCATCTTTAAAATCATGAAGTATCGTGTCCACAATTGCTTCTATCTTATCTTTGAGGCGGTCTCTTCGATCATTTTTTGGAGGATTCCAACCGACGGCGGCGGTGGCTATTTCGTTCAATAGCCGACGAGCAGGATGGCCACCCTTATTGAAAAAGTTTCGGTCAATAATTGCCACTTTTAAAATAGGAATCTGTAAACGCGCAATTAACGCTCTCATCTCCGGCTGAAGTTGACGATCCTCGAGAATAAACTCGAATAGCATTGAGACGAGATTAATAACGTCAGAGTCAACGGCATTGCACGCCTCAGCAGATGAACCTGTTCCTTTTTCAGCACCTTGACTAAACAGCGCATGGAAATCGATTAATTGCGTACCTGCTTGCAGCTGGCTTTGCGCAGCGGTGCCTGATGCCTGAAACGTAGACAAAGCGCTTAACAATTCGTTATGCGAGAAGTAATGCTGATTCGCCTGTTGCTGACTCATTGTTGAAGGCACATTTACATCTGTTGAGTGAAGCATCTGACGCAGACTTTCGAAATTATTTTGAGTGTCTTGTTCGTTGTACGTACTGCTGTTTGCGCCTTGGGCCCTTGCATCTAATGGCGCCGGCGTCGCAGACTGTTGTTTTACCGGAGCATATTCTTTTTTATAGTTCGGAAGCACGCCTTTTTGAACCAAGGCGGCGTTTAACTCATCGTAAACGTTCACCATACCAGCCAAAACAAATCGCTCGAATAGTTTCATGAAAATTAATTTTGCTTTGATCTCTAGGTCAAGCTCTGCACAACTCTCAATAAACCCACTACAAAGTATTTCAGGACTGCAAGGCACATGCTCAGCATTTAATTTCCCGCATTCAAGCAAACACTCGACTCGCGCTTGCAGCGCATCCAAACGTTCACCTGCCACATTACGAAGGCGGGTCACCATACCCTCTAATGCAACATTTATTTCGAGCTCATCATTTTTTACGAGGCTAAGTTCGTCAATAGACTCTTTGGAAACAGGCGTGTGTCGGTCTGAACCGTTGTAAGACTCAATCACCTTTTTCAAGGTCATGGTAGCGATATGGCGCTTCTGGATACGAAGCTCACGCATCGCATCAAAGTACGTTACCTGCTCTTGGTTCGAACTTGCTTTATCGGCCATTGCAAACAAGGCATCATCGGCACCGTCAAACAAATTACGAAGTAGCTTTTGCAAACGGTCTTTGTTCAGTTCTCGCAAGCTAACTAGCGCATCCGGCAAGGCTTTTGCCAATGTACTTTGATATGGACTATGGCCGTGTATTCCTACTACTTTCACGCCACTCATGTGAACTCCAATTGAACTTTTAACAAAAAGGCGACCAAGATATTTTCCTAATCGTCATATTTTTAACTATTTTTTACATAATATACCGTCAATTAAATAACTTCTGTGAAGAAACTAAATGACTTCTGTGAAGAAATGTTTCCGCGCGACTTAGTTCTCAAATAATACAATGGAGGGGGATTCTGATGACTAAACGCACAGCTATAAAACGCTTGTGCGAAACGAATCGATGCAAAATCAATTAACAAAGGGCCTCAGCGGCAACACTTAGTATTCTTGGCATTAAACTTGTGTATTAATCAGAGAAAATCGAACATCACCAAAAAAACGAAATCTCATCAAATTATTGCGTTTAAGAGTCACCTGATAATACTTTTGAAGACGTGCGATAGTTTTGACGTAATAAATAATGATCTACGAGCTCTTTCGTTGGCGTGCATTTAAAATGCTCATCAATACCCTCCAACCACAGAATCAATTCTCTCGACTTTCGTACAGGGTCCGCTAGGCTTAAACTCGCACCTGCATTGTATTTGATCAACGCTTCATTTAATGGCAAAGCACTCAAACACTCAGCTAAAATATAACCCATCATAAACGCAGTACTTAATCCGCCTCCATAACTGTAATGGAATGAAAAGGCTGATTCTCCGACCAGTGCAACGTTACCTCGATAGAGTTTTTCTACCGTATTTATTCCAAAAGACACCCAAGGCAAAGGGCCCTGCGCAAGGGATATGGGGTCAGCACTGACGTTCAAACACTTATTCAAAAACGCTGTAACCTCCTCAGTCGTTTTATCACCAAAACCTGCCTTCTGATAACAATCTTTAGTCATTTCAACGATGACGATTTGACGGCAATCTAATAGCGGATAGGAAAACATTTGAATGACACCGTAGTCAGAGGACACAGCCCAAAATCTTGGCTGATGCTGATCAAATGGCGACTCATTTAAAAACCAACTGAACATCATTTTCGTCGGATGAAACTTAGCGCTAAAAGCATCCTTATAACGCATTCGAACAAGGCTTTTAACGCCATCTGCTGAAATCAACAAGTTGTTCATGCGCTTTAGTCGTGAAACATCTTTGATCTCAATTTTTTTGTGAATAACTTTAACGCCCAAACCGAGTGCTTTTGTACGCAAATACTGAATAAGTTGATAACGAGAAACCGTATAACCAGGCTCAAAAGCTCGTGTTTCAAAACGGTCATTTACTCTAACACTTGATTGCTGCATCAGCGGGGGGCGTTTTGTCGAAAACATGTTATCTAACGCCGAGGGATCTATCCGATTTAACAGATCTATTGTAAGCGTTTGCAGAGTGTACCCAAGACCAAATTCGTTAGCGCTCTCGTTACGCGCCTCATAAATTTTTATATGTGAGCTTGGCAAACGTTGCTTTATCGCAATCGCACTATACAAACCAGCTGGGCCGCCACCTACTATCGCCACTCTCACAAATACGCCTCAGATAAAAAGATAGATAAACACCAAATCTAATTTTGCAAAAAGCTTGCAAACACCATCCTAGTGCTAACTTTGGGAAGGCCGAGCGTATCAAGCTATAGAATATAAAGATAGCAGCATAGCCGAAGGTAACATTAGATCGAGACTCTCATCGCGTTTCAATCTCAAATAATTACAAACATCAAAAGAAAGAAACTTTAGCATCTGTATGAAATCTCTTTATAATGCGCTAACTCTCTAGCAGGCATACAATGAACGCCCGCGGCCTACTCTGCATAATTATGACTACTGACCATTCAAGCATTATCACTATTAACGTAAAGCACGCGCTCGAGGAAGACGTCGGTACAGGCGACATTACTGCGCAGCTAATCCCGAAAGATAAAAATGCAAGCGCTAAAATCATTACGCGAGATCATGGCATCTTGTGTGGGAAAGAATGGGTTGATGAGGTCTTTCGTATCGTCGATCCGACAGTGATCTTGCACTGGGAAAAACTTGACGGCGACGCGATAAGGCCTAACGACACTCTCTTTACCGCGGCAGGTTCGGCTCGCTCATTACTCACAGCGGAGCGTTGCGCACTGAATTTTTTACAAACGCTCTCTGGCACAGCAACCGTTAGTCGTCGTTATGCAGACATGGTCTCCCACACCCAGGTCAAACTGCTTGATACACGTAAGACGCTACCCGGCTTGCGTATTGCACAAAAATTTGCGGTGAAATGCGGCGGTTGTTTCAATCATCGAATTGGCCTGTATGATGCTTTTTTAATTAAAGAGAATCACATCATTTCTTGCGGCTCAATTTTCGCAGCCGTGAAAAAAGCGCATCAAATTGCCCCGGGCAAGCCGGTGGAAGTGGAAGTTGAGAGCCTTGACGAATTTCAACAAGCACTCGACGCAAAGGCCGACATAATCATGCTTGATAACTTTTCAAATGATGACAAACGTCAAGCGGTCGCGGCGAACCGTGGGCACGCTAAACTGGAGGCCTCCGGGGGTATTACTGAAGATACCTTAGCCTGCGTTGCAGAAACCGGCGTTGACTATATCTCGATTGGCGCACTTACTAAAGACTGCAAATCGATAGACCTATCCATGCGAATTGAGCTGTAAGCCACCACTAAGGCGACCCGACTACAGAACTGGTATTTTTAAAACGCCTCAAGCATCGGCCTTTTCACCTTGAAGTAAATCATCCAAGGCCAAAAACTGCTCGGTTAACGCATGTTTTGGGGCAAAGTAAATCAATGGCTTACAGCTTTGGTGTGACTCTTTCATCTTAACTGAAGCGGATAGTTTTACATCCATGACGGGTAGACCTTCTTCTAACAACTCCTCAACCAATCGCTTTGGCAAACTCGCACGCGGTTGAAATTGATTAACCACAATTCCTTCAACGGCCAGCTTATCGTTATGATCCTCTTGAATGTCTTGCAACTCACCCATAATTTGGTAGAGCGCTTGGCGAGAGAAATCATCGCAATCAAAAGGAATTAATACTTTGTCGGCGGCAATCAAGGCGGAGCGAGTATAAAAGTTGAGCGCAGGTGCCGTATCGACAAATATTTCATCGAAATACTTTTCCATTTCACGCAGTGCGGTTTTTAATTTATAAATCTTATGCTTTGCCTCAAGTTTTCGTTCAAGGAACTCAAGCTCTGGATTCGAGGCGAATACCGACAAATCGTCAAATGGCGTCGAGTGAATGTAGTCACTAACGTCTTTATTGAACAGGTTAAACGACAAGGTTTGTTCAAAAAAATCCGCCACACTATTTTTTAATTCTGACGCCGGAACACCCATTAAGTAGTGCGTTGAATTACCCTGGGGGTCCAAGTCAACGACCAAAGTACGGCGACCACGCGCCGCGCTAACGGCCGCTAAGTTACAGGTAATGCTTGATTTACCGACACCACCTTTTTGATTAAATACCACGCGAATCATAATTCTTTCCTCTTTAAACCCACTATATGCAAAGCACTTTCTTAACGAAAGGTACTGTCAATACTCGCTTTTCGACTAACGAGGCATGATCTAATTTTTCCAATAACTCGACCAATGCCGAGATACTTCTGGTATGGCGCGTGTAAATAAATTCACTGACAGACGCCTCTAGGCGCATGCCTCTTTGTTCTGCAAGACGCATTAGGATCTCTTTAAAATCGCGCTCATCAGGTACCAAGAGGCTAACGGTCAAACCCGACAGCAGCCGTGAGACCAAATCTGCTAATTGATAGCCAAGTTCAGCGATAGGTCGCGACACACTCAACACCAGCTGAGCGCTCACGAACCCATATCGATTAAACATATTAAAAAGAGCACGCTCGATCTCTGGCCCAGATCCTAAAGCATCCATATCATCGAACACCAAATAATCTCTGCCGTTCGCTGGGGACAGCGAATCAATAAATTCATGCATTTTTAGTTCCGGCAATGCTTTTAGCTCCTTACCAGACAGATACGTTACTGATGCGCCCTGAACATCTAACGCATTAACCAAAGCAGAGCATAAATGCGTTTTGCCGGAGGAATGTGCACCATAGAGCAACACATAAGGTTGCGCTTCAATTACTACAGCCGTTGAAAATATCGCAGCAGATCTCTGGCCCTGATGGCCAAAAAAGTTCTCGAAAGAGGCCGCTTTATCGAGACTAAGCGCCAACGGAAGCTGCTCGGGCTGAGCCTTCACTGTCATTGTTCAGAGTTACCTGATCGATCGCTTTCGCGATCAGACTGCCAAGCGCGCCGAGTCCAGGTCACCACGTAATGCACACCACTCATGACCGTTATAATGGCGACTAACCAAACACCCGCGCTAATAAAATCCGGAGGTAACGGGTAAAAAGCGAGGTTAACGAGCATGATCAACACAAAGCTAATTTGTGTAAATGTACACAATTTACCCCAAATACTCGGTTTAATCTCGTAGCGGTGTATAAAGAAATGGTAGCCAAGCGCACCACCCACAATGCTAAGGTCACGTACCACGATCAACACAATTAACCAAACCGGCAACAGCTGTGTATAGGCCAAAACGCAATACGCTGTCATTAACAACAGCTTGTCTGCTAGGGGGTCAGCGATTGCCCCAAAGCGCGATTTCCAACGGAATTGACGCGCGAGAAAGCCATCTACTCCATCGGACACACCGGCAATAAAAAACAGCACCAGAGCGCTTTGATAATCCGCTTGCAACAAATAGTACGCAAACGGGAAAATTAATACGATTCGCCCCAGGGTTAAAATATTAGGGATGTATTTTAACATCTAAGCTCTCACACCCTAACGCCGACCCAACCAAGAAAATATACCATCAGTAAAATCCTCTTGTTCGCTCACCTTTAAAGGCAAATCAACCGCAGGTGAAACAACATCCAGCCCGAGCGGTTCTTCTACTGCTTTTGACCGCTCATACAAAGCATACGGTTCAAACTGCTGCCCCAATTCCAGTTGCCGTAAAAATTGGTCTGCGGACGAGCTTAAGCTTATTTTGTAATACGCATCCGAACCTTTCAAACGCACTAAATTAGCCGCACGCACGCCAGGAATCGCTTCCAATGCCTGTTGAGACGTAATGTACGCAATATAACTATCGATGTTATTTAAGGTTAAATTATAAATAGATTGGCTATCGGTTAAGGCATCCGATACCGCGTAGTGTTTTGACAATACTTTCGCTACGTCATCTATTACTGCAATCCAGATAGCATCTAAGCTTTTGTTGTTCAGTTCGCCTGTTTCTTCAAACTCATCGAAAGGTAGTTTCCACTTTGCGTGCCAGTTTTCGTCACTGGACTGATATAGGGAAAGCAGTAGATTTAGGTCACGGCGATAACGTTTGCCAGCCTCAATTATAGACGCTTCAGACAACATCCAAAGCGCGTTGGTGTTAATCAACGCACTATCTTGCTCGTCAGCATTGGGTAAATATATTGGAATACCCCGCTCGAGTGCTTGATTGAATAACACTGTTTTACGCTGAGTGTTCTGGGTGCCCCATAGGTTTTTAGTGCTCGAGCCTTCATGCGCCACCCAAAACATTACACTAGGTCGCACTTCTCCCCAGCGTGGTAGCTGCTTTTCAGTCACTAAACGAAGCACTTCCTGTTTTGAAAACGTAACCTCCAGTAGAAACTCATTCGGTATACTGCTGACGCGTGACGGTATTTTTTGCAACATCGGTGGCCCCGATTGCTCGCCTTCATCAGTTTGATTTTCCGAACCTTCTTCAAAGATTGCTTCTTGGTATCGAACATAATCAGGATTTGGCAAAAAACTGAAACTCTCTACGTATGCGCTCGGGTCTTTGATCTTACTAAAAACAGCGGCGCGCCTAACTTTTCCTGGGTCACCGACAACACGCGTAATGACGCGCCGTAAAGCGCGCATAAACGCCGCATTTCGATCGGCATTACCTTGACTATCAACCGGCACAACATCCTGATACAGATCAATACGTTGGGCTGAAAAAAGGGAGGTAGCACTGCAGACCAAACAGACAATAATTAGGAACCGGACCAAACCGACACACTCACTAGACGAGGGAAAAAGTGCTGTCAATGATAGGCAGGATAACCTCTCAACACAACCCGCAAAGCAAGGCTTAGCTGATACAATAGTGCTAGATTAAAAAAGCTGGAGATTAATGCACTTTGTGCTTTGGTGAGTGCCACTTCACTGATAGAATTACGCGCTTTGTTTTCGATGTCTTTTGCAAGGGAAATTCCAACGCATGGCCAACCAAGATCAATCCCCTCAGGGTAAATCTCTAAGCTACAAAGATGCAGGCGTTAATATAGATGCTGGCAATCAACTTGTTGAACGCATTAAAAGCGTAGCGAAACGCACTCGCCGACCTGAGGTAATGGCTGGTTTAGGCGGCTTTGGCGCATTATTTGAGTTACCAACAGGGTATAAAGAACCCGTTTTAGTATCAGGCACAGATGGCGTTGGCACTAAACTACGCCTGGCAATGGATATCAATAAACATGACACCATTGGTATTGATCTAGTCGCTATGTGCGTTAACGATTTAATCGTTGGCGGTGCAGAGCCGTTATTCTTTCTAGATTATTATGCAACGGGCAAACTTAATGTTGATATTGCTGCCTCAGTTGTCGATGGTATTGGAAAAGGCTGCGAGCTCTCGGGTTGTGCACTCGTTGGTGGCGAGACCGCTGAAATGCCGGGTATGTATGAGGGTGAGGATTATGATCTCGCAGGG
This sequence comes from uncultured Oleiphilus sp., assembly GCA_913020245.1. Classification (GTDB taxonomy): domain Bacteria; phylum Pseudomonadota; class Gammaproteobacteria; order Pseudomonadales; family Oleiphilaceae; genus PZPK01. The sequence continues at coordinate 10,184 of CAJWAD010000015.1, forward strand.
TTTTGTGTCGGTATTGCTGAAAAGTCAAAACTCATTGATGGGAAAAAAGTAAGTGAGGGCGATGCGCTGATTGCGCTGGCTTCATCCGGCCCCCATTCCAATGGGTATTCACTGATACGCAAAATACTTGAGGTCTCTCACGCAGACTTAATGCAAGATTGCGACGGTAAGCCGCTCGGTGACGCGCTATTAGAGCCGACGCGAATTTATGTTAAGTCGTTACTCGAATTATTTAAATCTCAACCGGTTCATGCGCTATCGCATATTACCGGCGGGGGGTTTTTGGAGAACATTCCACGTGTTTTACCAGAAAATTATAAAGCGGTCATTGAATTAAATACCTGGGAACTGCCGGAAGTATTTAAGTTTCTGCAGCAAGCAGGCAACGTCGATCAAACCGAAATGTATCGCACCTTTAACTGCGGCGTTGGCATGATTATTTGCGTGCCCAAGGAATGCTGTGATCAGACCCTTGCATGCTTGCAGGAACAAGGTGAAACCGCCTGGCATATTGGTCATATCGAGGCGCGAAATAATGGTGAAGAACAAGTAACCCTAAATAACTGACATTTAACTAAACGCAAACATGATTGAAGAAGCGCCTAAACCTAAAGTTGTTGTCCTTATCTCTGGCAATGGGAGTAACTTACAAGCACTGATTGATAATCTTGGCACAGAAATTCCGGCGGATATCGTTTGTGTAATCTCCAACCGGCCGGACGCAGCCGGTTTAGACCGTGCAAAGAATGCAAGCATACATACTCGCGTAATTGATCATGCTGATTTTGAGCAACGTGAACTGTTTGATGCGGCACTCATCCGCGAAATTGACAAACATGCAGCCGATCTAATCGTATTAGCAGGCTTTATGCGCATCCTGAGTAACGATTTCGTGCGACGCTACCAGGGGCGGCTACTTAACATTCACCCCTCTCTCTTACCAAAATACCCCGGCTTAAGTACCCATCAAAGAGCACTTGATGCCAAAGACAAAAAACACGGTGTAACCGTGCATTTTGTTATCCCAGAACTTGATGCAGGCCCAAACATTATCCAAGCAGAGGTACCGGTTCTCAAACAAGACGATGCTGAGTCGCTTGCAAACCGAGTTCAAAAACAAGAGTATGTTATCTATCCAATCGCCGTAAAGTGGTTCGTTGAGGGCAGGCTCCAATTGCATGGCGACAGGGCCCTGTTAGACCAAGAAGTATTGCCTGAGAGCGGACTATATCTCGATAGCCCGCATACCTTGCATTGATTTGCGGCCAATTTATCGCTACTCGCTTTATAGGGGATCATATGCACAAACTTGCGATCACCTCGGTTATTTCTCTTTTTGTCGCGACATTCACAGCCTCAAGCGCTACAGCAGAACCTTTGCGTGCACACGAGGCAAGCTATCGTGCCAGTATTACAAAGGGCATTAGCTTGACCGGATCGGCAACACGGACATTAGCGCAAACTAACGACGGTCATTGGCGCTATGCGTTTGTCGTAGACAGTTCGATTGCAACGATTTCCGAAAACAGTAACTTTACGCTTGCAGACTCTCAAATCATCCCCACCAGCTATCGATATGCACTGACCGGTATGCTACTAAAAGATCGTCAGCAAACGGTTGCATTTAACTGGCAAAAAGAACAAGCCCGCGAACAATACAAAGACCAAAGCTGGACAGTGCCGATACAATTAGGTCTGTTAGACAGACTAAGTTATCAGCTGCAACTACAGACAGATATTAGCCAAAAAAACAGAGCCGTTGACGCCTCAAATGCAGTGCTTCCTGAAAACATATACCGGTACAATGTCTTGCATAAGGGCGAGGTTCGTCATTACCAATTCAAACAAACGGCTCGAGAGACCATCGATACGGCGTTAGGCAAAAAGCAAAGCATTTTAGTTGAAAAAGTTCGCGACAAAGGCAAAGCGCGTGAAACGAAGCTTTGGTTTGACCAAGCCCCGCCCTACGCTTTACTTCGGATGATCCAAGTAGAACCGGACGGTGAAGCATACGAAATAAATATTGAAAAACTACACCAGCCATAAAACCTGACGGAATTTTGCGCAGTTTGTGTTAATCTAGGTCAAGTTCGCCTCACCTTGCAGACCCTTCATCAAGGAGGCTCGCGTGATTATAACGGCAAGAAGCAATGCTGCGCTCAAACATTTATTTGTTTGCGTACTTCTTTTGCCAATCATACACGTTCACGCAACGCACGCTGACAAGCAACACCGCTCACCGCAAGAGATAATTAATCAAGATTTCTGGGGCATTCTGTACAAGAATGGTGGCGAGACTTATTACTGCAATAAACCATTTTCAAAACCAACCCCCCTGATCGCACCGAGCTATATATACCCGCGAACTAAAATCCGAGAAGTCCTCCAATGCGGTACAAAGCGACGGTGTTTAAGCGAGAGTGAACGCTACCGAATTATCATCTCTGACCTTCGCAATATTGTGCCCGCTGACGCTTACTTTGAATTTAAAAGACAAAATAGCGAATTCGGCATACTTGGAAAAAAGGTCCAAGCGAATCCATGTGGTATTCGAAAAAAGCTGCACATCATAGAACCGCCGGATAAGCTAAAAGGAGATATCGCTCGGACACTGCTTTACATGAGCAATCAATATCAACTGCCAGTACTCGGAAACATTCATGATCTTGAATTCTGGACAGAGCAGGATCCTCCGAGCAAAGCAGAGCTTAACAGACTTGAGGCCGTTGAGACGCTAAGGCCAGTAATGGAAACCACAGAGACTAAGGAAGCTAAGGAGGCTAAGGAGGCTAATAATTAGCCTTGTCAGGTTCACATGCCACACCGATATCGTTACGCCGAGTAGATTGCCTTCGCGTTAATTGCCGCTGCCACGTGTCGACCAAACGAAAATTTTCTACTCTATCCAAATCGCGGGTAAGCATATGGTAGCCCTCCGGTAAAAAATAAAAACTGAAGGTATGTCTATCCCCCTCATTCGACGATAAACGTTGTGCAACTTGGCAGGTTGGCACCAGTGGGACGAGTTGATCATTACCCCCATACAGCCACAAAGTGGGAATCGGTATATTCTGACTGTCTGCAAAAGCTTGGTCCATCAAGTTGTTTAAACCATAAATGGCATCAATGCGCGTCGCTTTGATGACAAGGGGGTCGCGACCTAACCCACGCAGCGCCTCAACATTATCAGAAGCAACAACACCTAAACCCTCGCCCGTTGGCTGCCAACTCGGCACAAACGTCGTCGCGAGGGCCAGACCCCATCGCTGGTACCAGGGTTGGGTTTCACGTGACCAGACAGCAGGCGCAAATAGTACTGCACCCTGCACATTGGCACGCCAAAAATCTTGATTGGTTTGCAATGCCGTCAAGATGACAGCCCCGCCCATGCTCTCACCTACAACATAGAGAGGAACTTCGGGGTAACGCGATCGAACCAGGGTAATAATCGCCATCAAGTCTTTTCTTAGACGTGTTTCTCCCGGCCATATACCTCGCTGCACCGTATCGCCAAAGCCACGTTGATCATAGGCAACGCAAAGTGAGTGCCGGGTCTGCATAAAGGCACAAAAATCAGAGAATGCTTGGTGGTAATCATTGAACCCATGTAACGCAATAAATATTCGCTCTGGTGCCCGGTCGATCGAATGAGATTCATACGGTAGACGATAAGTATCGTCCATAACAAAACTCGCTTCTTCCCAAGCGGCAGGCTGCTGGATATCAGAATAGGTTTGCATCTGTGGACCGGAACAGGCAGCGATTAATAAGCCGACAAACACCGCTAAACTCACAGAAACATATCTAAGAGAAATCAACAACATCGCCCAACTCTATGTAATCTATTAATAACTGGACCGTCTTACGCCCACGGAATTCATTGATATTAGGCCGATAAACCATGCGGCAGGGAACAGAAAAATTCTCGTTCAAAAAAGGACTATTAAACTGAATTGCATCAAATAGCGCTTCGCCATCGCTTTGACGAATCACAAGTTTAAGATGCTTTTCTTTTAATATTTTTTTCTGAAGCACATCAAACACACCGTCAAATGCTGGCTCAGGGAACTGCTGCCCCCAAGGTCCTGCGCTCTCGAGAGTGGTGACACTGGCTAGATCAAGCTGCAGCTCTGACAGCTCACCATCACTATGAATAGTCGCTTGTAAGGACTCTTCATCCAAGGCTTTCCGTACAACGTTATCGAACAGTTCAGCAAACGCGTTATAGTCTTTTGCTTTAATTGTCATCCCAGCAGCCATTGCATGACCGCCAAACTTTTGCAATATATCAGGCCGTTGCTTCGCGATCAGATCTAAGGTGTCGCGCATATGCAACCCCGGTATCGAACGCGCAGAACCTTTCAGAATATCCTCATCAGCCGGCGGATGGCCGGCCTCACCTTCCACCTCTGGCGCAAAGGCAATCGTAGGCCTATGCGCAGCTTCTTTTACGCGCGCTGCTAAAATTCCAATTACACCCTGATGCCAATGCGACTGATACAGACAAATACCGACAACGTCCTGCTTATGCGCGGGCAATTCTTTTAAAATAGCTTCTGCGTCACGTCGCATATCGTCCTCAACCTGACGACGTTCAATATTTAAAGCATTTAAACGCACTGCCATGTCACGCGCATCCAGCATATCTCGGGCAAGTAAGCACTCGATCCCTAATGACATATCGTCCATTCTCCCTGCCGCATTAAGTCGCGGCCCAACCACAAAACCCAAATCACTACTCGACACACGTGCAAGATCTTTTTTGGCAATCTCTAATAAGGCCGCAATTCCCGGCCGACATCGCCTGGCACGCATACGCCGCAAACCCTGCTCCACGAGAATTCGATTGTTCTTATCAAACGGAACTAAATCAGCGACCGTACCCAGCGCCACCAAATCTAAGTAATTCGCCATGTTAGGCGCATCGATATTGTTAGCGGCAAACCACCCTTTTTCTATTAAGCTCGTGCGTAACGAGCTCATCACATAAAAAATAACACCAACCCCCGCGCTATTTTTCGACACAAACTCACAACCCAGTTGGTTTGGATTAACAATTGCAGCCGCATTCGGCGTGTCTTGACCCGGCAAATGATGATCGGTAATCAGAACCTTCATGCCTAATTGATTGGCCCGATCAACACCTTCAATACTTGAAATACCGTTATCTACGGTCACAATTAAGTCTGGTTGTTGTTCGGCTGCAAGCTCTACAATTTCAGGCGTTAAACCGTAACCGTATTCAAAACGATTTGGCACTAAATACTCACAGCGTGCGCCCATCGCGCGCAGCACATCGACCGCTAAGGCGGTACTCGTGGCACCATCCGCATCGAAATCACCCACCACTATGATAAGCCGACGTTCTCGTAGCGCTGCTTCAAGTAAGGCGATTGCCTCAGACAAGCCCCTCAACCTGCTATTACCCTCAAGTGCGGCTAATCGGTTATCCAGCTCCTCGATTGAGACCACGCCCCTGGCCGCATAGATACGTGCCAAGTACTCGGGAAACTCTAAATTTAGATTACTAGGCTCCGAACACTTTCTTCGAATTATCTTTTTCGTTTGTGGTTTTATCATGAATGGCCGAGTCTTAACGAAAAATAAATAACGGCGTAAATACAAAAAAAGCAGGGCCTCGACTACGCGAGAAACACCTGCTCTGTTCGCCGCTTACTAAAAGCAGATCGATAAATCGCTTCTATCGACGATGCTCAGCGACATAAGCTTGTACTGCTGCTAAGGAATTTTCAATCACATCATAGCGCTCTTCTCTTTCGAACAAATCGCTGAGGTGATGCGGTAATTCTGGCGGCTGATCTATACCCGCTTTCTCGATCGCTTCCGGAAATTTCACCGGATGCGCGGTTGCTAAAGTAACCATTGGAACGCGCATGTCACGGCGCGTTTTGCGGGCCGCCTCAACACCGATCGCTGTGTGAGGATCCAACAAATACTCATTCACTTGATAAGTATCCTTAATCACCTCACACATACGTTCGTCACTCACTGCCCAACTGTCAAACAAACGACGGGCAGACTTCCAACGGTACTCTTCGATTGAGCCGGCGTCTGTCTTCCAATGCTCCATCAATTCCGCCAACGCTTTACCATCTCGACCATAAAGATCAAAAAGCAAACGTTCGAAGTTGCTTGATACCATGATATCCATACTTGGCGACAAAGTATGATGAAGCGACTCCATTTCGTAACGGTTATTACTGATAAAACGGTGCAAGATGTCATTGCGATTTGTCGCAACGACTAACTGATTAATCGGTAAACCCATATTACGCGCAAGGTATCCAGCAAAAATATCGCCAAAGTTCCCAGTAGGGACCGAAAATGAAACGCTACGGGCAGGCCCGCCTAATGACAACGATGCACTAAAATAGTAAACGATTTGCGCCATAATACGCGCCCAATTAATCGAATTAACCGCCACCAAACGTGAACCATTTAAGAAGCTTTGGTCTGCGAAGCTTTCTTTGACCATTCGCTGACAATCATCAAAATTTCCTTCAACTGCAAGGTTAAAAACGTTATCACCGATTACCGTCGTCATTTGCTTGCGCTGGACATCCGAAACACGTTTGTAAGGATGCAAAATAAAAATATCGATGTTATCACAGTGTCGACAACCCTCGATCGCGGCAGACCCTGTATCTCCGGAAGTTGCCCCCATAATAACGACCCGTTCATCACGGCGTTTCAAAACAAAATCTAGCATTCGTCCCAGCAGTTGTAGCGCAAAATCTTTAAACGCCAATGTTGGGCCTCGGAATAACTCCATCACCCACTCATTGCTATTAAGTTGAACTAATGGCGCAACTGCAGGATGCTCAAAACCTGCATAAATTTCATTAATCATTGTTTCAAATTCGTTAGCTGGGATCGCACCCTCAACGAATGGGAACATAACCTTGAATGCAAGTTCAGCGTAGGTCAACCCGGCCCAGGAGGCAATCTCCTCCTGCGTAAAACGAGGCAATGTTTCTGGCACATACAAACCGCCATCTGAGGCTAGGCCTGCCAACAATACGTCTTCGAACTCTAATGCGGGTGCTTGGCCACGAGTACTTATATATTTCACTTTATTGTCCTAAGCTAATCAATTCGGTTCATGTTATGTGGTCTCCGTGCAAGCCTTATTTAGCTTGGGCAAACTGCGCAACACGAATCTTCTTTACCGAGCCCGATACCGATTCGAGCATTTCAATTTCTTTAAGTGCCTCATCAATTTTTGCTTCTTGTACTTCATGCGTCAGCATTACCAGAGGAATCAACTCACCTATCCGAGCACTCTCTTTCTGCAAGACAGATTCAATATTAATGCAATGGCGACTCATAATTGATGAAACTTCTGCTAAGACACCCGGATGATCTTCCGCACTAATCCGTAAATAGAAAGCAGACACACATTCTTTGATATCGAGTACAGGGATTTCTTTCATCTTATCCATAGAAAAGCCGAGCGGGGGAACGCTGGGCGCAACGCCCGCTTTCAACGCCCGTGCTATATCCACTATATCTGCAATAACGGCCGACGCGGTTGCTTCCGAACCCGCACCGGGACCGTAGTACATGGTTTGGCCGACCGCATCACTTTCTATCAGCACTGCGTTCATCACACCATCTACCTTTGCGATCAACTGGCTTTCTGGAATTAAAGTTGGGTGCACACGCAACTCGATACCATTGCTTTGACGCTTAGTGATACCAAGGTGCTTGATACGATAACCTAAGTCTTCCGCGTTGCGTATATCCTCCGGCGCTACGTTGCTAATACCTTCCGTGAAGGTCTTGGAAAATTGAAGAGGCGCGCCAAAAGCAACCGAAGAAAGAATAGCAAGTTTATGGGCCGCATCGATCCCCTCCACATCAAATGTAGGGTCAGCTTCCGCATAACCAAGCGCCTGCGCTTCTTTTAATACGTCATCAAAGTCACGCGCTTTGTCCTTCATTTCAGTCAAAATGAAGTTGCCCGTACCATTTATAATTCCTGCGAGTGCACTGATTTTATTTGCTGCTAAGCCCTCTCGTAAAGCTTTTATAATTGGAATACCGCCAGCAACGCCCGCTTCATACGCCAGACTAACGCCATTCTCTGCGGCCAGCGAAAATAGATCGTTTCCGTGCTCAGCAATTAACGCTTTATTTGCTGTGACAACATGCTTACCATTTTTAAGTGCCCGCTCGACCAAATCTTTTGCAAGCGTATGACCACCAATTAACTCAGCCACCACATCAATATCTGGATTATTTACTAATTCGTTTAGATCTGTCGTAAATGAAATTCCAGTCATATCGCAATTATCACGCATCCGACGCGACGCCACCTGCACGACCTCTATTTTACAACCAGCGCGAGCAGAAATTTCGAATTGGTTTCGGTTTAAAACATTTATCACGCCACTGGCAACAGTGCCTAAACCACAAATTCCGACCTTGAGAGAGTCCAAGTTTGATTCCTCTTTTTTGTGCGATTCGGATGATGACTAACGCACAGCTAAATGGGCGCATAGTATACCCATTCATACCTATAAAAAGAACGCGTTCTGTTGATGTTTGCGAAGGTTTTTAGTCCGATTTCAAAGACTGGAAAACAAGAGAAAGGAATTTGCCCTAAGTCAACTTCACTAAGGGCAAAACATGAAGCAATTATAGAATACCCAGACCCTCAGCTAATTTATCAGCGGGAACGTAACCCGGTACCAGCGTCCCGTCCTCTAGAACGATAGCGGGCGTGCCTGTAACACCCATCTGGCCACCCATCTCAAACTGCGCTGCAACTGGGTTAGCGCATTTCTTTGGCGGGATAGACTTACCAGCCTTAGCGTCCGTCATAGCTTGACGACGGTCCTCTGCACACCACGCTGACACAATCTTATTGTACGAAGCGCTACCAACGCCCGCGCGAGGATATGCCAAGTAATTTACTTCGATACCGAGTTCATTCATCCGCGGCACCTCATCGTGTAACTTTCGGCAGTAACCGCAATCGATATCGGTGAAGACAAAAATAGTCGCTTTTCTCTCACCACTAGCAGGAAAAGTTAGTCTATCTGATTCTGAAATTGCAGCTACTTTTTCAGCCCGACCCGCCTGCCTTCGCTGCTCAGTGATATTTACCAGCTGATTTTTTTGCAAACCAAATAATTCACCACTTAAAAAATATTGAGCATCTTTATCGGTAAAAATAATTTGATCATTAACGGACGTGACGCGATACAAGCCCTTAATTTCGCTCTCTTCAACCGCCGCTATTTGTAACTGCGGTAACACCCGCAACATTTTCTTTTTAATATCCGATTCAACGGCGAATAGCATATTTGAAAACAATGCCATACAAACCAACAACCACACCCTGAAAAAATGCATGAAAAACCTCAATAAACAAAAAAATAGCGCAATATCCTAGCAATACTAGACAAACTATCGGCTAATAGGTTCAAAGGCAAGCCCACAATAATTGGTATGTCTATGACGACCTAAGACCTGCTACCTGCCGTCCCTTTCAATTCGTTCCAGCAAAAAAAAAGCGAAGCTATTAAGCTCCGCTTTGTTACCTAAGTATGGCTCTGTTAGCCCAACTTCTCTTTGATACGCGCTGCTTTTCCGCTCAAATCTCGCAAATAATAGAGCTTGGCTTGACGAACATCGCCGCGACGCTTGACAGTAATGCTATCAACTAACTTGCTGAAAGTTTGGAACGTACGCTCAACTCCAACACCATAAGAAATTTTTCTTACAGTGAAAGACGAATTCAGACCTCGGTTACGTTTCGCAATCACGACACCTTCGTAGGCCTGCAAACGCTCGCGGCTTCCTTCCTTAACCTTAACTTGAACGACAACGGTATCTCCAGGGCCAAATTCTGGCACGTCCGCGGTCATTTGCTCAGCTTCTAAAGCGCTGATAATGTTATTCTTGCTGCTCATTTCTCACTCCAAAAATTTAAGTAAATCAGATTATCACAACCTTATTTACCGATTCACGTCCTTTAAAAACTCCGCCAAAAGCAACTCTTGCTCTCGACTCAAATTCAACTTTTCCAGAAGATCTGGTCTTCGCTCATGCGTGCGCCCCAACGCTTGTTTTAGGCGCCACTTGCGAATTTCTTCATGATTCCCCGACATAAGTACCGCCGGCACCTCAACCCCGCCTATCTGCTCTGGACGGGTATAATGAGGACAGTCAAGTAAACCGTCTACAAAAGAATCCTGATTAGCGGACTCTTCGTGCCCCAATACCCCGGGCCTTAATCTCGCAACCGTGTCAATCAAAACCATGGCCGCTAGCTCGCCGCCACTCAACACATAATCGCCGATCGAAACTTCATCATCTACCTGCGCATTGATAACCCTCTCATCGATACCTTCATATCGGCCAGAAACGCATATCAATTTGTCATATGTCGCCAATTCAGACGCTAGCTTATGATCAAGACGCCTTCCTTGAGGCGACAAATAAATCACTCTTACGTTTTCACCTTTTACTTGCGCCGCTTTTGATTTTGCCGCCGCAAGTGCATCCTGTAAAGGCTGTACTTTCATAAGCATACCTGGACCACCACCATACGGGCGATCATCTACACTTCGGTGCTTGTCAAAAGTAAAGTCGCGCGGATTCCAAGTTTCTACGCTTACTAAATTTCTATCGACCGCTCTCCCAACCACGCCAAAATCAGTGACTGATCGAAACATCTCAGGAAAAAGGCTTACTAACCCGAACCACATGCGCGGGTTAAAACTCACTATCCCAGTCTACCTCAATGCGACCCGCATCGAGATCAATACTTTTTAACACCTGCTCTGGCAGATAAGGTATCAAGCGCTCCTTACTGTCAATACTACCCTTGCTCTTTCGCACGACTAGAACGTCATTTGATCCGGTCTCCATCAAATGATGGACTCTGCCAAGCAGCTGTCCAGAAGTCGTATACACTTCTAAAGCCTCAAGCTGATGCCAGTAAAACTCATCACCTGATAGCTTTGGTAACTCCTCCGTGGCAACACGCACCAAGGAATCGCAAAGCGTCTTTGCCGCCTCTCGATCGTTAACCTTGTCGAACTGAGCGATCAATCCGTTGCCGTGCTTTTTACAGACCAAAACGTCAACCTGCTTCTGCTGCGAACCCTGCTCCAAGGTCCACACCTTATAATCGCAAATATTTTCCTTTGGCTGGGTATAAGAGAACACTTTCACCCATCCTTTGACACCATATACAGATGTCACCTTCCCCATTACCGTGTTTGGTTGACTCATAGGGAAGACTCTTGAAGCCGCAGTTAAGCTGCTTCAGCAACTTCTTTAAGAAGTGTTTTGACTCGATCAGACGTTTGCGCGCCTTGACCCAACCAGTACTCAACGCGAGCTGAGTCAACACGTAAGCGCTCTTCCTGACCACGTGCAACCGGATTAAAGAAACCAACGCGCTCAATGTAACGGCCATCGCGAGGTGAACGACTGTCTGACACAGTCAAGTGATAAAATGGGCGCTTTTTAGAGCCACCACGAGATAAACGAATAGTAACCATGTTCGTTAATACATCCTGAAAATCAGTTTAAATACAACCACCTAATACTCGCACCAGTCCTTGTATCAAAGACTGGACAATACTAGGCGCTCGAAAGGGCGCATATTCTAGAGGAATTCTACCCAATATGGAACCGTTTACTGGCATTTACTTTTCACTACGCTAAATACCTAAAAAATCACTAAAAACGACCGGATGGACCACCTCCCGGTGGCATCATTCCTTGCATTCCACGCATCATATTCATCATGCCACCCTTTTTGCTGAATTTTTTCATCATTTTTTGCATTTGCTTATGCTGTTTTAACAAGCGGTTAACATCTTGAATTTGTGTACCCGAACCTGAGGCGATACGACGCTTGCGCGAATTATCTATTTTATCTGGGTAACGCCGTTCTTTTTTCGTCATGGAGCCAATGATAGCTTCCAGCTGCCCCATCGACTTATCGTTGACTTGCTGCTGCGCCGCCTGAGCCATCTGCCCCATGCCTGGCAGTTTATCCATCAAGCCGGCAACGCCTCCCATATTTTTCATTTGCTGAATCTGATCGCGAAAATCCTCTAGATCAAACCCCTTACCTTTCTTAATTTTTTTGGTGAGTTTTTCCGCTTTCTTTTTGTCTAACTTATGCTCAGCATCTTCAATTAGACTTAAAACGTCACCCATACCCAGTATTCGCGACGCAACACGGTCTGGATAAAAAGGCTCTAGCGCATCAGTTTTTTCACCGACACCCATAAACTTAATAGGCTTACCAGTGATACTTCTAACAGATAAGGCTGCGCCCCCACGCGCATCACCGTCTGCCTTTGTTAGTATAACGCCGGTCAATGCAAGCGAATCATTAAAAGCTTTTGCCGTATTAGCCGCATCTTGACCCGTCATAGAATCTACAACAAATAGCGTTTCTACCGGCTTAACCACCGCATGCAGTTCTGAAATTTCAGCCATCATTTCTTGATCAACCGCCAAGCGGCCGGCCGTGTCGATGATTAAGACATCAGCAAATTTTAACTTTGCTTCGGCAATCGCCGCTTGCGCAATATCAATCGGTTTTTGCTCCGCGGTGCTTGGAAAAAATATAGCTCCCACTTCCGCTGCCAACGTCTCTAACTGTTTAATCGCCGCGGGACGATAAACATCAGCGCTGACCACCATGACTTTTTTCTTTTCTCGCTCAGATAGATATCGAGAAAGCTTGGCAACAGACGTTGTTTTACCGGCTCCTTGGAGGCCCGCCATCAAAATAACGGCTGGCGGCTGCGCATTTAAGCTAAGACCCTGAGACTGCTCACCCATTACCCTAGTTAGCTCATCGCTGACAACTCGCACGAATTCTTGCCCTGGCGTCAGGCTCCGCATAACCTCTTGACCCAGCGCACGACTCCGAACCTGCTCGACAAACCCTTTAACGACTGGCAGCGCGACATCAGCTTCGAGCAGCGCCATGCGCACCTCGCGTAAGGTTGCTTTTATATTCTCATCGCTAAGTTTGGCTTGACCACGAACTTTCTTAAGGCTATCGGACAGGCGATCGCTTAGATTCTCAAACATGTTATATCTCTGTATTGCTAAGTGTTTGCAAACGGCGCATTATAAACACTCTTTACCAAAATAAATAATATGCGCAAAACAATTATACCCAGATGAACACTCTTTCATTAGGTTTCTTAGCTATTGGCCTTTACGCCCTTGGTACCAGTTATCAATTATTAACGTATTTACGCAAAAAGCACCAAACCACGGTACTACCCCTACTTTTGGGAGCGTGTGCGCTTATTGTACACCTCGATATTAGCTACAGCTCAGCAGTTAATGGTAATCACGTTAACTTCGGCTTGATGAACAGCCTCTCCTTGGTCAGCTGCATGAGCGTTGCGCTTGTTATCCCGCTATCAACTCGACTGCCAACCCAAGCCTTACTTTTAATTTCATATCCGCTTGCCATCGCCAGCATAATAGGGATGTTTTTTTATAATCAGGAATCAATTAGCTACCCAATCAAAAATAAGGGTATTTTTCTGCACATTAGCTTTTCTATTTTAGCTTATAGTTTGCTGATGTTGGCGGCTTTTCAAGCCTTTTTGGTGGTTATGCAAAATCGGCAACTCAAATCCCGCAAGCAAAATCGCCTAATGAGAAATTTCCCGCCGTTATTGACGATGGAGAGAGTATTAATAGAACTGATATGGGGAGGAACAATACTTCTGGCAGGTGCGATCTTGCTTGGCTTCGTATTTGTTGATGATATTTTTGCACAACACCTCGCGCACAAAACCTTCTTTTCTATTGCAGCTTTGCTCATATTTACGACACTTTTAGCTGGGCGCCAAATCTATGGATGGCGAGGATCACTCGCGGGCGGTTTAACATTGTGGGGCGCAACCCTGCTTATGCTTGGATTTCTGGGCAGCAAATTTGTTATTGAATTCTTCCTGAATTAATCGGCAAACTTTTCCACCAAACGCATAACAGGTCCGCTATTGAACGACACATCCACCACCACATTGCTTATTATCCTGTTGTTTTTGATTCTCTTCTCTGGGTTTTTTTCGAGCTCAGAAACAGGCATGCTTTCACTAAATCGTTATCGCTTGAAACACTTAAAGCGCAGCGGTCACAAAGGTGCTAAACACGCCAGTGACCTGCTTGATAGGATAGATCAGCTTATTAGTGTTATTTTAATTGGTAACAACTTTGTCAATATTCTCGCGTCATCTATTGCGACCGTTGTTGCAATAAGACTCTGGGGAGATGCCGGAATTGTTATCGCAACTTTTGGGCTGACCCTGGTAATTCTAATTTTTGCTGAAATAACGCCCAAAACCTTTGCGGCTTATCATCCCGAAAAGATAGCATTTCCCGCAGCCCATGTTTTGAAGCCTCTACTGAAACTGCTTTATCCTGCCGTTTGGTCTGTTAATTTAGTAACAAATAGCATGCTCAGAGTATTGGGGATAAACACCCGCGAGCAAAAACAAAATCACATTACAAGAGAAGAACTTAAGACTTTAGTAAATGAGTCTGGCTTAACAATTCCCAGAACGCACCAAGATATGTTGATCAGTATTTTAGATCTTGAAAAGGTCACCGTGAATGACATCATGATTCCAAGGAATGAGATCGTAGGTATTGATATCGAGGATAACTTAGACGACATTATCAGTCACATAAAAAGCTCTCAACACACTCGCCTACCTGTGTATAAAAACGACGCGAATAACATCATCGGTATTTTACATCTGCGCAAGATGACCCGAATCTTATCTTTTGCAGAGCCTAATAAAGCGCAATTATTACAAAGCTGTCGCGAACCTTATTTCATCCCTGAAAGCACTCCACTTAACACGCAACTATTGCAATTTCAAAAAGAAAAACGTCGCATTGGGATCGTTGTTAATGAGTATGGTGATGTACAAGGCCTTGCGACGATGGAAGATATCCTAGAAGAAATTGTGGGTGAATTTACGACCGACTACTCCGCATCCAGCAGCTCTGACATACTAGACCAAGAGGATGGAAGTTACTTGATAGATGGCACGGCAACGATACGCCATATAAATAAAAACCTAAAATGGGCGCTCCCTGCTGACGGACCAAAAACTCTCAACGGCTTAATAACTGAAGCGCTAGAAACACTGCCAGAAACTCAGGTTTGTGTGGCGATCGGGCAATACCAAGTGGAAATTAAGCAAGTTAAAGATAATATGATAAAGACCGCCAAAGTTCGACGCTTACAAAAACCAGAGGACTAGAAACATTTCGGGCCGATGCATACCTCACAATCCGCTGCAGTTTCGGGTTAAAAAGTAGCTAAATACCGCTTTAAAGCGTAATATTTAATTACTTCATGTTAAAAAGTTGGCGGCAGCGTTATCTATGAACGACGGTTCTAGTATTAGCCATATAAATGAGGCACGAAGCGCCCACGGCGTGAGATCGAATGCTTCCCCTGAAAAGATAGAAAAACTGTCCTCAGTTTATGTCGACGGCTTGATCTTGGTCAGCCAACAGGTCTTTGATCGTACCGATGACTCTCTATTTGACCTGGCCAATAATGCACGCTCCAATAATGAACAAAATCGCTACTTTGAGGCAATGCGTGAAGTACGCTTAAAACGAAAGCGCGTAGAACGCAAGTTCATAGACAGTATCAAAAATAACTTTCAACCTGACTCAGTACTGAGAGATCCTCGTCCATCAGGCGCCGCTGAAATACAACAGTCCAATGTACTGAGCTTAGTTAGCGAACAAAATCTTGAAAAAGATATTGCGGTCACTAATATGGCCAATAAGTTAGAGGCTGGCTTACAATCGCAGTTCTTATTAAACAGGCATCGCGTCTGGGCGCTCTATACTGGCAGCGAAGCGCTAGACAACGCAAACCATTTCAACAATCCTTTCAGCGCAATCAACTTATGCAAAGGCTTCAGTGAAGCATGCTCACAGATAGAGATTGAATTAGCGGAACGACTTTTACTGTTCAAACAATTTGATAAACAGGTGATGGCACGCCTCGGCAACATTATTGATAATCTGAACGGTATGATGGCTGACCTGGGCATCTTACCCAACTTGAGCGATCGCGACATCCGCGCCTCACTAACGAATAAGCAGACGCTTTCGAGAGCAAATGCTAGTAAAGAATCAAGAAGTGCCTCGCAAGCCGCCGCAGAACAAACGCCTGATAACTTTTCCACAATGCAGCGCCTATTGCATGACCTGAACCAATCTTCCAGTTCTCATGCGGCCAGTTCAGGAGCGAACATCAGCCTGTCTTCTGATGATGTATTATCCTTGCTAACAATGCTGCAACATGCCGAACTTGAGAAACGTCATAACCAGAAGTCATTATTAGATATTGAACAAGCGATTCGCGATAGCGTTGATTCCATACAACCGTCCGTCAGTAAATCACTTGATGATAACCAGATCCAACAAACTGACCTAGAATTGATAAACCTAGTCGCTATGTTATTCGAATTTATTCTAGACGATTATAATCTAGCGCCATCGATACAAGTCCTCATTAGCCGGCTCCAAATCCCAATACTTAAAGTGGTGATTAAAGACTCAAGTTTCTTCAACACTAGTCAACACCCGGCACGACAACTACTAAATACTCTAGCGAAAGCCGGTATTGGCTGGACCGAGCACCAGGAAAAACGCAACGACCCACTCCATGCAAAAATACATGAAACTGTTCACTTTTTGCTCGATAATTTTGAAGGTGATCTAAGTTTATTCTCTAAACTAAACCAAGAGTTTAATGACTACTTACAGAGAGATGATAGACGCACCGCCATAATAGAGCAGCGCACCCGAAAGTCTGAAGAAGGACGCATCAAGGGACGTCAGGCCCAACAGGAAGTTGACTTAAGGGTAAATAGACTGGCTGATTCGATTCATACGCCTTTGCAAAAGCCCATTACCCACTTACTCAAAAAAGCATGGGGTAGAGTGATGTTTCTAGCCTATCTAAAAGATGAGCAAGAACATCAGTGGGAAAAAGCCTGCCGTACCGCTGAAGATTTGATTTGGTGCTCACAACCCGTCAGCGATCCGGCTGATCGTCAAAAATGGGTGGCCACTGTGCCAAAACTACTGAAACAAATAGAGCAAGGCCTAGAAAGTATTTCGTATAGCGCGGAGGAGCTAAATATTGATCTGAACGAAATAAAACGGTTACTCACCAAGCAGTTTAAAGAAAGCGCTGTTTATGACAGCAACATTATCGATGCAAGTAAGCGAGCGAAGCAACAATTACTTGAAACGAAACGTCACAATGAATTAAGGCGACAGCCTTCTGGTGTTAAATCAAATGAACGATCACAAGATCCTGAGCATCAAGCGTGTTTTCGTGCTATCGAGGCGCTTGAGGAAGGGCAATGGTTCGAATTTACAGATGTCAAACGGCAAAAGCTCCGTTGGAAGTTAACGTCCATTGTGAACGACGCGGACAGTTATATTTTCGTCAATCGGATGGGCCTACAACCGATCGAAAAAACAAAAGCCGAACTTGCCAAGCATCTCTCAGAAAAGTCAGCCACTATCCTTGAACAAGGCGCATTGATTGATCGTGCCATTCACAGCGTAATCAATGCCTTAAAACAAGAAAAATAGGTGTATCGCGACATCTCGATAGTTGTCTACAATTATGAATATTCGTTTTAGTTTCAAACTCATACACTTGCATGACTAGTCCATCGCTCGGCATCTCTATTGCTCTCGCGTTCCTCCTACACGCAATTACCATCGCTCTGTTAAATTCGTTGAAACTACCAGAACCGCCGAATGAGGCGCAAAGCATTCCGATACAACTGACGAGCACTCGCTCGATCGCATCGGTAAGTGCTAGTAATCAAAGCGCTGCCACTACGAGCAAAAAAGATGTTATCAACACAAAAGGGGCATCGCTTTACAAACAACACGACTCAATCACCGAAAAGACAGCGGAAAGTAACACTAAACAAACACAAGCATCAAGTGTCAGCTCTCGCTATAGCCAGCAATCTCGACAGTCGAAAAGCAGCCAGGCGGGTGCGAGCGTTAAAAGCCTTTTTCAAACAGAGATGCCGACATCGAGCGATATAGCAATCATCCAGAAAAAGGAAAACACGACAGAACTCAGCGCCTACGAACAACTGCTGTTGAAACACTTGCTAGGTGAAAAGCTTTATGATGATTTTCATCCAGTAATGGAGTTAAGTTATTTAGACTCAGTGAGCTACAGCATACAACTCACTTTATTTGGAAATGGTGCCATCAAATCTGCTTACTTGACGAAAAATAGTGCGTCATCACAAATCGATAAACTCGCGCTAACCGCCGCATTTAATGCCAGCCCTTACCCGAAACCGCCGGCCGGAGAGTTAAGCAACGGGTTCACTTACAACATTCCAGTCAAATATTACAAAAAACAGTTTGATTAGTATGGATAAATTGATTCGGCATAAAGTTGTAGTTCATCAAGTAAGCTTTGCTGATTAGGGACACGCTGGGAGCTTGCTACGCGTTTTAAAGACTGCGCAAACCTCTCAAAAGACAGATATGGCGAATCAGCACAAAGTAAACGCTCTTTGCACAAGCTTATCCACTTTTCCTGCTCTTCATCCTCGAGGATTTCAGGGAAATTTCTCGCCTTATAACGAAATAACATTTCCTCTAAACGCGGATCTTGAAAATCAAAGACAAAGTTATTTAACTCGTTCGCGCTCGCTCTGCGTATTTTTTCCATCTGTGCACGGTCGCTTGGGGAAAAGAAGCCCCCAGAGTAAATCATTAAATCAGGATCGTTAACGTGGTTTGTCTCCAACTCATCAAGCACGAATACCTCTGAAACAGAAGAGAGCTCATCCATCTTTTCCTGAACGAGCTTTAAATTCTCAAGTAAACTGGCCCGACTTAAACCCCAATCTACTAGCTGCTCATTAGCGATCGTTTTCATCATCGCAGCAGGTGCAAGCATCGGACACTTGTTTATGTGCAATACCTTCAGCGCAGGTCGCTCTTCACCTTCTGGTATATCTGCTTGCGCGGTAAATAAAAGTGCTTTTAATTGCTCAACGCTTTTGTCCAACAGGTATTTTGGGCTTTGTCTTAGGTCAAACACCACCAAACCATTTTTATTTGTTGGGTGCTTAGCCAGTGGATAGACCAAAGACATACACCCATTTGCAACCGGGTATTTAGACGAAAAATGTAAGAACGGCTTGCCTAGTTGTTGCTCCAAAAACTTTGCAACAGACTGCTTCGTACGCATAGCAAACGCATAATCAAAAAGCTTCGGATGATGCGCCCTAATCAAACGCGCAAGTGCTATCGTTGCATACACATCCGACATAGCGTCATGCGCCGCCTCATGTGAAATATCATTCGCTTGCGTTAGCTTTTCCAAGCGAAATGAAGTGTTACCCGCGTCATCCTTCGGCCAATTTATACCCTCAGGCCTGAGGGCATAACATAAACGCGCAACATCAATAATATCCCAGCGACTATTCCCCGCTTTCCACTCTCGCTCATAAGGATCAATAAAATTACGATAAAAAAGATTGCGAGTAACTTCGTCATCAAAACGAATACTATTGTAACCTGCTACACAAGTTTCTGGATGAGAGAACTCACGATAAATACACTCTGCAAACTCAGACTCCGACATTCCCTCCGAGCGAGCATGCTGGGGGGTTATTCCGGTGATAAGGCAGGCTTCGACGGAGGGCAAATAATCATCGGTAGGCCGACAATAGATAGTGACCGGATCCCCGATAATATTTAACTGATAGTCTGTTCGAATACCCGCAAATTGCGAAGGACGGTCTTTCTGAGGATCAGCACCGAATGTTTCATAATCGTGCCAAAAGATGGTCTGCATATACTCGCCTAATTCAAAAAATTAGACGCATGGTACTATAAAAAGACTGCGCTATCCGACTATCGGCTAGAACAGTCCGTTACCGCGATCGATATATTCCGACCGGACCCGGTCCGTGCCCGTTGCGTTAATACCGGATGTTAAATCTATTTGCATCGCAGTTGGCAAGTTGATGAACGCACCCAAATCAGTGCTTATCATTCCATTGTCGGTCTGCCAATCTGTCGCTTCCTTTTGAAAGCTTATAAAAAAGTCGCTTGTGTAATCAACTTGACCCGTTGTGGCGTTGCGCGCGCCTATGTCGAGCGTTTTATAATCGGCTAAATTATAACAATATAGTCCAAGGCTGCAGTCTGTAGCCCCCCCGGTCTGGGCGTTAGATGCACCAAAATAAGAACTGCGCGAACTGTCTTGATCGCCATTCGTGTCTAGCATTGTAGTTTGGTATTGCGTGCCAAAAAAATCAACAACCTCGGCTTCGACGTTGCCGGAGATGCTGTTGAAGTCGCCCGATAGCTGCCCTCGCGCCTCACCGAACCCGATGCGAAAGCCGGTTAACTCGTCATTATCGTCTCGCGCTATTTCAAAGAAAGGGTCATTTAATTCGAACGGTATAATGTCGTTGATAGCATACGCTTGACCGTCTAGCTGAAGCTGGTTCGCGTCCGTGGAAATTGATCCAAAACTTAGGTTGGTGATATTAATATCCGCGTCATAAGTCTCGCCCGCTTTCGCATAGCGACCGGCTTCTAGGGTATCGATATTCATTTGAAGATCTGCTTCCATCCCCAGTGTCACTCGGGTGTAGCTGGTCGAGCCAATTTCTTCAATGTCAAACGCAACAGCGCCTTGACCCGAATACTCGCTCAACTCGTCATCAGTAATGGGTTGGAGCTCAGCAAACGCAGCCTGAGTCATTGAAATTGCCAATGCCGAAAGCATTACACTGTAGGATCGATTTTTCATATAGTCGAATCTTCTCACAGAATTTAGTGAATCCCTTTTTAGTTCGGCGGTTAGTCATGAATCATTTCAGCTCTTAGGTACCCATCGGATGCTCAGGTGGATACTAATTATTGTTGCTGTTATAGGTTTGTTTATTTCAAAACACACTATAACGCGCTAGCTCGAAACGACTGTGACATAAACCACACTGCGCTTTGGTGAAACATTTCTAGTCACAAAACTTAGACTTACATCACATTACATGCGGTTAATATTTAAACTAAATGAAAGTTTCTACTTAACCAGCCAATGAAATAAGCTTAACAGACCCTTCATGGCGGAACTGCAAACAAGCGTGAATGTTTGCGATATTCAAATAAGGAACAGAAATTAGAGGCATAAAAAAGCCTCAAAAAAATGAGGCTTTTAAAAAATGATTTGATGAAAAAATATGTTTTTTTAGCCGTCTTCTGAATCCTTCACTGCGCCAGAAATCATCTCTTTCAGCTCACCAGACTCATATAACTCCGTAATAATATCGCAACCACCAACTAGTTCGCCCTTGATAAATAACTGCGGAAATGTGGGCCAATTTGAGTAAACCTTAAGGTTCTCCCGAACCTCTGGATTATCTAAAATATTTATGTAGGCGAAGCGTTCTCCGCATGCCATCAGTGCCTGCACAGTGCGCGCAGAAAAACCACACTGCGGCTGCTGCGGCGTGCCCTTCATATAAAGCAAAATGTCATTTTGCTCAACCTGCTCTTTGATCGCGTCCATTACTGACATGTCTACACCTCTAAAATTATTGACTGATCTTTATAGGGCGGTAGTTTACCACCCGCGCTCTATACCGCAAGCATTTAGCATTGCACTAATCTGCCTCAACCAGCAGGGTCGCGTGACCAAGCGCCTCCTCCAGGTGTTTCGATACGTAGCACGTCTCCCTTGTTGACGTTTATATGAACCTTTGCACCAATATCCCGCCCATTTAGTTTGTTTATGCCCGTCTTTCCAGACTCTGCCCTCATACCCCAGGGCGCAAAACTCCTGCGCTCAGTTAAAAGCGTCAATTCACAAGACTGCTGAAATTGATAACTACGAACTAAACCATTACCACCACAATGCAGGCCCTCACCACCCGACCCTCTGCGTACAGCATACTCATCAATAAGCAATGGGTAATGCATTTCAAGACTTTCAACAGGGGTATTCAAGGTATTCGTCATATGGCATTGCGTCGCCGATAAACCAGGTCCTAATTCACCCGCCCCCATCCCTCCGCCAAGAGTTTCATAATAATCCCAAGCAGCGCGTCCTGGCGCCGCCACCGCACCCATTGCAACATTGTTCATTGTCCCCTGCGAGGCGGCAGGCATCGCTATCCCCAATGCCGAAAAAGCCCCTTGAACCAAGTCTACGACCCGCATACTCGTTTCCACATTTCCAGCTGCCACAGCCGCGCCTGGCCTCGCATTTAAAATAGATCCCTCCGGCGCTAAAATATTTAAAAGACTAAAAACACCATGACAACTTGGTACATAATCTGGCAGCAAACATATGAACACATAGAAAACAGAGGCTGCGGTCACACTGATTGGACAATTCAAGTTCCCCTTAACTTCTCCACTTGTCTCGGAAAAATCAAAGTAGATACCCTTCGAGGACACAGAAAGGGAGAGAGACAAAGGCACTCGGGTTGCACCAAAACCATCGCCATCCATATATTCGACAAATTTCACTTTTTTACTTGGTAAATTCTGCAAAAACTGCATGGCAAGCGAAATCCCATACTGATTTAAGCTCGTACATGCACTTTGAAAATAAGTATGCGCGCACTGCTTTGTCGACAACCAGTCACCAATACGTGCTAAACCGATTTTATTAGCACTGACTTGAGCAAGAAAGTCACCCGGTATGTGATCAGAATAATCGTCAGCTATTTCGACTGAAACATTAGCTGACTCATGAAAACCTTCATTGCAACCTCCAGTTTTAATGCTCATTAATAGCGTTGCACAAGTTCTCTGCAAACGACCTGCTTTGAATAAAAGTTGAGGCTTAATAAGGACACCTTCGTCATCGAGACTCTGAGATAACGGCATAGAGCCCGGTGTTCTCGCCCCAATATTGGCATGATGCGCTCGGTTTGCGACAAAACCCAAGCAAATATCGTTTATAAAAATAGGGGATATCAGCGTCACGTCAGGCAGGTGCGTGCCGCCAGAATAGGGATCATTGAGGACCAAAACATCGCCAGCTTCCCAAATAAAACCGTTCACTAAGTCCGTCATAGCGTATGCCATACTTCCCAAATGCACAGGAATATGCGCAGCTTGCGTACAAATGCGCCCTTTTTGATCAAATATTGCGCAAGAAAAATCCAGTCGGTCTTTTATATTGGGCGATAGAGCCGCCCGCTGTAATACGAATCCCATTTCTTCACAAATTGCATTTAAACGTCCTGAAAATAACGCAAGCTCAACGCCATTTAAGCTCGGCACTTCCAAATATTGCTCTCTCAAAACTGCAACCTCCCCATAAATCAAGCCACGTTTAGCGCCTTAAAATAATACCTTTGTTTATCATCACATAAGCGGCCTGTTATTTGCGAGTATCTGGACTTCTAGCTAAAATTTACTACTGTATTTAGGCAGCATCTTCGCTGCCTTTTTCATTTAACGGGATTTGGTATGAGTGAAAACTCAATAATGAATACATTCGGTCAAATGTCGGTCTCGTTTGAAAGCGGTGACGGCGTTTGGCTATACGATACCGATGGTAACAAATACTTTGACACATTTTTTGGGATTGCCGTCAGCAGTTTAGGCCATGCAAATGCCGCTATAACTAAAGCTGTAAAGGACCAAGCCGGCAGGTTGATGCATTGCTCAAATTTCTATCGCAATCCGCTTCAAGAAAAGCTTGCACATTCGCTTTGCGAAATCAGCAACATGGAAAAGGTCTTTTTCTGCAATTCAGGTGCTGAGGCGAATGAGGCCGCCATCAAAATCGCTCAGCGCTATGCCAACGAAAGAGGAATCCCAAACCCTAAAGTCATTGTGATGGACAATGCCTTTCATGGCCGAACCATGGCCACGCTCAGTGCAAGCGCAAATGCTAAACTTGGCGTTACTCCCCTGATGGAGGGTTTTCTGCGGGCACCCTATAACGATATAGACGTTGTAACAGAATTATTTTCTACACATAACGATATCGTTGCCGTGATGTTAGAGCCGATTCAAGGCGAAGGCGGCATCCATATCGCACAAATAAACTACTTAAAAGCATTACGAACACTCTGCGATGAGCAAAATGCATTACTTATTTTAGATGAAGTGCAAACTGGCAACGGCAGAACCGGCAAATACTTTGCCCATGAACATGCAAATATACACCCTGATGTGGTCACAGCCGCTAAAGGGTTGGCCAACGGCTTCCCAATCGGCGCGTGCCTTGCACGAGGACCGGCCGCTAGCATACTAATTCCGAGCTCACATGGCATCACATTCGGCGGCAATCCACTTGCGTGTGCTGCAGCCCTTGCAGTAATTGAGCAAATTACCGAACATAATTTGATAAAACGAGCCGAGCTAACGGGGGCGCATATTTTACATCGCCTAAAGGATGAACTGGGCAGTGCTGATTATGTAAAACGTATTGAGGGCAAGGGACTGATGATAGGTATTGAATTGTCAGAGCCATGCTTTGCACTAGTAGCCCTAGCCAAAGCGAAAGGGATACTATTAAATGTAACATCCAACAATGTAATTCGCCTTTTACCGCCTTTAAACATTAGCGATGAAGAAAGCGAGTTTCTGATCGAGGCATGCGTACAAATTATTCGACTATATGCAGCAGATGACCGAAGCAAACCTCGCGACTAAAATCAAACTCATTTAATGTGTACCAGTTACATATCAGCAGTAGAGACCCATCATGGCACTAAGACATTTCCTGACTCTGAACGACTTGTCCAAAGACGAGCTGAAGCAAATAATTGAACGCGCTATCATGCTCAAAAAAATGCAGAAACAAGGTGATATTTTTGAACCACTTAAAAATAGAGTCTTAGCGCTAATTTTTGAAAAATCTTCGACCCGAACACGCGTATCCTTCGAATCAGGCATGGCACAATTTGGCGGTGCGTCGTTATTTTTATCGCCGCGCGATACGCAGTTGGGACGGGGCGAACCGATAGAAGATAGCGCCAAGGTGCTCTCTCGCATGGTTGATGCAATTACCATTCGTACCTTTGAGCATCAAAAATTGCAGCTGTTCGCGGCGAACTCGAGCGTACCTGTCATCAATGCCCTGACAGATGACTATCATCCTTGCCAGTTGCTAGCTGACATGCAAACTTATCATGAGTACCGTGGTTCTATTGAAGGTAAGAAAGTTGTTTGGGTCGGAGATGGCAATAATATGTGTAACTCATTCATTAATGCCGCAAACTTGCTCGACTTCAATTTAGTCGTTGCCTGTCCAAAAGGCTACGAACCAATGGCCGAACTGTTGGCAACCAATAGCCACTGCGTCTCAGTCGAGCATGATCCCAAAAAAGCAGTGAGCGATTCAGACTTAGTTGTCACAGATGTCTGGGCGTCTATGGGCCAAGAAGAAGAGCAAAAAGCCCGGGAACAGGCGTTTGCCAATTATCAAGTTTGTCCAGCGCTGATGCAGTATGCGAGAGAAGATGCATTATTTATGCATTGTTTGCCTGCCCATAAAGGCGAAGAAATTAGTCATGATATGCTCGATCATCCCAGTTCGGTCGTCTGGGATGAAGCTGAAAATCGTCTGCATGCACAAAAAGCGCTTCTCGAATTCTTACTTTGTAACGCGTGAGGCAGCGATTAATGTCAAACTTTTTAGATGTTGCCAGCCTCAGTTGTTCTTACGGTAGTGCACCAGTCCTTTCGCAACTGACCTTTTCACTTCAAGCCGGCGAAATCGCCTGTCTACTGGGCCCCAGCGGATGCGGAAAGAGCACCCTGTTGCGCGCCATTGCAGGCTTTGAAAATCTGGAGACAGGCAGTATAACGTTAAAAGGTCAGACACTCTCTAATGTCACCCGCACGCTGGCACCAGAAAAACGTCGCATTGGGATGGTATTTCAAGATTATGCGCTCTTCCCTCACCTCAGCATCGAACAAAATATTGCCTATGGCCTGCCAAAGAAAAAAGAAACCGCAGAGCGTATACGTCAACTGTTAGCACTTATTGGGTTAGATGAGCTAGGCACGCGCTACCCACATGAGCTTTCAGGTGGACAGCAACAACGCGTCGCGCTGGCGCGGGCACTCGCACCTGAACCTGAACTGATATTACTAGATGAGCCATTTTCTAATCTGGATGCCGATCTACGAACTCGTTTGAGTCTCGATATTCGCCGCATTCTTAAAAAGCTTAACATCAGCGCAATACTGGTAACACATGATCAAGCTGAAGCCTTTGCTATGAGTGATCATATTGGCGTGATACGGGATGGAAAAATAGAACAATGGGGGACACCTTTTGAGCTTTATCATGAACCCAGTTCTAAGTTCATCGCACAATTTATTGGTAAAGGAAGCTTTATTGCAGGCACCAGTTTGAGTGCGGAAAGTTTTGCAACCGAGCTTGGCACCCTCTCCGGCAATCGTTCTTA
Organism: uncultured Oleiphilus sp.; assembly: GCA_913020245.1. GTDB lineage: Bacteria > Pseudomonadota > Gammaproteobacteria > Pseudomonadales > Oleiphilaceae > PZPK01. The sequence continues at coordinate 36,691 of CAJWAD010000015.1, forward strand.
CCCCTATAAGCTAAATAGTAAGGTGGACATACTGCTAAGACCGGACGACATCGTGTTTGACTCAAGCTCGCGCTTCAAAGCCAGAGTCGATCATAAGCTTTTTGCGGGTACTGAAACCTATTATCAACTCGTACTCGGGAGCGGTGCAGAGATTCAAGCAGCCTTCCCAAGCCATCAAGATTTTAATATAGGGGATACTGTCCCCTTCGGTATAGATACTGAACACCTTATTACTTACTTATCCGAAGGTGTTAGCGAGTAGTTACCAAGGTGCTTAGTTTGCTTTGTAACTTAATACATTTGAAACAGCGTTCTTCCATGCGCTGTAGAGCTCACTGGCTTCATTATGCGTAATCGCCGGTGAAAAACGCTGGTCCGATGACCATTTTTTTGCCACCTCATCGATATTTGAAAACAAACCAGCGCCTATCGCTGCTAAATACGCTGCCCCTAAAGCCGTGGTTTCAATAACCCGGGGCTTATCCACATCCACCTCTAAAATGTCTGCCAGTAATTGTGTTAACCATACGTTCTGCACCATACCACCATCAACACGCAAACAAGAAATACGCGCACCGTCCTGCTGCATCGCCTCTAAAAGATCTCGGGTTTGGTAAGCGACTGACTGCAGCCCAGCAGTAACAATCTCTGCTAAGCCCGTGTCCCGCGTTAAACCAAAAATGGCGCCACGTGCATGCGGATCCCAGTACGGGGCGCCTAAACCTGTAAATGCAGGCACCAGAAACACCGTCTTTTGATAACCAACGCCTTGTGCGATACTCTCAGTTTCACCCGCATGTTGAATTAAATGCAGCCCATCTCTCAACCACTGCACCGCCGCGCCCGCCACAAAAATACTGCCCTCTAGCGCATAGGTCACTCTCCCATTTAAACGATAGGCGATAGTCGTCAACAAACGATGATTAGATTTAAGCGCCTTTTCACCGGTATTTAAGATGACAAAGCAACCTGTGCCATAGGTGCTTTTTAGCATGCCCGGTTCAAAACAGGCTTGACCGACCAGGGCGGCTTGCTGATCACCGATCATTGAAAGAATGGGCAAGTCAGCGCCTAAATACTCCGAATCTACCATCCCAAAATGGGCACTGCTGTCTTTTACTTCGGGCAATAAGCTCTTAGGCACATTAAAGAGCGCCAACAATTCATCATCCCATTCTTGTGTGTGTATATTAAATAGCGAGGTGCGTGACGCATTGGTTGCATCGGTCGCATGAGATTTGCCTTTAGTTAATCGCCAAAGTAGGAAGCAATCGATGGTACCAAAGGCCAACCTGCCCTGATCAGCGAGCGCTCTTGCGCCGTCAACTTCATCAAGTATCCATGCAATCTTACTCGCCGAAAAATAGGGATCGATTAATAGACCCGTCTTCTCAATCACGAGCCCTTCACGGCCTTGTGCTTTTAAAAACTCACAAAATTTAGCCGTGCGTCTATCCTGCCAAACAATCGCATTATAAATCGGCTTACCTGATTCTCGGTCCCAAACAACGCAAGTCTCGCGCTGGTTTGTAATACCAATGGCCACAATATCGGACACCACACCTTCAATCTGACTCGCAGCTTCTTGAATGACCGCCAAGGTGCTATGCCAGATATCCTCGGGATCATGTTCAACCCAGCCATTTTCGGGAAAATGTTGCGTAAATTCTTGCTGTGACGTCGTGACATGGACGGCATTATGATCGAACACTAAAGCGCGAGAACTCGTGGTGCCTTGGTCAATAGATAGAATATATTTACTCATGCGAAGACTCGTTTATAAAAGCGATGCAATAAATGTAGTGTTAACGTTTAGGTTACCTAACAGTACAGCTAATTTTAAATAGATGCATAGCTTTTAGTTCACTAACAAATCAAATGTACTTGGGATCAAATAGTGACGCAGACGCGCACCGTCATTCGAATCTCTGTTAGCATAGCGCTAATAATTTGATAATTTTTAGCACTAGGTAAGAATGACGAAGAATCAAACCCTTTATGACTTAGCCATCATCGGTGGTGGCATTAACGGTTGTGGCATCGCCGCCGATGCTGCTGGACGCGGACTAAAAGTGTATCTGTGCGAGAAAAATGATCTCGCCTCTGGCACGTCCTCCATGAGCAGCAAACTCATTCATGGCGGCTTACGCTATCTTGAGCACTATGAGTTTCGCTTGGTAAAAGAAAGCTTAGCGGAACGTGAAGTAATGCTTGCCAAAGCACCGCATTTGGTCACGCCTCTGAAATTCACGCTTCCACATCGCCCTCATCTTCGTCCCGCGTGGATGATTCGAGCAGGGCTGTTCTTATATGACAATCTCACCCGCCGAAACAGCCTACCAAAAGCAAAGAGCATCGAATTTAACGTAAAAACGAGTGTTCTCACAGATGAAATAACGAAAGGGTTTGAATACTTCGATTGCTGGACAGATGACGCGCGCCTTGTGGTAAGTAATGCCGTACAAGCCAGAGACAAAGGCGCGCACATTCATGTATACACTGAAGCAACAAGCATACAATTTGATCAACAAGACAAGGTCTGGATAGTTGAATTGCGTCACAAACTCACGCAGAAAACAACCCAAATTTGTGCTCGGCATATTATTAATGCAGCAGGACCGTGGCTAAATCAATTATATGAAGCGGCAATCTCAGAACAAAAAGCACCAAGAAATATACGATTAATTAAAGGAAGTCATCTCATCATAAAAAGAGATGGCGAGGGCGATAGCGCCTTCATTTTGCAAAATAAAGATAAGCGTATCGTGTTTGTTTTGCCATATCTAAATGACTTTCTCATCATCGGTACAACGGATAAAGAATACCAAGGTAAGCTCGATAACATTCAAATTGACGAACAAGAACAAGATTATTTACTGGATATCTACAATCAACATTTCAAACGGCAACTTAGTTCTTCAGATATTGTTTCTAGTTATTCCGGCGTACGACCGTTGTGTGATGACGAATCAAATGATCCTTCTGCAATTACGCGTGACTATACGATTGAAATGCAGACAATTGATGGCAAAAACGCACTCATCTCTATTTATGGCGGAAAAATTACTACCTACCGTAAACTTGGCGAAGCCGTTTTAAAGCATTTACACCCCTTCTATCCAAGTTTGCGTGGGCCTTGGACAGCGACTCAACCTTTGCCGGGCGTTAAACAACTTAATGAGCCTTTCGAAAACATTTTAAGCGCTGTGGCCGCTCGCTGTTCTTTTCTAAACGACGCGACCGTTAACCGCTACGCACGCTCTTACGGACACCTTGCAGAACTATTCTTAAAAGGAGCGATCAATACGAAAGCCTTGGGGATTAACTTTGGGGCAGATTTATATCAGGCTGAAGTCGACTATTTAATACGGTTTGAATGGGCGTTTTCTGCCGACGATATCCTCTGGCGAAGAACTAAGCTAGGCTTGAAGTTGAATGCCGAAGAACAGAAAAATTTAGATAAATACGTAAAGTCTGCCGTCATGAATATGAACTAATTTGAACGCATCGGTCATACAAGAAAAGATACAGCAGAAGAATCAGACTTCAATATCAGCTTCTTGCTGTTTACGAGGCCAAACCAGACTGAACTTTGCACCGCCTAATCGCTCACTGCGGCCTAAGAAGGCTTGCCCGCCGTGCCAATACAAAATTCTGCGTACAATTGACAACCCTAGGCCATATCCGCCAGAGCTTCGCGTACGACTATCATCTAAACGCGCAAAGGGGGTGAACACAGACTCCCATTGATCCTCAGGAATACCCGGGCCATCATCTTCAATGTCAACGCGACAGGTTTCTTGATTAAAACTACACGACACAAGCACGTTACCACTGGCATAGCGCGTCGCGTTTCCTACTAAATTCTGAATAGAGCGATGAATATAACGCGCTTCGACATCGGCATCAGCCCAAAGTTTAGACTCCTCTGTAAACTCCGCTCGAATGTTTAAATCGGGTTTGTCACCGCTTTGTTCACCGACCACTTGGTGAACAATATCCTCAACATTCGCCTCCTGAAACGCAAAGATCAGACCACCCTGCTCTAAGCGCGCGTATGTTAGTATTTCATCAATAAGTTCATCCAGCTCTTGGATATCGCCATCGATACCCTTAACTTGCGCTTGCAGCGCGTCTTGCGAGGGCGAATCTTCAATCATTTGCACACCGAAACGAATACGCGCAACCGGCGTTCGTAACTCATGAGACACCGCATGAATCATCTCTTTTTGTATTAACATTAAGCGCTGGATCTGGTCTGCCATGCTATTAAAGGCCGTACTTAATCGGTCTAAAGCATTTTCGCTTCCAGAACTCTTGACGCGCGCATCTAACTCGCCTCGTGCAATCCGAGAAACCACATTTTCTACTCCCCGTAACTTTCGATCAAAATTTTGAATAAGAAGGTAAACGAGTGAAAGTAACGCGATAAAGGCTAAGACCACTAATAAGGCAATGGTTAACCAAGAGGTGCTCTGGTAAGGCAGTGGAAAATCGACTTTGTAAATCTCACCGCCTGGTGCTTGCAAGTAAGCTTTGATTTCATTTTCAGAAATCGCCAGATACTGGCCTTTGTCAGCAATGCTCTCTAGAAGCCATTGTGATTCCATATCAGCAAACGTTTCGCTTACCCTGAATTGAATACCAAGCTGTGTTTGTATGCTATGCGAGGTATCGTTGGTCTCATCGCCTAACGACAGTTTTACAAGCCACAAATATAATTCATAAAAACTACGTCCACTGATATCAGATTCAAGCTCCAATAACAGTCCATCACCCAGTTTGGTGCGTGCCTTAAACAAACCATCCTCAGTATCGAGGACAACTTGCCCTAGGTTAAACCGCGCTAACGTCACCGTATCAAATTGTGACTGCTGTTGAGCCACCACTGAAAGTGAGTTCAATCTGTTATTGGTTAGCAGAGCTTGGCTTTCGGCCAAAAAACGCATGGGCGGTGTAACTAAGTCAGACCAGTAATGCTGGTGTCGAACTTGGTTTGAAAGCGAAATAACTAATATAGTCAAAAGACCCAGTGCACAGGCAAACGCAACCAGGGCTAATGAAATTCTAAACAGAAGTTTGTTCAAGACGTAAACCTGTACCTAGGCTTCTTTAACGAACAGATAACCTTTACTGCGAACCGTCTTGATACGTCGGGGGTGAACCGGATCATCTCCAATCTTAGGGCGAATGCGTGATACGCGAACATCTATCGAACGGTCCTGCCCGTCATACTCGATACCGCGTAACGCGGTGAAAATTTCCTCGCGACTCAATACGGTCCCAGCATTGCTCGATAGCAACCAGAGCAAATCAAACTCAGCACTTGTAAGTTCGATGCTTTCTTCATCTAACCACGCCTCGCGCATAGATGAATCGACAACCAAGTTATTAAACGTAAGCCGCGTTGGTCCGTCACCACCCCCCGCTTGGGCATTCGCCTCGGCTACATTATCTAAATCCTTTATACGACGTAATAAAGCCCGAATACGTGCCAACAGTACGCGGGGCCGCACAGGTTTTGACATGTAGTCGTCAGCGCCCATTTCAAGCCCAAGAACTTGGTCAAGATCATCCGTGCGTGCCGTGAGCATCAAGATCGGCCCAGAATATTGTGGTCGTACCCGTCTACAAATAGACAAGCCATCTTCACCAGGTAGCATTAAATCTAATACCACAAGGTCAGGGCTTTCATTTACAATACGGTTAACCGCCAATCCGCCGTTGGCCTCTACGGACACCACGAGGCCATTGCTTTCTAGGTACTCTTTCGTCAGGTCAGCGAGACGCTCATCGTCTTCAACTATTAAGATGCGCCATGCTTCGTTTTGTTCTTGTGTTTCCATTCGCTTATTCTTGTTTACTTGAATTATTTACAGTAAAGAAGTTCGGTTATGGTTTAAACAACCGAACGCTCGAATCTTTTTGTTACATTAAGTATATATGCTGTTTCAAAAATTACCTGACAATATATTTAAATCTTTCTTTTCTTTCAGTTTTTTATCTTTCGCTAGCTTCGATATCTTCAACTGACACAATTTCTAATTCAAACACTAAGGGCAACCCAGCTAAGGGATGATTAGCATCGACGACTACTCGATTACCGTCCACTTCCATTACCTGAACAATCTGCGTTTGCTCACCAGTGTTCGTCTGAAATTTCATCCCCGGCACGACTTTTTCTATGCCATCAAACATCGCAATATCGACTTCGCTAATAAACTCAGCGTTGTGGACACCGTACGCAAGTTCCGGCGGGATCGTGACCTCTATGCGATCACCCACTGAGCGGCCATCCACGGCTTTTTGCAAACCCTCGATACTCGTCGTACTACCCGGTACGATGACCATTGGCTCGCCTTTTTCAGAAGTATCGACGACTTCACCCGCCTCATTCATCAACCAATAGTTTACTGTATAACGCTTGCTCATACTTTTCGATTTCTCCGTCTAGAATGCTTTACTTTTGAGCGTTTTAGTAACCAATCTGCACTAATCGCCCACGTATGCTTTGGCGCTGAACTGCCGGCAAACACTCCAGCATGACCGCCTGGGGCCACGTAAAACTCTTTGTCACTAGACGACACAATATCCAACACCTTATGCGCTGCGTCACTACTAACCAAGCGATCGGCTTCTCCGGCAAACGCCAAGATTGAGCATCTGATTTTCTTAAACTGCGCCTTAGTATCACCAATTTTCATTTTATCATTAGCGATGCCATTATTAATCATCATATGAACAGCCATATCACGAATTGTTTCGCCGGGGTAATCGACCATATCATCAAACCATTTACTTATCGTAATACTCTCTTCTAAATACTCACGGTCCCATAAGTTAAGAAATTTCTCATAAGCACTGATGACAGACCCCATTGGATTGGTTAACTTAAAGACAAGTGAGGATGTCCAGCCAGGCACATGAAAGGCCTTTGCAGGCACATCAAGCAAAGAAAAATTTAACCAACCCGCCATTGCCTGTGCAGGGCGATAAACCGATGACAAAAATTTACCCGCTAAGCCACTTTGATGCATATCTATTGGGCTTGCCACCGTAATTAAGTTGCGCACCCTTTCATCGCCTCTTGTCGCCAGGTACATCATAGAGATAAGACCACCCATACAATAAGAAAAGATGGACAATTCCTGCTCACCATTTTCTTCTAATACTGCATCTAGGATCTTAGGCATCCAGTCTAAAACATAGGATTCAAGTGATAAATTTGTATGGTCAGCCGTCACATCGCCCCAGTCAATTAAGTAAACATCAAAACCACGTGCTTGAAAATAACGCACGATACTACGATGGGGCATAAGGTCGAATATCATCGATGTGGCTGCTAGTGGCGGCACCAACAACAAGGGTATATTCGACTTTACAATGGCTTTGTCGGCGACATCAATAAGCTCCCCAGCCACATCGATCGCGGGTTCAGTCAATGGCTGATAATGCCGAACCGACATAATGCCATCGCTAAAAATAAGATCATAAGGACTTAAATCTGAAATGATGAAATTTTCAGAAAACAACGTCTGCTCAACACCATGACGCACTGACCATAGCGCCTTTTGAACGACTCCTGGCTTTTCACTCATACTCTAAACCTTATTTAAAATGCGATAAGAATTGATATTGACTCATTCAGGGCACGGATAGGTGTGCTCAACATAAAGAGATTCAAATGCATTCAGTATCTCAGTATTTAATAGCAAACTTATCGACGCAATATTTTCACGAAGCTGCGTCATAGTTGTTGCACCAACGATATTGCTCGTAACGAAAGATTGCGAATCAACAGTTGCTCATGGGCTTCTAGCTGTGTGTTCTCAGCACCCCACGTCATGGTTCCTAAACAGATACGACTGACACTAATGTCTGTATGACCGAGCTTTGAATACTTTATAAGATACTCCATAAAAAAAACCCTAGCGTGCGCCAGGGTTTTTACGGGACAAAAGGGTTTTCGGTTTCAGGTTACCCACCTAAAAACTTAATCATGACACCTGCCGCCACGGCTGAGCCAATGACACCTGCTACATTTGGTCCCATTGCGTGCATAAGTAGGAAATTTTGAGGATTATTATCCAACCCTACCTTATTCGATACGCGGGCTGCCATGGGTACGGCCGATACACCGGCTGAACCAATTAAAGGATTAACCTTTGTTGCACTAAAGATATTCATTATCTTAGCCATAATCACTCCGGTTCCTGTACCGACACCAAAAGCGACCATTCCCAACACGAGAATGCCAAGCGTTTGTAGATCCAAAAATTTATCGGCACTTAACTTTGAGCCAACCGACAACCCTAGGAAGATTGTGACAACATTGATCAACGCATTTTGGGCGGTATCAGATAGGCGATCAACAACACCGCACTCTTTCATCAGGTTTCCTAGACAAAACATGCCTAAAAGTGGTGCCGCATCAGGTAAGAACAACGCAACAAGAATCAACACAGCAATTGGGAATAAAATCTTTTCCAATTGATTAACTGGTCGAAGTTGAACCATTTGTATCTTACGTTCTTCAGCAGTCGTCAGTGCATTCATAATTGGCGGTTGAAGGACCGGCACCAGTGCCATGTACGAATACGCAGCCACCGCAATTGCACCCAACAAATGAGGCGATAATACACTTGCTACATAAATTGAGGTTGGACCATCCGCGCCACCGATAATACCGATCGCCGCTGCTTCATAGATAGTGAATTCCATAACACCCGTGGTTGTTAACAGGGCTGCACCCAATACCGTACCAAAAATACCGAACTGAGCCGCCGCCCCTAACAAGATCGTTTTAGGGTTAGCTAGAAGAGGCCCAAAGTCAGTCATTGCCCCCACCCCTAAGAAAATCAATAAAGGACCCACGGTACTTCCGATAATCACACTATAAAAGTTCGCTAGCATTCCATTAGCGTAACCGAAGTCACTCGCAACGTTATGTGCTATCGCAACTGTTGTGGCGTCCGCCTCTTTTAAAGCGTCCTTGAAGGCGTAAACCGTTTCATCGAAAGCAGCACCTGATAAATCTTTTACCGCGTCAAATGGAATTTTGAAGACTTCGGCCAATGCAGCCATCACTTCCGGCTTATGAAAATGAATAGCATTTTCAGTCGCCGTCATCGCGAGGCCTGCCTCCGGTATGTTCGCAAGAACACCACCGAAGCCGATAGGTACCAATAACAAAGGTTCAAAGCCCTTCTTGATAGCCAGATATAGTAGAAACAAGCATACAACGATCATTGAGATCTGACCGCCAGTTATGTTGTAGAGACCACTACCTGTCCAGAGGTTGAGAATATTCTCCATTGTGCTTACCCTTAAAGTGTCATCAACGTATCGCCGACGGCAACAGAGTCGCCAACAGAAACACTCACAGTGCCGACCGTACCTGCGCGAGACGCACGTACCTCTGTCTCCATTTTCATAGCTTCAAGAATCAATAAGACATCGCCTTCTTGGACCGCTTGCCCAGGCTGTACCAAGACCTTAAAGATGTTACCCGCTAGCGGTGCTGGGACAGGTTCGCCGCCACCGGCGGGAGCCGCTGAAGGCGCTGATCCTGTATTAGGAGCCAGGGGCGCCGCACCATCAACAGGTACCATTCCCGTGATGTCGCCACCCTCCTCTACTTCAACCGTGTAAGATTGACCACCAACAGAAATGGTATAAACTTCTTTTCCGCCGGCAGACGCGTTTACGTCACCTTCGCTTGGCACCGGCTCAAATGCCTCTGCATTATTACGGTTCTCAAGAAATTTAAGACCGATCTGCGGGAACAAAGCGTAAGTCAATACGTCATCGACAAGATCATCTGCTAACGTAAACCCTTTTTCTTTGGCAAGCCCTTCAACTTCTGTGGTCAGCTTATCCATCTCATTTTCAAGGTTATCTGCTGGGCGGCACGTAATTGCTTCAGCCCCATCTAATACGCGTTGCTGAAGTTCAGCATTATACGCGGCAGGCGCTGCACCATATTCACCTTTCAGAATCGCTGACGTCTCTTTTGAAATAGATTTGTAACGCTCACCTGTTAGAACATTCAGGACGGCTTGCGTACCCACTATTTGTGAGGTGGGCGTTACAAGTGGAATAAAACCCAGATCTTCGCGTACGCGCGGAATTTCTTCTAAGACTGCATCAAATTTGTCGGCCGCGCCTTGCTCTTTTAACTGACTTTCCATGTTCGTCAGCATACCACCAGGAACTTGAGCCGTCAGGATACGCGAATCTGTTCCACGCAGAGAGCCCTCAAACCTTGCATACTTTTTACGAACCTTTCGGAAATAAGCACCAATATCTTCCAACGCTGGAATACTCAAACCTGTATCACGGTCAGTACCTGCGAGAGAGGCAACAACGGTTTCGGTCGCAGTATGACCATAGGTCATCGACATTGATGAGATCGCCGTATCAACACGATCAATGCCTGCTTCGATTGCCTTCAGCAACGTCATATCAGCCGTACCAGATGTTGCATGGGACTGAAGCTGAATCTCCAGATCTGTTTGTTCTTTGAGTTTGCTTACTAACTCGTAGGCGGCATACGGCAAAAGCGTTCCTGCCATGTCTTTAATAAATAGCGAATCCACACCCATATCTTCAATTTGTTTCGCCAAACTTACCCAATTATCTATGTTATGAACGGGGCTCGTCGTATATGAGAGTGTGCCTTGCGCATGCGCACCATTGTTTTTCACCGCTTTGATCGCACGCTCTAAGTTGCGAGGATCGTTCATCGCATCGAACACACGAAAAACGTCAACCCCGTTTTTCGCCGCACGCTCGACAAATTTATCGACGACATCGTCCGCATAGTGTCGATAGCCAAGCAGGTTCTGACCACGCAAAAGCATCTGCTGTTTCGTGTTTGGCATGGCCTTTTTAATTTCTCTGATGCGGTCCCATGGATCTTCACCAATATAACGAATACAAGAATCAAATGTTGCGCCACCCCATGACTCCATGGACCAATAGCCAATTTGGTCAAGCTTTTCTGCGATAGGAAGCATGTCATCGATGCGCATTCTTGTTGCCAGCAAGGACTGGTGAGCATCACGAAATACGAGTTCGGTAATGCCAACCTTCTTATTTGATTCTGTCATGTTATTAAAGCCTTTTCGTTCAAGGTTTATAATTTTTAAATGCTCACTTCTTTTGGTCGGAGCGGTATTTAGCAACTGCCGCAGAGAGTACTGCTAGCAGTTGGGCATCATTTGATGCCGTTGCAGCGATAGGGGCTGCAGGTGACGCTTTTTTCTCAGGTTCAGGCGCATATTTAAGTACCATTTTTGACATCAACGATGTTACAAAAACGAGAATCGTTAAAAACACAAAAACGAAGCCCATGCCTACGATCATCAGGTTAACGGCGTCTGACATTAATTCAGTCATATTAGATAAACCCACAGAGTTATTATCTTTAGCGTAAGTGAAGGTTAGGCGCACACCA
>CAJWAD010000016.1 GCA_913020245.1 uncultured Oleiphilus sp.
GACTGGGACATTCTTGCAAAATATGCGGGCTTCACGTTCGATGACAACAACCCTAAGCAGGAAGCACGTACAGCCTACGAGAACATCATGTACCTTGAGCGACCTGGGTGTAACCTCTGCATGGGTAACCAAGAAAAAGCGGAAGCAGGTGATACGGTACTCGCCACATCTACGCGCCTATTTCAAGGGCGAGTTGTAGAGGACTCTACTGAGAAAAAAGGTGAATCACTGCTTGGCTCAACACCGATGGTAGTGTTGTCTTGTGTCTTGGGCAGATTCCCAACCTTAGAAGAGTATAAAGAAGCCGTTAACGGTATTAACCTAACATCTTTTGCACCGCCGGCTAACGATCTAAGCGTTAAGGCAGAGCCTTTAAGAATGATGTAACGATATAGATCGCGACTCGAGCTCGGTCCTTTACTTGGGCCGGGCTTTTTTTATGCCATACCGTTTAAATTTGTCTATGCTTTGAACAGAAAATTAGCAAAAACCGAGCTTATAAAAAATCGATTTTGATTCAAGATGAAACTTAAGTTTTGAAATACACTTCGGTTTCAGACAGAGCATGCGCCTATTAAGCAGCAGAACAAGTTAGTTTACGCAAAGTTGAAAGCTGAGGGAGCAGTCTGTAAGGTGAGATTGCGGAGGCCTTAGTGCATATTTTTCTATTACTCCCCAGACTATAAAAACTATATGAGCAAGATACTTCCTAATTTGAAAAACCCAATATGGATAGCATCGTATCCAAGGAGTGGCAACACTTTTTTGCGGACGATACTTTGGAACTGCATGAATTTGAGATCTGCTAGCGTCCATAAAAATGACTTTGGCGAGGGAAATAATGAGCTATCGGACATCGTGGGCCATATTGAACTCAGCAATAACGAACACTTTTCGCTTGACGAGCTTCAATTAATTAAAACACACCTCTCCCCCCCAGACATGACGAGTAAAACCATCTATATCGTGAGGGATGGCAGAGCGGCGATCGTAAGTATGTGGCATTACTATAACAAAGAGGCACCACTTGACGTTTTTGTCAAAGGCGATCAACTGCGATTCCCCACCTGGTCAAATCATATTTTGAGCTGGGATCCATTTAATCGTCCCAACACACTCTTTTTGAAATATGAAGATTTACTGACAAAATTTGAGGACAGTTTAAAACGCATATCTATCTTTTTAGACGCACCAATAGTCTCTTATGACTTGCCAGCAAGGCAAAGCATCGCCCAAAAAGATGGGCGCTGGGTGAGAAAAAAATCGAACTGGAAAAAGGAACTCAAGGGAAAAAATCTGAAGCAATTTAACCGCAACAATTCTTTAATGCTCAGAAAGTTAGGCTATATTTCTTAGGTTGATATCTCAGTAAAGTTGGGTTTGTGGTAATACCAGTAACGAAAAATGATTTATGCGTTGAATATCGGCAAGGCGGCAAAACAGAGTCAGTTAGGCCTAAAAAGTATTCTGCTACTGCGAAAAAATAGCGCTAGTCAGACCCAACATTTAGTAAGAATGGACATAGAAATTATAACCAGCCTAATTTGGAGATATTTCACTTTATTAGACGCGCATGTGCAGGTGGCTCCCTCGCAAGCGAACGCCGGCAGCTACTCGAGCTGCGGCGAAATAAGCCTAGAGATAACGTGCATGTCCAAGCGCTAGTGCTAGAGAAAGTCGGAGTTATTAAGACACAAATAGAGCAACTCAAAATCATGAGGTCATAGCTACTCTTGGTGACGTCATTATGCAAAGCGGACACAAAACCCGATGCGCGATTTTGGATTAACTTCAATACCCCTCACTAAAAAAAACATAAAGGCAAATCGATAGTATGAGCAGCTGTCATGAGACGAATGAACCAAAAACGTCAGATCCAGCGAGCGCTGCGGCTCCAGCACAATCAAGCTGCTGTCCATCCGATGTGAGCAAAAAAAAGTTTGATTGGCTGCTTTGGGGCAGCCTATTTTTAAGCAGCAGCTTTTATATACTCGGATTATTTTTAGAGCAGCATGAAACGTGGTTTGCTATTGCAGCACACAGCGTAATAGAGCTTATCAATATTATGTGGTGGAGCCTTCTACTCGCTATTCTGTTTATCGGTTTACTCAGTAAAATACCACAGAATTTTGTTATCTCCATACTAGGTCAAGGCGGTTCATTCAAGGGACTCGTTCGAGCTACCTTAGCTGGGACATTACTCGACTTATGCAGTCATGGCATACTCATGGTTGCAATGGAGTTATACCGCAAAGGTGCAAGTTTAGGTCAAGTCATGGCGTTCTTGATCGCAAGCCCATGGAACTCAATTTCTTTAACTTTGATCATGATCGCACTTATTGGCCTACCGTGGACGCTTGCCTTTATAGGGTTATCAATCATCATCGGCATTAGTACCGGTTGGCTGTTCGATCGCCTTGAACAAAGAGACAGTTTTCCAACAAAAAGATCTATCCATAAGCTACCGAGCGACTTTAAGTTTTGGCCGGAAGCCAAAAAGGAATTGAAGGGCGCCTCTTGGAATAAAACCTTTTTCCTATCTACTTTGAGCGACGGCTTAACAGGCTCTAGAATGGTCATGCGCTGGATACTCTTCGGCGTGTTACTTGCTTCAGCAGTTCGTGCCTTCATGCCGCTTGATTTGTTCCAAAGTTACTTTGGTCCAACAATGCTAGGGCTTGCCGCGACGCTAATCGCCGCGACGCTGATCGAAGTATGCTCAGAAGGCTCGACGCCTATCGCTGCAGATTTAATGACTCGCGCCAACGCACCAGGCAACAGCTTCACTTTTTTAATGGGTGGTGTCGCAACAGACTACACGGAAATTATGGTTATAAGAGACACCATGAAATCTTGGAAAGTAGCTTTATTTTTGCCCCTGCTTACCATTCCACAAGTTATTATCATCGCGATTTTTTTGAACAACAGTTTTGGTTAGTAACCGAACAAATTAAGTTGTTTCAATAAGACAAACCAAATTATTAACTTCAATCACTGGTGTGCTATGCGACACAACCAACCTAACCAATATAAATGCGTTCGGGCCACTCAGTAACTGACCTTCGCTCAAAAATCGCATGGGCCATTCATAAAAAATTGCACCCTGCACCCGCAACGCATCAATTAGTGCCTCATCCATTAAAACGAATACTTCATTGCCGCAGACTGGCCATGCGAGTGTAGCTTTTTCAGAGCTATTAATTGCTGTTGCGATCTTTCTGGCAAAATCATTGGCTTGTTTAGCAAGCATTAACCAATGATCTTGATCTAACCATGCTAAGAATTGCGCGCCTAAATAACGCCCTTTGGATAGCAAGTGCCCCGAGCGCTTGCGGCGAAATTCAAAGTCGTGCACGAGTGTAGTATCGAAAAATATAACAGCTTCCGCAGCCAGTGCACCGTTTTTACTCGCGCCTAAACACAGAACATCAACCCCCGCTTGCCACGTCATCTCAGCAGGCGTGCAATCTAACGAAACCAAAGCGTTAGCGAAGCGTGCGCCATCCATATGCACGGTCATGCCATATTCTTTAGCCTTACGACAGAGAACCTGAAGCTCATCTAACTCATAGACCTGTCCCGACTCTGTTAGTTGAGAGAGGCTAAGCACTTTTGGCATCGGGGTATGGGGGGGGTGCCCTTCAAAGCTCTCAAGAAATAACCCCAAACCATCCGAACTCAATTTAGACACATTTTCATCCAACCCCTGCACACGAGCCCCTCCCGTAAAAAGTTCCGGAGCAGTTAACTCATCATTGATAATGTGTGCATGGGCATGACAGAGAATCATATCCCAAGGATTAGCCATGCAAGACAAAGCTAAACAGTTTGCTGCTGTGCCTGAAGTAACGAAATAAGCTTTCAGCTCACACTCAAACACTTGCTTTAATTTTTCCTCAGCACGAACCGTCCATTCATCATTTCCGTAACCAGCACTCGGACCTTTATTTGCTTCCACTAAGGCTTGAAGCACTTTATTAGACGCACCACTTTGGTTATCACTGCCAAAATTCATGATGCCTGTAACTCACGCAGCAACTCTGCAATATCGCGTTGCACGGCACTCAGTATTTGCGTGGCGTCGACGACTTTAAAACGTTTAGGCTCAGCCGCCGCGCGACTTAAATAATTGCGACGAACCCTATCAAAAAATGCACTTTTCTCTTCCTCAAATCGGTCCAACTGACCACGGCCTCGAGCACGAGCCATTCCTACCTCCGGCGGCGCATCTAAAAGCAAGGTTAAGTCTGGTCGTAAATCACCTTGTACAAAATTTTCAAGCAAGCCTACGTTACTTGCTGAGACGCCACGGCCGCCACTTTGATAAGCATACGTTGCATCTGTGAAACGATCAGAGATGACCCACTTACCTTCTGACAGTGCAGGCATTATTTTTTGATGCAAATGTTGCGCACGCGCTGCAAACATAAGTAATAATTCAGTTTCACTGACCACTATTTCATCGCGATTCTTAATCAATATTTCGCGAATTTCTTCTGCTAAGGGGGTACCGCCGGGTTCTCGAGTGATCAGGCATTGAATACCTTTTGACTCTAATTGCGATTGAATAAACGCAATATTGGTCGACTTACCCACACCCTCACCACCCTCGATGGTAATAAATTTTCCAAACATATATATTCTCTTGTCGAACGTACCCGACCTCTTTGAAATTTACTTAAAGCTAGAACGGTAGTCTTTTTTGCGCCGCAATTGATAGTCTCTGACTGCTCTGTTGTGCTGTGCTAACGTTTCAGAAAAAATATGAGACCCATCGCCTTTGGCCACAAAATATAGGCTGGTTCCGGCTCTAGGATGCAAAGCGGCGTGAATCGCTTCACGGCCGGCTAACGCAATGGGCGTTGGTGGTAAACCATTAATTCGGTAAGTGTTGTAAGCGGTCATCTCTCTTAAGTGCTTCCGGGTAATATTCCCTTTGTATCGATCTCCTAGGCCATAAATAACGGTCGGATCCGTCTGTAAGCGCATACCTTTTTTCAAGCGTCGCACAAATACACCTGAGATCTCACTACGCTCACTGGGTTTACCCGTCTCTTTTTCAATAACCGATGCAAGTATGAGTGCTTCATATGGGGTATTGAACGGTAGGCTGCTCGCTTTCGCTTGCCATTCATTTAATAGGACCATGACAAGTCGCTGGTGCGCGCGTGCAAGCAAATCAAAATCGCTATCACCTTTGTGATAAAAATACGTATCTGGGTAGATCAGACCTTCTAGGTGAGAAAAGTTCTCTAATAAATCATTCAGTAAAACGGCCGGATACTTGTCTATCAGTTTAATTCGCACCCTCTCGTTAAGTAAGGCGAGGAGTTCTGAATCACTTAGTTTTTTTAAAGTTATTTCTAAGTTCTCGGTTTGCGCTATTTTCTGCCGAGCCTCTTGAAATGTGGAGCCCTCAATTAACGAAATACGATATAAAACCTGATTGTTGGAAATAAGCAGGGCAAAAAGTGCACGCATATCCATATGATTGGCTAACTGAAACTCACCTACTTTGAGCTGTGAGCCCAAGCCCTCGAGCCTAACATACATGCGCGCTACCCAATAATTCCTCAGCACCCCCAACCCTTGCAAGCGTTCAATTACGCTACGCATGCTCTCACCTTTTTTTACTTCGAGAAGCATACCCTCATTTTCTAATTGAATAGGCTCTGACAAACTTCGTTCATAAAATTGAAAAGCCAACCAGAGACTCGCAAAAATACATAAGCTACTTAGCGCTAAAACCTTCAGTATCTTCATGAGTTAGTCAACTGCCGGATAATGCATGGTTTCAGATAAAAAAACTTGAATAGCTCGGCAACGTTTATCGATAGAATGGGGCTTACTCTCTAGCGTTTTTACCGGCCAACAACCCACCGCACTATTAATTAGCGCAAGAGATACTGTTGAGGCCTGAATCGAAGCCAGGCTAATCTCTCGCTCTTTGATTGAGAACCCTAGAGATTGCGTTTGTTGTGTCAAACAGCGAAGTAATGTCCCAGATACACCATTTTTGTCGAGCCGCGGCGTAAATACTCCAGTATCTGTAAACACCAAGAGATTAGTTTTGGTGCCTTCGATCACATTGTTATTGGCATCACACAGCAACATTTCTTGATGCGTGCCAAGTCTTTGGGAGGCGAGCACTTGTTCAAGTCGGTTCAGATGCTTAACGCCGGCCAAGAGGGGCTGTTGAGCAAGCACGACATCACTTACACCAACATTAACGCCATTTTTATAGTCGTCATACACCCCAGTTGATGGTGCAAACACTTGAATGACTAGTATGGCAGAGGCCGTTTTTAGCGGCATATAACCTCGCCCACCCGCCTCTCTAGATACGATTATCTTAATTAAAGCTTCAGATAAAGATTGCTCAGAAATAAAGCGTTGCGCGTCACTAACGGCGCGATCAAATAAAGCTAGAGAACGATCAATGTGGGCAAATTTTAGCGCCATCAAACCCTTACTCAGGCGTTTGCGATGCTCAGTTAAAAGCGGAATGTTATTCTCAACCGAACGCAAGGTTTCAAAAACACCGTCACCATACGCTAGGCCACGGTTATCGGCCCTTAGTTGCACATCAGCAGGAACGGGACTCGCGCTCGATAAAACAAAACTGTACAAAGCCTCAGACATATTAATCTTTGAGTTTAGCAAACACTAAACTAGCGTTCGTGCCACCGAAACCGAAGGAATTACTTAACGCGATATCAACTACTTTTTTTCGTGCGGTTTTCGGTACGACATCTAGCAAAACGGATGCGTCTTTAATCTCAACGTTCAGCGTAGGTGGTACCACGCTGTCTCGCATGGCTAGAATGCAAAAAATAGATTCAATGGCACCAGCCGCTCCTAATAAATGCCCTGTGGCTGATTTGGTAGAACTCACAAGCAGATTTGCGTGCGCTCCAAATAAGTCTTGGATCGCTTTCGCTTCGGCAACGTCGCCTGCAGGCGTCGAGGTACCGTGTGCATTAATATAATCGACACTCTCAGATTGAAGTCCTGCGTCATTTAACGCATTTTCCATAGCGGTACGTGCACCAGACCCGTCTTCTATGGGTGCGGTAATATGGTGCGCATCGTCGCTCATACCAAAGCCGGTCAGTTCCGCGTAGATGGTCGCGCCACGCTCTTTTGCATGCTCATACTCTTCTAAAACAATCGAACCGGCCCCGTCCGACAATACAAAACCATCACGATCAACGTCCCAGGGCCGAGACGCTTTTTCTGGCTCATCATTACGCGTAGATAACGCTTTCGCATTCGCAAAACCGGCTATAGCGACCGGTGTCGTGGCCATTTCTGCGCCGCCCGCAATCATAATATCGGCATCACCATACGCGATCGTGCGTGCCGCATAACCGATATTGTGTGCGCCTGTTGTGCAAGCCGTAGCTACTGCAATATTGGGACCTTTAAAACCATACTTTATGGCTGCGTTCCCGGAGATCATATTAATAATGGCGCTAGGCACAAAAAAAGGCGTCACTTTACGTGGGCCTGATTTTACAAAGGTATCTCGCACATTTTCGATGGTTTCAACGCCACCAATTCCGGAACCCATTGCAACGCCCGTGCGTTTTTTTTGATCATCACTGAGAGAATCAAGCGACGCATCTTGCACCGCTTGCGCCACAGCAATCAATCCATACTGCATAAACGGATCCATTCTGCGCGCTTCTTTACGATCCATATACTTTGAGATATCGAGATCTTTTAATTCGCCACCGATTTTGACACCGAAGGCCTCCGTATCGAAACGCTGAATATATCCAATGCCACTCTCACCCGCGGTTATTTTTTGCCAAGTATCAGCAACAGTGTTTCCGAGCGGGGTCAGCATTCCCAAACCAGTGACCACAACACGACGCTTCGACATACATACTCCAAAAACTGTATTACAACAGGTGATAAACTGTTCTTACAACATCGCCAATGAGCGAGTTACGTCCACAACTTATGATTTACAAATAACAAAAAACCGCCCATAGAATATACTAAGGACGGTTCTTTCAGTACTAATCAGGCTTATTGATTAGCGATAATGTAATCAATCGCTTCTTGAACTGTTGAGAGCTTCTCCGCATCTTCATCTGGAATCTCAGTTTCGAACTCTTCTTCCAAAGCCATTACAAGTTCAACGGTGTCAAGGGAGTCGGCACCCAAGTCTTCGACAAAAGAAGAAGTGTTTTGCACCTCAGACTCTTTAACGCCCAGCTGCTCACATACAATTTTTTTAACACGTTCTTCTACCGTACTCATAGTTTCCTCTCTTTAAAAAATAAAGCAGCTGCCATTCGCTCACTCGCCTAGTCGCAAAGGTGCTTCGTGTCGAAGTTCTCGGTATCAAACTTCCGACCGCATATGGCGTCGTAGTCTAAGGGAATCAGAACAACGAAACAAGCACCGAATTTAGTGCCTCAATATGTTCTCGCTAACACGCTCTGACTCAAGACTTTTCCGCCTAGCCCGTATACATCCCACCGTTTACATGCAAACATTCACCTGTCATATAAGATGCTTGCTTAGACGCCAAAAAGTTCACCACAGCTGCAACTTCGGATGCCTGCCCTAGGCGCCCTATCGGCACTCTAGCTAACATCGCATTTTGTGCATCGACAGGCAGATCTTTTGTCATGTCTGTTTCAATAAATCCCGGCGCCACGGCATTGACCGTAATGTCTCGCGTCGCAACTTCTCTTGCCATCGAGCGCGTAAATCCCTCAATACCTGCTTTCGCCGCACAATAATTTGCTTGCCCAGGATTGCCCATCTGCGCCACAACAGAACTAATGTTAATAATACGTCCCCAGCGAGCCTTCATCATCCCTTTAAGCACCGCCTTACTTGTTCGGTAAACGGCGCTTAAATTGGTATTTACGACTGAATCCCAATCATCACTTTTCATGCGCAACAGCAAACCATCTCGGGTAATGCCTGCATTGTTAACCAAAATAAGGGGGGGGCCATATGCGGAACTAATTTGGTCAATGCCCTCCGATACCGACAAGGGGTCGGCTACGTCCATAACAATGCCATCACCGTCCAAGCCCCATTTTGCAAAATAATGAGAGATAGTTGAGGCCCCTTCTGCACTCGTTGCGGTTCCAATGACAGTCAAGCTCTCATCACTTGCCAAGGCCTTCGCAATCGCTTGACCAATACCCCTACTCGCACCCGTTACCAGGGCAACTCGTTTTTCTATCGGCATGAACTTTTCTCGCTTTTCGATTCGTTCGCTTGCTTTAAATCATGTTTCATTGTCGCAACACTATTGCCATGCTTCCAATAATGTTAAGCATCCCGCCTGATCTGAGACCGGCATCGACTTGATGCTCCGATCTATACGTTTATTTAAACCACTTAATACTTTACCTGATCCACACTCGACAAAGAGCTCACAACCTTCACTAATCAAATAGCGAATAGAATCCGCCCAACGGACAGGTTGATGCAAATGTTCAAGCAAATTATCTTTGAGTATATTCACTGTGGCCGGCACTGCCGCACTTACATTCTGAACAATAGGGATAGTCGGTTCAGACAACTGAACATCGGCAAATGCCTCAGCTAACTTTTCACCGGCGGGACGCAACAAAGAACAGTGACAAGGTACACTGACAGGTAACATGGCTGCACGTTTCGCACCGGCTTCCTTGGCGAGACTAATCGCACGTTCAAGGGCTGCGTTTGAACCAGAAATTACTACCTGCCCTGGTGAATTAAAGTTAGCGGCGGAGACAACCTGACCCTGCTCGGCTTTCGCGCACACGTCCACCACCACTGCATCATCTAAGCCAAGCAAAGCCGCCATCGAGCCTTCACCCAATGGCACGGCGCTCTGCATTAACTCGCCACGCAGATGCACCAAACTAACCGCTTCCTCTAAACCGATTACACCATTAGCGACTAATGCCGTATATTCACCCAGACTGTGGCCACACACAAAATCCGGCCGGCGCTCAGACTGCGACTTCCAATGCTCCCACACAGCGACGCTTGCCGTGAGAATCAAAGGTTGTGTGATCGCCGTTTTATTAATGGCTTCTTCTGGTCCATCAAGGGCTAATTTTTTCAAATCTAGTTGAATAGCGTCCGATGCTCTCTGAAAAACCTGTTGCGCAACCGCACTTTCGTGAAGCAGTTGCGACATCATGCCAACTACTTGCGAACCTTGACCGGGGAAAATAAACGCAACCTTCATCAACTCATCCTCTTTTTTTGATATCGCTAGTTGTTGGTTAGATGCAAACCACGCTCAGAGTATTTCTTCTAAAGCCTGATTTATCAGCGCAGGGAGCTCTGCCCTTGCCTCTTGTTCCGCTAATCCAATGGCATGCTGAAACGCCTCTGCACTGGCCGCACCATGGCTCTTGACCAGCACCCCATTTAACCCGAGAAACATTGCACCGTTATGCGTTTGCGGGTCTAGTTGCGCTAATGCGTTTCGCATCATCGGTAATAGCAAACGGCCAAGTAATCGACTAAACCAGTTGCGGTCAAAAAATTCGCTTACACCTTGTAAGATAATATTGGCAGCGCCCTCGGCACTTTTCAGGGCAACATTACCAACAAATCCATCACAAACCAAAACATCAGCCTTGGCGCGAAAGATATCACCCCCCTCAGCAAAACCAATATAGTTGATAGCCTCTGATTCTTTGATTAGGGTTTCAGCTAAACGGACTTGTTCGTTACCTTTGATACTCTCACCGCCGACGTTGAGCAGCGCAACGCTCGCTTGCGGCTTCCGTTTAATCACCTCTGCGAGAAACTGCCCCATCAGAGCAAATTGCATAAGGTGCTCAGCAGAACTGTCAACATTTGCACCAAGGTCTAACACCAAACAGCCGCCACCTTGCGAGGGAAACATTTTAGTGATTGCGGGGCGATCGATGCCAGGAAACATACCGAGCATGCTCCGACCTAAGACCATGAGTGCTCCGGTGTTACCCGCACTTACACAAGCGTGCGCTGTGCCATCTCTAACCAATGACAATGCAATTGCCATCGAGGAGTCGGGCTTCCGGCGCAGCAGCAGCGATGGTTTGTCTTCCATCGTAACAATACTCTGAGCAGATATAATCTCTAAACGGGCGCTCAAAGACTTATACGCAGGATAACGTTCACGCTCCGAAAGCAACAAAGCCTCCAAGATATCCTGATCACCGACCAGAAATACCTTCGAGGCTTTATTTTGTTCTAAAAAGCACAATACTGCAGGAACAACAACCTGAGGACCCTGATCCCCACTCATTGCATCGACTGCAATCCTAACGTTGTCAGGCATTGGCTTTGGGCGAAGTATTAGTCTTCGCTAATCTCAACAACTTTCTTACCGCGATAGAAACCGTCCGCCGTAACATGATGACGGAGATGCGTCTCACCTGTCGTTGAATCAACAGAAAGCGTTGCAGAGCCCAATGCATCATGCGAACGACGCATGCCACGCTTAGAACGAGTTTTACGATTTTTTTGAACAGCCATATGATTCTCCTAAAGGTGTCTCAATTTATATTTGGCCGCAGTTTGCCCTCTGCCTCAACGGCGATCTTGCAAACTGCCCACCTTCACTACTTTTTACTTTTTGAGTTTAAGCTCTGAGAGCACGCTAAATGGATTAGGTTTATCCTCGTCCTTTTGACTTTGCTCTACTTCTTCATTCCGCAATGCCGATGTGTCTAGCTCACAATCGTCATGATAAGCGAACATTGGCAAACTCAGCATTAATTCTTCTTCGATCACTTCCAAAAGCTCAAGTGATTCTGGATCTACCAATAATGGCTCATAATAGCCTGGCAGGTTTTTCGCTTGTTCATCTGTCAACACGATTCCCAAGGCAAACTCAGATTCGACCCGCTTATTAACAGGCTCTAAGCAGCGCTCACACACTAATACTAAATCAGCGCTTAACTGCCCTTTGAGCACACGAAGCTTCTGCTCGTCCCGATCAAACTCTAGCCTGATCTTTACTTCCGCCTCAGATTCCAGCACTATTTCTAGCAACCTAGGCATTAATTCTAATGCAATTTCGCCTTCGAGGACCTTGTTTTGATCCGCATACTTTAAAGGGTCAACTGTCTTTGGGAGCGAGTGATCAGACATAAGCGCGCAATTCTATGGTTGTGGCAAGGGCTTGTCAAAAGAAATAGTCGTTTTTTTACATTCGTTTGAAGCCATTACCTTAACAGGCTTTCGAGCTAACAGAATTTACGTTTGGCGACCAAACTGGGTTACCTTACTTTTGCTCCATTTACACAGCGGTTACCATGAATATAGTTCTTGCCTCCTCAAGCATTTATCGAAAAGCATTATTGTCCAAGATTTTACCTACGTTCGAACAGTTTTCGCCAAACATTGACGAATCAGCGCGGGCTCATGAAAAGCCAGACGCGATGGCTAGGCGACTCGCCGAACACAAAGCAAAGGTTGGCCACGGTCAGTTTGAAGATGCGTTGATCATTGGTTCAGACCAAGTCGCTTTCAGCGATAATCACCAACTCACAAAAGCGGGCAACCGCGAATCAAACATTAACCAGCTTAAACGCTGCTCAGGAAAAGAAATAACTTTTTACACGGGTCTTGCTGTGTTCAACACTCGTTCGACGAATATGCAAAGCTCAGTTGAGGTGTATAAAGTCAAATTTAAACATCTGACTACGAAGCAGATCACACATTATGTTGAACGAGAACAGGCATTTGACTGCGCAGGAGGCTTCAAAGTTGAAGGTTTGGGCATCTCATTGTTCGAATACGTTCGAGGCGATGACCCGAACACACTCGTCGGCCTACCACTAATTCGACTTACCGAAATGCTGGTCAACGAGGGATACCAAGTCATTTAACGGTTTATCCGCATTAAATATGCACCTAACGCATTTGCATGGGCGACCCAACCACCTGCATGATCACTTTTCCGGCAGCGATACCGAGCGACTCAGTAAACTCTGCAAAGGCATCGGGCTGAACGCTAAAATCAATAATTTCCTCAACCCCTACCACCTCACGCGCGACGTATCCGGCACTCCCCAGACCGTCGACTAAGCCCAATTCCAGTGCTTGCTCACCATTCCAAATCAAACCCGAAAATAACTGATCGTTATCCTTCAAACGCTCTCCGCGTCCTTCTTTAACTTTTGCGATAAATTGCTGATGCGTGTTTTCAAGCACTGTTCGCCAAAATCGCACTTCGGAACTTTTTTCGTCACTGAAAGGATCGAGGAAAGCTTTATGCTCACCAGAGGTATAATGACGGCGCTCGACGCCCAATTCCTCCATCGCGTCAACAAAACCAAAGCCAGAGGCGGTAACACCAATAGAGCCTACTAAACTGGCTTTGTCTGCATATATTTCATCCGCCGCTGCGGCAATATAGTAGGCACCCGATGCGCCCAGGTCAGTAATAACGGCATATAATGGCACCGCTGGGTGCAAGGTGCGCAACCGACGCATTTCGTCGTAAACATAACCAGCCTGTACCGGGCTACCCCCCGGACTGTTTATTCTCAACACTACGGCCTGTGTACCATCCGCCTCGAATGCCGCGCGCAAACCTGAAACGATGATGTCCGCATTTGCCCACTCATCATCCGCGATCACACCGCGAACATCGACGAGCGCGGTGTACGAATCGCTCGACGTTAAATCAGTCGTACTGACACCACTGCCAATCAAACCGAGCAAAGCAAATAGATAAATAAAGGTAACCGATTTAAAAAATATACCCCAACGACGAGAACGACGCTGCTCGGTACCGAGATTACCCACTATTTTTTCAATCAACTTCCATTCTTTGGAAGATTTACTCGGTGACTGCATGCCAGAAGACTCTTCAAACGGCGCATTAGGCTCTGTTTCTGTCCATTTGTCAGCACTCGGGGCAGTTGCCGGATTATCGTTATCAACATTACTCAAGAAAAACTCCTTACTTGATCAGGCCTAGAATAAACTCAAAGGTGGCTCAAGGTTAGCAGATCAGACAAATTATCAACAATGGCTTGCGGTTGCCATTGCATAAACGTTTTCGGGTCATGAACGCCATAACTAACGCCAACCGAAGGTATACCGGCATTGTAAGCCATCTCCATATCAAAGCTCGTATCTCCAACCATCAGCATCTCACCAAACGCAACATCGAAATAATGCTGTAATTCCTGCAGCATCAACGGATTGGGTTTTGACTTAGTTTCATCAGCACACCGTTCTTGCTCGAAGTAATGCCCCAACCTGGTTGCTTGCTTGGCTCGCTCCAGCCCCCTGCGACTTTTACCCGTTGCCACCGCAAGACGAATACCTTTTTTGGTTAACGCCTCTAAAGTATCGCGCACACCTTTAAACAGTTGCGTTTCATTCTTAGTCGAGCGTGTAAAATGCGCCGAATAAGATTCACGCATGGCGACCAATTGGTGCTCATTCAAATCTGGATATAGCGCAAGTAACGCTTCATGCATCCCCAAACCAATAATACTTTTGTAGCGATCATAGCCAAGCTGAGGCAAACTCTGTTGCGCCGCTGCAAAGGTAAGGCATGAAACAATATGTGCCTCTGAGTCAACTAAAGTGCCATCCCAATCAAAAATAATTACTTTTACTGGCACGCTAGACCTCATCGATCTGTAGATTCATCTTTTGCAAGGTTTTCGAATAAACCTCATCATACGGCGCTTCTATTCGGACTCTTTCGGCTTTTACCCTCGCCTGCGCTGGCAAATCAAACTCAATTAAACGTGCGTGTAACATGAGTCGCGCTTTTTCCATGCCATGGCGATTATCGACTATGTCTTGAATGTACTTGTCATCACCAACAATTGGGCATTGAGAAAATGCAGCATGCACGCGAATTTGATGGGTGCGACCCGAGATCGGTTTCGCTTCGACTAAACTAAAATTTTCTTGCTTACTGAGTATACGGAAGAATGTTTTACTTGGCTTACCGTCTTGCGATACCCGCACAACACGTTCACCTGATTTAAGTTCGTTCTTGCGTAACGGTGCATCGACAAACGTCTTGTGCCTGGGCCATTTTCCGTGCACCGCTAAATGATAGATCTTGTTCACCTGATTATCTCGGAACTGCGCATGCAAAGCACGCAAGGCCAGGCG
Organism: uncultured Oleiphilus sp.; assembly: GCA_913020245.1. Lineage (GTDB taxonomy): Bacteria > Pseudomonadota > Gammaproteobacteria > Pseudomonadales > Oleiphilaceae > PZPK01. Next base: position 15,112 of record CAJWAD010000016.1, read on the forward strand.
AGATTTGGCAACGATAATAGCGCCAGAAGTATCACGATCTAAGCGGTGAACAAGCTCTAAAAACTGATGGTCTGCATATTTGACACGCAAGGCCTCGATGAGCCCAACATTAATACCACTGCCGCCATGCACCGCAAGTCCCGAAGGTTTGTTAATAACTAACAACCGGTCATCTTCAAAGAGCACTGCACTATCGAGGAGCGCTGATAATGACTCGCTTATCTTATTCGCGAAATTACCTTCTTTCACACCAAAAACCGGCGGAATGCGAATAATATCTCCAAGTTGTAATTTAGTTTCTGGCTTACAGCGTTTTTTGTTGATACGCACTTCGCCTTTGCGAATCACTTTATAAATTTTTGATTTTGGCACACCTTTCAAACGACCCAACAAATAGTTATCTATTCGCTGCAAGACGTTTTTCTCGGTAATCGTCTCAAAACGCACCTGAGGTTTATGCTCATTTAGGTCAGTCACTTAATCTCCGTTTTTGGCTTCTAATTCAAAACAAACAACCGCCAAACCATCTTCTTTAACCGCACGTCATTTGCCGCCTACAATGTTTACTGTTATATTTGTCGTGCTGTCGATCACACTTATAGATATTGTCTATCACGTGGTGACATCAAGAGAGCCTTTCGAACCTGGTTGTCCGTAAGAAAGAAATTGCGGGTCAATGCAAGGTGCACGATACTACAGAGACGCGAGCACGCAAAGAACTGCTGCCAAAAACGTCCTGAATAAATAGATGCTCTGATATCGATTACGATCGCTTGAAGCTTTAAACCGCAAAGAATGTGGTCACCTGAACAACGTATCATAAAGCTTCAATAAACACTTTAAACGTTATGGCGCCGCGCTTATGCCGGCAGTCAGATAATACATAAATGCGATGAACAACGCATAGGAAGAGAGATTTAAGAGACGCCAAGCAATCACCATCTTTTGGTAATACTTGGCTAGTCGTACATTGACAAAAAGGCCGCTACACTGCCAAAAGGCAGCTTTATCCTAAGACCTTTACTGACAATGTTACTTAGAACAGCGTTACCATTGCTACCATCGGTGGCAAATAACGCCGACAGATATGTGCTATCGAACTGTAGGACGTTTATTCGCCCTGTTCGAGAACCAATCTGTTTCACCTCATTGAATCTCCTCCTTAGCTTGTTCGCAGCACAAACTGGATGTTGTGAATGAAAAGAATGCTAATTAATGCAACTCAAACCGAAGAGTTGCGCGTTGCCCTTGTAGATGGCCAGAAGCTTTACGATTTAGATATCGAAGCAGGTTCACGAGAGCAGAAAAAAGCGAACATATACAAAGGAAAGATAACACGAATCGAGCCAAGCTTAGAGGCTGCTTTTGTCGACTTTGGCGCAGAACGCCATGGATTTCTGCCCTTAAAAGAGATCTCAAAAGAATACTTTAGAGAAGGGCTAGGAAAAGGGCGAGTCAATATTAAAGACGCGCTGTCGGAAGGCCAAGAGCTAATTGTTCAAGTTGACAAAGAAGAGCGAGGTAACAAAGGCGCAGCACTAACGACTTTTATCAGTCTTGCGGGTCGGTATTTGGTGCTAATGCCAAACAACGCCAGAGCGGGCGGAATTTCTCGACGCATTGAAGGTGAGGAACGCATTCAGCTTAAAGAAGCTATCTCAGGCCTCAACATGCCCAAAAACATGGGTGCAATTGTGCGAACCGCGGGCGTAGGTCGCACTACTGAAGAGCTTCAATGGGATTTGGATTACCTCCTACAATTCTGGGAATCAATTACTAGCGCATCAAAAGGTCGCCCTGCCCCTTTCCTAATATATCAAGAAAGCAATTTAATCATCCGCGCAATTCGAGATTACCTTCGTCAGGATATTGGTGAAGTATTAGTTGATGCGCCACTTGTCTTTGAAGACGTTTTAAATTTCGTTCGTGCAGTGATGCCTGCGTATGAAACCAAAATCAAGTTGTACCAAGATGAGGTTCCGCTATTTAGCCGCTATCAAATAGAAGCGCAAATCGAGACGGCGTTCCAACGTGAAGTTAAGTTGCCGTCTGGTGGTTCTATCGTTATCGACCCAACTGAGGCACTCGTGTCTATCGATATTAACTCTGCCCGCGCCACGAAAGGCGGAGATATTGAAGAAACCGCACTCGTCACAAACCTTGAGGCGGCGGACGAAATTGCCCGCCAGCTTCGTTTGCGTGATATGGGCGGTTTAGTCGTCATCGATTTTATCGACATGGGACCAACCAAGAATCAGCGTGACGTGGAAAACCGTATGCGGACCGCTCTCGAGCTCGACCGCGCGCGTGTCCAAGTAGGTAAGATATCCCGCTTTGGACTACTCGAAATGTCCCGTCAGCGGTTACGCCCTTCACTTGGCGAAACTCGCTCAGTAGTCTGCCCTCGCTGTAATGGCCAAGGCACGATAAGAGACATAGAGTCACTGGCGCTCTCGATCATGCGACTCGTATACGAAGAGAGCTCAAAAGAAAAAACCGGTGCAGTGCAAGCATTGGTACCTGTCACTGTGGCCTCTTTTTTACTTAACGAAAAGCGTAAGCAGATTATCGACATTGAGAGCAAGCAGGGAGTGCAGGTAATTATTGTTCCGATCGATTCTATGGACACACCGCATTTTGAAGTCCTCCGAATCCGCGAGGATGAGTCTGAAGGCAATGACGATCGCCCAAGCTATACCATTGAACCGAGCCAAGGCGAAGACCACCAAGTCACCACGACAACCGCTCGCGAAATTGTGCGTGAAGAAGCGGCTGTGAAAAGTATCGCACCAAGCGCTCCCGCGCCGAGCGCACCAGCAGCAAATCTAGAGAGCAAAGGCCTCTTTAAAAAGCTTGGTGAAAAATTAAGCTCAATGTTTAGCAACGAGGACGATACCGTAGTTGTAGCGGCTAACGATACAAGTCGAAACCAAAATAAACGCTCAAATGAACGTAACAGAAAGCCAAACAATGTTAACGGCTCAGGTAACGCTCATACCCACGCCAAGCGTAACGATAGTCGAAATAGTCAAAAGCGTAAAAACGATAGCTCAAAAAATCAGTCTAGAAATGCTGATAAAAATACCTCTCGAGACAATGAGCAGCCGAATAGACGTAGTAATAGTAGTAGTAATCGCAACGCAAACCGCCGGGATAATCAAGAGTCTCGAGACAATCGCAACACCAAACGCGATAACCGACCAGATAATAGATCAGAGAATCGCTCAGAAAATAGTGAAGCGAAAAGTCCTCGGCGCAATCGAAATAGCGGCAGTAATGCAAGAAAGTACGAAGACAAACAGCGTCCAAATGCAAAACCCCCAACCGGTCTAGCGCCTCAAAAAACAGCCAGTGAAGATGAATTAGCAATGCATCGAGCTGCAGAAGCGCATCAAGCTGCTGCGGAAGACGGAAACGTAAACCAAAACGTAACCACGGAAGCAAGCGTAGCGAGTTCAGCGCAGGACAACGTCGCCGAGCCAGGCCAAACCCGTCGCCGTAATACACGCCGAACCCGTCGCCCTAAAGCAGAGACCGCCAATGCAAATACAACGAGCATAACGGCGGAAAGTCCTGAAGAAAAAAGCGAACAAACTGTCGCGACAGCGCCTAACGAACCCAAAGATAAACATGAAGAAAAGACGGTAGTCGTAAAAACCGAGGAAACGCTAAGCGCGAAGCCTGAGGAATTAACGACACCTGAGGAATCATTGGAAAAACCAAAACGCCCAGCGCGTCGCAACACTCGCCGCAGAACACCAAAGGCCGACTCAACAGCCGCTACTGAGACTCCGACAAAACCAGAAGAGCTAAAAGCTGAGGCGCCTGTTAAAAGTGCTGAAGGTGAACAAAAAGCGACAACCAAACCTGCGAAAAAAAATGAAGTTCAAGCTGAACCAGAAAAGTCTGCGACCGAAATAAAAGCCGAAGCTAAATCTAAGGCAGGCTCTGGCGAAAGCGCAAAACCAACTGCAGATAAAAAACCGGTTCGACGCAGACAGCGCAGTCAATCAGAGCGGGCGCACAATGACCCCCGTGCTAAGTCAGAGACGTCAGTGAATGCAGATGCATCGCTAACAGCAACCGAAAGCACACAACAATCTTTAGCGCTAAACACAGATGGTGATAAAATAGAGTAGTCGCGTCCAACGCTAGTTACTATTTAACAAAGCCAGTCGTCGTCTTGACCACTGGCTTTTTTACAGCAGGTGAACCATGCCCTTATGTTCTCAAGAAATAGATAGAATTGAAGACATCCTTTTTAGCGATGACCTCAATGAAGACGCACTCGATTACTTTGGCTTGCATGGCTTAGTTAGCGCGATCGTAGTAGGTCCACCCTCAGTTAGCGCAGATCAAGCCCTTCATGCGACTCTAGGAGGAGAGGTTAAGCTATCAAACAAGCAAACAACTACGCTTATTGATGCAATTGAAACCATTGCAAAAGACTTAGCCGACTTCTTAACAGAAGGTTCGGACTTCAACCTACCTTTTGAAGAAGAAGACGAAGACTACGAAGTGGCCATGGAAAGTTGGTGTGTTGGCTTTATCGAGGGCATGCTATTAAAAGAAGATGCATGGTTCGCCAAAGATGAAGAAGTCAGTGCAGAGCTATTGCTGCCTTATATGGCGCTTTCGGGCTTATATGACGGTGACGAGTTCCATCAGATTCACGATAACAGCAAGCTAATGCAACAAATGATTGGCCTACTAGGCGAGCAATTGACCGATATCTATCTCTTTTTTCATAGCGACTAAACGAAGACTATCGCCGACAGATAAGCTAACGGAAAAGAGTCCATACCGGTGTCACAGAGCTGGGTAAGGCGGGTACCCTGCCGATCTCAGCCCAAGCAAACTTCGGCGAGTGAAAATCAGAACCGACTGACGCGAGTAAGTCGTTACGACCACAAAGATCCGCTAACATACCGACCTCACCAGGTTTTTGTCCGGACACAATCACCTCCATAGCTCTGCCGTCTAACGCCTTAAAATCTTCAATTAGCAAACGTAATTTAGACAACGAAAAATTATACTTTCGTGGATGCGCAATCACTGCAACACCCTTAGCTGAGGAGATCCAATCCATCACTTCAGCCAGCGAAGGCCAAACATTCTTCACGTCACCGACCTTACCGGAGCCTAAATACTGTTTGAATGCAGCGCCGTGACTCTCAACCACCTGCTCATCTATCAAGGCTTGCGCAAAATGAGGCCGTCCAGGTACTCCCGAGGCACTCAGCGAGACAGCACGGTCGTAAACGTCCGGCAAACCTTTGTGCACAAGTTTCGCTGCTATTTCTCGCGCACGCTGCAATCTATTTTCTGTCTGAATACGCTGAGCTTGCTGCATCGTTTCATCATCAATTGCAAAGTCATAAGCTAAAATATGTACTCCATAGTTTCGCCACTGGCACGAAAGTTCAATACCCGGTATCAATTTCATACCAAGCTCATCAGCCTTATTTTTCGCCTCATTTAATCCAGCGATCGTATCGTGATCGGTAAGCGACAAGGTTTCAACGCCATGCTGGTGCGCGCGCGTAACGACATCTGAGGGTGAAAGTGAGCCATCGGACACATTGCTATGGCAATGCAAGTCAACATTTGAATATCTCACACTAATATTATCTCTATGAACCGCGTATAATCGCTAAGTATAGCGAAATCCGAGGGGGAGTTCGCGCCGAGCGAACGCTTCTAAGACCTTTACAGCATTATTCGGAATAATTTCACAGGAAATACATGTCAGACGCTACACCACACAAACAATCTTCAGGCTCATTACTTACTGAGCTCGCCATCTGTGTCATTGCACCCACCCTGATCCTAAAATACCTAAGCCCAGAGGATCAACTCGGTCCAATTTATGGCCTCATACTAGGACTTTCTCTTCCCCTACTTTATGGCCTATACCAATTTTACCAAGAGAAAAAATTCGGTTTTATTCCTGCACTCGGCTTTATAAGCATTTTACTCACCAGCAGCATCGGCCTGCTCGAACTTGATAACAAATACATCGCGATTAAAGAAGCTGCTATTCCACTAATCATTGGAGTCGGCACCATAATTTCACTTAAAACGCCCTATCCGCTTGTCAAAACGTTTATTTATAACGAAAAAATACTGCAAGTTAATAAAGTGGACGATGCGCTACACTCGCATAATACAAAAAATGAATTTGAGGCTGCATTGAGCAAAGCCACCTACATTTTATCGGGCTCGTTCTTACTGTCGGCTATTTTAAATTATGGCTTAGCGAAATATATCGTGACCAGCCCATCTGGCACACCTGAGTTCAACGATCAACTCGGTACGATGAATTTATTAAGCTATCCCGTTATCACTATTCCTTGTCTAATCGTAATGGTCATTGCAATGATGTATCTATTCAAGCAAATTAAAAAACTGACTGGACTCGAGCTAGACGACATACTGCATACTTGAGGAAAACATGTATTACGCGATTATTGCACAAGATATCGAAAATAGTTTGTCGAAACGTAAATTGGCTCGCCCCGCACATTTAGCGCGTTTACAAGAACTAAAGAAGCTAGGACGCTTATTAATAGCGGGCCCTCACCCAGCAATTGACACGGATGATCCGGGTGAAGCTGGATTTTCAGGGAGCTTGGTCGTTGCTGAATTTGAATCTCTTCAACTTGCTGAACAATGGGCTGCAACAGACCCTTATGTTGAGGCAGGCGTTTACGAAAATGTCATCGTTAGACCGTTTAAGAAAGTGCTACCCTAAAACAAAGTAAATAGGACAATATTTAACCAATGAAAATTTTTGCTCAACTCATCTCTCTATTGCTATTGACCGCTAATGCCTGGTCAGAGACGAAATATATTGATGATACCCTTTTGGTACCCCTGCGAAGCGGCGAGGGTACCGGTTTTCGAATCGTACACAAAGGTCTTAAAAGTGGAACACAGCTTGAAGTCATCTCAAGAAATGTTGTTTCTGGCTACTCACAAGTACGCACTCGATCGGGCATCGAGGGATATCTGCCCTCGCGTTACCTCATCAACACCCCAATCGCTCGCGACCGTTTAATCACTATAAATAAAGAGCTCGAAACGTTCAGAGAAGAGAATGCATCGCTTAGCACACAAGTCGATTCACTCCAGAATGAATTAAATACTCTAAAACAAACGCACACCAGCACAGCGCAAGAGTTAGAAATCCATACTCAGGAATTATCGCGCGTTAAGTCCGTTTCTTCTGATGCGCTTAACTTAGAGCGCCGAAATATTGAGCTACGTGAGGGCAACGAAACCCTGCGTAACGAATTAGAGCTTCTACAAGTTGAAAATGCTCGTTTAAATGATAAGTCTGAATCGAATATGCTTCTAATAGGCGGAGGGCTGGTTCTTCTTGGCGCTATTTTGGCGATCATCTTACCCTTGCTGAAAAGCGGCAAACGAGGAGAAAGCTGGGCGTAATTGCATTCTCCTTTTGAGATAAAGTTAGCCTTAATGCGTATTGAAGTAGCGTAAACTTAAGCACTGAAAGGAGTTTCCTACAGCGCATGCTTGTCGCAGCCACAATTAACTGAGCGCGCCGAGGCTTATGTATTTGTTAGGTATTTAAAGACAGATAAAATCTTCATGTATCGACTGTATTTTGGTTAAACAGAGGGCGATTCGATGTTACAAGGACTCAGCAGCGTAAACAGTGTTCAAAGAGATCATTCAGAAAAGCGTGACTTTCGACGCATGATGATCAACACAGACATCACCTTAAGGTTTGAAGGGGATGGCACACCCATTAACGCAAAATGCATTAATCTAAGCAGTACGGGCATGCTGATAGCTGTGTCGCAATCAATTGAAGAGGGCGCTGTGTGCCAAGCTGAAATGGACTCAGGCAGCACGATCGTTACTAATTTGAATGCTCATGTCCGCGTCATACGATGCGAAACAGGTGAAAAAGACGCTTATCTGTTAGGCACTGAAATCCTGAACATTGCTTAACACAGCCGAAAAGGTCTAGACGCGCTCAAACGATAAGTTAACCGCTACGGCGCGCCTCAAAATACCACTCGTCATTACGCCTTCTTTACGGTGTACAACCCCTTAATATATCAGGCTTGTGGCATTTCTAATTTTTCTGCCGAAACGATGACCCCATTATTGTCGGCATAAACATACTCGCCTGGCATAAAAGTCACCCCACCAAAAGTGACCGGAATATTCAAATCACCAATACCCCGTTTCTCTGTTTTTCGAGGGTTACAACCAAGGGCTTGAACACCTAGAGGTGTTTGGGCAATGACATCTACGTCTCGAATACAGCCATAAATGACCAAACCTGCCCAACCATTTTTTACTGCCTTTTCTGCCAGCATATCGCCTAACAACGCATTGCGTTTTGAACCGCCGCCGTCAACAACCATAACGCGCCCTTGGCCTGGCAAACCGACTTGTTCTTTCACAACCGAGTTATCCTCATGACACTTGACGGTAACAATCTCACCGCCAAAGGCGTCAATAGCACCGAAATTCCGAAACATGGGATCAACTACTTGCACCAAATCTGGATATTCATCACAAAGATCTGGGGTGACAATTTTTTTATTGCTCATTGTTACTTCTCTTTCACTCACATTCGACTGGAAAAATGGTCAACAGGCAACCGAATTACGGTTGAGGTTCATCCGCAAGGAAGAACCAAGTATCTAACACGGAGTCTGGATTCAATGAGACGCTATCAATTCCTTTTTCCATCAACCACCGTGCAAGATCTGGGTGATCTGATGGACCCTGTCCGCAAATACCAATATATTTTCCAGCTTTATTACACGCATCAATCGCATTACTGAGTAGCGCCTTAATAGCGTCGTTACGCTCATCAAACAGATGAGCCACAATACCTGAGTCTCGATCTAACCCCAACGTCAACTGAGTGAGATCATTGGAGCCGATCGAAAATCCATCAAAATACTCCAAGAACTGGTCAGCCAGAATAGCATTGGCCGGCAGTTCGCACATCATGATCACTTTCAAATCATTCTCTCCGCGCTTTAAGCCTTGCTCCGCAAGTAAATCTACCACCTGCTTCGCTTCGCCAACAGTCCTCACAAACGGTACCATCACCTCTACATTACTGAGTCCCATTTCTTCGCGCACACGCTTCAATGCACGACACTCAAGATAAAAGCAATCGCGAAACGTTTCAGAGATATAACGCGACGCACCGCGAAAACCTAACATTGGATTCTCTTCATTTGGCTCATAGAGCGTGCCGCCAATCAAATTGGCGTATTCATTAGATTTGAAGTCTGACAGACGAACAATTACTTTTTTGGGGTAAAACGCAGCGGCCAGAGTTGAAATACCTTCCACCAACTTTTCAATGTAAAAGTCAACTGGCGAGTCGTAGCCGCTGATGCGCGCCTCGACCGTTTGCTGAACTTCACGAGGAAGTGAATCAAAATTCAGAAGCGCTTTCGGATGCACCCCGATCATGCGATTGATAATAAACTCCAAACGCGCTAACCCTACGCCATCGTTCGGTAATGCTTGAAAATCGAATGCGCGATCAGGATTCCCCACATTCATCATCAGTTTCAAATCGATTTCCGGCATTGACTCAACTGAATTTTCACGCAACTCAAAGTCTAATAAGTCCTCATAGATAAAACCTGTATCGCCCTCGGCACATGAAACTGTCACATTCTGCCCAGTTTCCAGCTTGTCACTCGCATCGCCGCAACCCACCACCGCAGGTATTCCCAGCTCACGTGCGATAATCGCCGCATGGCAAGTACGGCCTCCACGATCAGTGACAATCGCCGAGGCGCGCTTCATCACAGGTTCCCAATCGGGATCTGTCATGTCAGTAACAAGCACATCGCCCTCTTGCACTTGGTCCATGTGTGCTAAATCATCAACGATTTTTACTGGACCACTACCAATTTTCTGACCGATACTGCGACCCTCTACGAGCACCTTGCCTGTTTCTTTCATTAAATAGCGCTCTAGCACTGTCGCACTGGCACGGCTCTTCACGGTCTCTGGACGCGCTTGAACGATATAGAGTAAAGAATCATCGCCATCTTTTGCCCATTCAATATCCATGGGTCGGCCATAGTGCTTTTCAATCGCCAGCGCCTGGCGCGTCAGCTCATTTATATCTGCATCAGTTATCGAAAATGTTCGGCGCTCAGCGGTATCAACACGCACGGTCTCAACAAGCTTGTCTGCGTCTTCAGAATAAATCATCTTCTGCGCTTTGCTACCCAAATTACGGCGCAAAATAGCAGGACGATCAGCCTCATAAGTTGGCTTGTGAACATAAAATTCATCAGGGTTGACTGCGCCTTGCACAACCATTTCACCCAAACCATAAGACGAGGTGATAAACACAACATCACGAAACCCCGATTCCGTATCTAGTGTAAACATAACGCCGCTTGACGCCGTTTCACTACGAACCATTTTTTGAATACCGGCGGACAAGGCGACTTCAGCATGCTCAAAATTATGGTGCACGCGATAAGAAATGGCCCGATCGTTGAATAAAGACGCAAAGACTTCTTTGACGCGAAGCTTAACCGCTTGAATACCTTGCACATTTAGAAATGTTTCTTGCTGCCCTGCAAATGATGCCTCGGGCAAATCTTCTGCTGTTGCAGAGGAGCGCACAGCAACCGCTAAATGCTCATTTCCACCTTGGAGTTGCAAGAAAGCACTCTCAAGCGCATCTTCTAAGGTACGTGGAAACTCCATACCCATTACCCAAGATCGAATTTCGGCACCGACTTCAGCAAGTTTATTTACGTCATCGACATTCAATGCATCGAGCGCCTTATTGATGCGATCACCTAACCCGTCTTTCGCTAAAAACTCACGAAAAGCGAACGACGTCGTCGCAAATCCGCCTGGCACACGAACATCTAAAGCACTTAAATTCGAAATCATCTCGCCGAGTGAGGCATTCTTGCCTCCTACTCGTTCAACATCATCCATGGCTAGGTCTTCAAACCAGACAATATACTCTTGCAAGACGAATACTCCTTCGTTGACTATGCTTGTTAGACCATTGGGCCTAATAATTTATTGGCCAGAAAGCATAACACTTTATACTTACTTAGTTGAGTAGGATTCACTTAAAACTAGTAGAATCATACTGAAAACGTTACCGCCAAATTGAGCACTTATTTATGACCATAAAGCGCACTGCATTTTTCATTTCAGACGGCACAGGCATTACCTCTGAAGCACTTGGCGTAAGCCTATTAAACCGCTTCGAGGATATTGCGTTCGATAAAGAAACCCTGCCTTATGTCGACTCTGTTGAAAAAGCGCATGAGGTCGTCGAGAAAATTAATATTGCTGCGCGGATAGATGACTCTCGCCCACTTGTCTTTGACACCGTTGTTGATGATGCGATTCGTAAAGTAATTGCTACCAGCGATAGCTTTATGATTGACGTCTTCGCCGCGTTTTTAGGCCCCTTGCAACGCGAGCTAAATGAACAACCGAGCACTAAAGTCGGCCGCACTCGAATCACTGAAAGCACACACTATGACAAACGCATTGAGGCCATTAATTATGCACTCGAAAATGACGATGGCGCACGCACAAAATATTATGATCAAGCCGACGTTATTTTAATCGGCGTTTCGCGCAGCGGCAAAACTCCAGCATGCCTCTACTTGGCAATGCAATACGGCATCAAAGCCGCTAATTATCCGCTCACCGAAGAGGATATCGAAGATCAAAAATTGCCAGCAAGCATTAAGGGTTTTCGCGAAAAGCTTTTCGGCCTCACCATTGAACCAGACCGCCTTGCGCTGATTCGCAATGAACGCAAGCCGAATTCCCGCTACGCCTCGATGAAACAATGCAACCATGAGGTTGAAGAGGTGGAATTGATGTACCGACGTGAACGGATTGCCTACACAAACACCACCCACTATTCAGTAGAAGAGATCGCAACAAGAGTAATGGTTAAATCAGGATTGCAACGCCGATGCTAACGTTATTCTAGGCCGTTTGGTTGCTTTGCAATCGAGCACGGGCCGCTTTATCGCTCTGCGCCCAATAGCGTCCGTGGAATAGATACAAAAATAATTAATTTGTAATGCTAAAGAAGTAAAAGCCGCTTAAGACGGCTTTTACTTCACTTTTGATTAAGCGCTACAAATCATGACATTCTAAACCTAAGCCCTCGAGCTCTTCCTTATTAGACGCGCTAGAGATGACTGCGACGCTTGCTTTTTCAGAAGAAAGATACGTTTTCGCTACGCGAACAAGATCATCAAGCGTCACATTTAATACCGCAGCGCGAAAACCCTCTCGCTGGCCTTTGGTGCGCCCAAAAAGCTCATTATGGTAATCACTCTTTGCCTCACCCGCTGGTGAACGCGGTTTATCGATACTCGAAACAACGCCTAGAATCGCTTGCTCTAGTTGATCATTCTCATGCTCGGTTTCAAGCAACCACTCAATTGACCGATCATAGTCATTCAAGGTATCCGTCAAGCGCGGATCACGATAAGAGTAAAATCGAAACGAAGCCGAACCAGAATCTTGACTCGCCCCCCCTCCGTAAGCGCCTCCTTGCTCCCGAATAACGCGGTGCAAATAGCCATTGCGCAAAAAACCACCGAGCACAGTTAAAGGCGGACAATCGGCGTGATCAACCGGCACCGTTGGGTAAGCCTTTGCACAGAAATTTACTTGCGTATTCGTCAACCACGCCAGCTTTGCTTGCTCTCGCACCTTCGGTAATGCAATTTCAGAATCCGAAGACCCTTGCCCCCTTCCTTCCAAGCTTTTCTGTAAAGCCGCTAATGCATCTTCTTCACCGACTAACAAGTAACGCCGGGGCAGCGTTTTAATTTTGTCGTGAATGACTTGCAAATCACTTGAGAGCTTTTTCAGACTCTCTGACTGATTCAAGCTATCATCTAAGTCTTTCAGACGCTTTATACCTAACATGCCGCCGACGCGATAACTCAAGCTTGCTGTCGGGCTCATCGCACTCGATGCGGCGCCCATCGCCAGACTATGACCATTATTCACGACCGACTGCTCACGCCGTGATCGCATCTGAGCCACCAGCTCCCTTATTCGTTCATGCTCATCAAATCGAGCATGCTCCAACGTTCGTTCAAGTAGCTCAGACATTTGCTCTACATTGCGTTTTAGTGCTTTCGATGAAAATACAATCACACCAGAAACCGCTTGCTCGTTGTCAATTTTACCTTTGATACTACTGAAGGCGGAGACACCACCGGTCATTGCTGATTGCTGATTCTGCACATCTAAATAACTTTGGCCAGCCATGCCGAGCTCGGTAACCACGGCCGTATAAATTGGTAATAACTGCTGCTCAGCCTCCGTGAAAGCCGGCATATCCATAATAATTTGTTTATAAACGAGGCCATTTGTGCCTTGTTGATAGCAGGAAATATTTTCACCATTCGCTGCTATGAAAGACTCAGGAAAACTCAATGAAGTAGGAACATCTTCGATCCCAACTTTTGGCAAGATCGATTCATCGTCTTTCTGCTCTTGTCGTTTCTTTAACGCGTCGGCTTGCGCAATAATACGCGCAGTTTCCTCTGGCTTTAACGCTGCCTTTTTCGCCTCAAGCTCTTGGATCATTAGAGATTGACGCACCGATTCAAAATTAGCATCCGGCTTCATCGTCAACGTTACCCGATGCGGATTATCTAACAATAAACGTTTCGCAAGCGATCTAATATAATTAGGATCTTGAATACTTTCTCGCAACCGTTTTAATACGGGCTCTAGATCTAACAGCGCCAGAGGATCACCGCCATGCAACATCGGTGATAGCCCTGCCAAAATCAACTGCAAACCGTAAGGATAAGAATCACCCGATATCTCGCGCTGTGACAGCTCTAGCTGATGAAGTATTGCCTCTAAACGCTCCTTCACCACCCCATTTTCTGCCAAGTCCTCAAGGACAGAAAGCACCAGCTTCTCGAACTCCTCCTCATTACCAACCTCACTGCCCTCCAAACCGCACGCAAAAAGCATTTCTTTGTTTGAATCTTCCAAACCACAGATGGGAGAAGGCGCATGTCCTAGCTTTGTACTCTCCAACGCACGCTGCAATGGTGCGGCCGAGTTTTCAAATAAGACATTCGACAGCAAATGTGCCTCAAGGTTTTTCTCCAAATCGAAACCATGCCCGAGCAACCAAGCCATAACAATATGTGTTTTATTTCCCAACGACTCATCAGCTTCGATCGGATAACTTTCTTGAACTCTAAGCGGTGCACAATAGCGCTTCTCGTCGCTTACCGACACCAACTCTTTGGCGTGATCAAATCGAGACAGGGCCTGATCGTGAAAACGCGCATGATGCTCTTTGGCTGGAATATCACCGAACGTCATAAATACTGAATTACTTGGGTGATAATGCTTGCGGTAAAATGCCGTCAGCTGCGCATAACTGAGATCTGTTATATCTTCGGGATCACCACCACTGTTGTAATGATAGGTACTTGATGGATACACATAACGGGTAAGCGTCTGCCAAAGTTGGCTTACCGGCGAGCTCATTGCCCCTTTCATTTCGTTATATACGACACCTTTATAAACAAGCGGTGTTTCAGCATTGTCCGCTTCTTCAAATTCAACACGATGGCCTTCTTGCAAAAAATCCATTTCGTCCAAACGGGAGAAAAACACCGCGTCTAAATACACATCTAACAAATTATTGAAATCTTTTTTGTTTTTGCTCGCGAACGGATAAGCGGTCCAGTCACTGCTTGTAAAAGCGTTCATAAAGGTGTTCAACGAACGACGAATCATCATAAAAAACGGATCACGCACTGGGTATTTCTCACTACCACACAAGGCTGTGTGCTCAAGAATATGTGCTACGCCGGTATTATCTTGAGGCACTGTTTTTAAGCCCACTAAGAACACGTTCTCCGTATTTGACGAAGCAAAATGCAGGTGTTTAGCGCCCGTATTAGTATGGATATATTCCTCTGCAATCACATGCAAAGATTCAATTTCTTGACGACGAATTAACTTAAATTCTGGGTGGGTACTCAAAATAATTCCTTACGACAAATTCTGCGAGCCATTTGAAAACGGCAATTTGAAAAAAACGAAAGTATACTGACGTACACTACCAATTTCTCTCCTCCTCCCGCAAGCATAAGCGAGGTAATGCTCGCGGGATAAACGCAATGAACAAGAGCATTCAGAAACTTTTGTGAACAATCTGACAAATATGCAGTTCAATTGCGCAAAAACCTGAGTTTATAGCTAGACTCAATAAAAACGTCTAAGAATCTGATTACGCAAGACTTCTTGCATTTGAACAAAGCCGAACACTAAATTTCCGAAGCCATAAAAGTCGGAACGCACACGCTTTGTATAGGAATACATCATCAATGGTCGATATCAGACCTTTATTATTTATTAATGCGCTGCTGCTCATGCTACTGATCACAGCTGGAATTGCAAAACTGCCTCAGTCTATTACTGAGCCGCCAACGCAATCGGCTCAAGTCGAGGATAATAGCGCCGCGAATACGGAAAATGAGCCTAACAGCGAAGAGGATCCGATTTTTGCCGATGAAGTACTGCTTCCGCATAAAGATCCGGAAATACTCGCGAGTATTGCAAATGTAGAGTTTGAAACACCTCCGTCTATCAAGCCAAGCGCTGAAACGACTGAACCTGCGACTGCACGCCCCAAACCTAAACCGATTAGGGTGACAACCGGCAAACTCATTGTGCGCTCAAATGTGTATGGTGACACCGTACTGATTAATGGCACACCCTATGGCGCAACCAAACTAGAAATAGATTTAAGCCCTGGGGCTTACCAAATAGAGGTAAGCAAGCCTGGTTATCAGTCATGGGCCCGAGGTATTGATATTCGCCGTGGGGCATCGCTCAATCTGCTCGCACAGTTAGACCAGAATACCACCGTCAATTATGTGGATGGCGTCTGGCGGAACGATGTAAAAACGGGCACAGGCCGCTATCAAGACGGTGCTCGAATCGACTATCAAGGCTCTTTCATTAACGGTCTATTTCATGGCAAAGGCTCAGCACGCTATGGAAATGGCTCAAAATATAATGGTGAATGGTTCGAAGGAAGTAAAAAAGGTCAAGGGTCGTTTACATCTTCCTCGGGCGACACCTATGTGGGCGAGTTTGCGGATGATGAATATAACGGTGATGGTACGCTAACCAAAATCACCGGTGATATTTTTACCGGCTACTGGATCAATGGTGAACTGAATGGACAGGGCTCACTTACGACTCGAGACGGCTTACTCTATGTCGGCAGCTTTACTGACAATCTATTTCACGGTCAAGGCTCATTGACGTTTCCAAATGGTGGTCATTATGAGGGCTCTTTCTCGAATGGCATGTTTCATGGCAAAGGCACGGAAGTCTATGCCAATGGTAAAAAATATGACGGTCAATTTATCGAAGGGCTTTATCACGGAAAGGGCGAACTACTCAACCCAAATGGAAGTAAAATTAGCGGTACATTTAAAGATGGTGTGCCCTTTGGCAAAGTCACACTCACCACGGCCGAAGGTGAAATTTTCACCGCACGGTCTTCTGAGCCAGGGGTCTGTTATCGACCAAAAAGTTATCGCGCAACGGAGTGTCCTAGCTTAGACGGCTGGTAACCGCCTGACGGGAGCATGCAAGCGGTAAATTCGAAGAGATTTAGTATACTGAGATTG
The DNA here is from genome assembly GCA_913020245.1 of uncultured Oleiphilus sp. Taxonomy (GTDB): domain Bacteria; phylum Pseudomonadota; class Gammaproteobacteria; order Pseudomonadales; family Oleiphilaceae; genus PZPK01. Next base: position 31,824 of record CAJWAD010000016.1, read on the forward strand.
GTCTATGACAAAGACTAATCCATCACAAGAGGTTAGACATGACAATTCAAAGCGCGTTAATCGTAGATGACTCAAAGGTCGCTCGCTTTGCCTTAAGCAAATTACTCGAGAAGCTGGATTTGAAAGTGCACATGGCCGGTTCAGGAGAAGAAGCCTTAGACATGCTACGTGATGCCGATAAACCGGGCGTCATATTCATGGACCAACTGATGCCAGGTATGAATGGGGTGGACGCTGCAAGGCAAATAAAATCGAATACAGCGACAGCACATATTCCTATTATCATGTGTACGTCAAAAAAATCAGACGAATTCAATGACGATGCGTCAAGTTATGGCATTTATGACGTACTCACAAAACCAACCGAAGCATCTCGCGTTGCCGCACTTATTTCGCAATTAAATGAACAATCCAGCGGTGTTGAAGACACTCAGATGGCTGACTCAAACAGTAGTGGCCAGGATATAACGCCTGATCAAGAAGCACTCACTAACTCGGCAGATGCGACGCAGCAAGATGGTTTGAACGAAAAAGACTTAAGCGCAACTGAATCAGCACATACGCTCAGCCCTACTCAAAGTATGTCAACACTGCCGATAGAGGCGATTGAAGATACGGCTCGCTCTGCCGTACGCACACATATCAATACACGCTTACATGAATTGTTATCTGGTTTATTTGAAGATCAGCATGCGCATTTCAAGCGCATGCTAAACGAGGTCAAACTTGACCAACAGGCGCACCTCAAAGGCATCATGCAGGAACATGAACAAAGCATCAAAGATAAGACCGATGCAATTAAGGAAGAAGTCGCAACGGAAGTAAGCTTGTTTATAAGCACGCAATTGCAGGAGCTGAAAACCGATCTTCTGTCGGAAATTACCTCACAGAGTCTACCTAACAACCAATTAGAAGAGCTGAAAGACTTAATGCTTGGTATGCAATCAATCGACACTGACTTCTGGCAAAAAATGCAAGCAGAGGCGATACAACAAGCACATGAAATGGCGCGACAAACTGCAGAAGATATTGCTGAGCAATCTGTCGATACATTTGTACGTAAGCAACGCAAGGAGAGCACCAAAGCTTACGGATTTGCGCTGGCAATAAGCATTGGCGTATTCGCCGTAGGCATCGTTGCTCTAAGTGGGTTGATCTAAACGCAGGAGATCTTCTCGCGTGTCAACGTCTAACAAAGCGTCTTGCATCGCAAGTTCAACCAATATTGCCTCGCCCAACAGAGGCTTCGCGCCTAGGTCGCCTGTTAACCTTTTCAATTGATGAAAGTGACTTTTCGGGAATAAAGCAGGCACGCCGGGGCTACCATTTGGGTATACGCAAGCAATGGCGCTGTCGAGAGCAGGGGCTGTTTGCGTTTCCATGTAACTTTCCACAATATTTTGTAGGGTGCCGGCCGATACTCTTGGCTGATCCGCTAACAGAATTAGCACCGCATCTACGTCTTTGTTGAGCTGTTTGACGGCCTCGGCGATCGAGCGCCCTAAACCAGACTGCCAATTTCTAACGCGAATCACACTCAACCAGTTGTCATGTTGGCCAATGTGTTCCTCAATTTGCTCGGCGTATGCACCTAATACGACACGGCAATGCACGGTCACTTCGTCATCTCCCGCACTTTCCATAAGGTGCTTAACATTCGCTGCATTTTCGATCGCATGCGCGAGCAGAGATTTACCCTGCCAACATGCCAATTGCTTTGGCGAACCAAAACGCGATGCGGATCCAGCCGCCATAATAAGTACAACAATATGGTTCATAGTCTCAACTGTTTACAATTTGTTCTATTTTTCGATGATATTCATTAGCTGCAAGCGAAAACAGCGTGTAAGATGGCGCTCCAAATTGTTCCGCATCATGAGCACCAAGACTTACTATGCAAGCCGAAAAACATTTATTCTCTTACCCAAAATATTGGGCGGAATGTTATGGTATCGCGCCTTTTCTTCCAATGTCACGAGAAGAGATGGACGAGCTCGGCTGGGATAGCTGCGATATTATCGTCGTCTGTGGCGACGCATATGTCGATCACCCAAGCTTTGGCATGGCTGTAATTGGTCGCTTGCTTGAATCTCAAGGCTTTCGCGTTGGGATTATTTCTCAGCCAGATTGGAAATCAAAACATGACTTTCAACGTCTAGGTAAGCCAAATCTCTTCTTTGCGGTGTCAGCGGGTAACATGGATTCTATGATCAACCGCTACACGGCTGATTTAAAAATCCGCCATGACGATGCATATACCCCAGACAATATCGGCGGTAAACGTCCAGATCGCGCCGTTACTGTCTATAGCCAACGCTGCCGTGAGGCCTTTAAGGACGTGCCTGTCGTTATTGGGGGCATCGAAGCAAGTTTGCGCCGCTTATCGCACTTTGATTATTGGTCCAATAAAGTTCGTCGTTCAGTTCTGCTTGATTCGAAAGCGGATATTCTCTTATACGGCAACGCCGAACGCGCTATTGCGGAAATTGCCTTCCGTGCATCACGTGGCGAACATCCGAAAGAGATGAATAATATTCGCGGAACTGCCTGCGTAGTCAACGAGTTACCGCAAGACTGGGTGGTGAAAGATTCAACACGACTCGATCGCCCCGGAAAAGTAGAACCACCCATCAACCCCTATATTGATACGAGCAACGCAAGTGAAGGCAATAAGTGTTCAAACGGCGATATGGATCAAGCGAAAACTGAGGATGAAACGCAAGTTTTGCGCTTCTGGCCCGTAAAAGGAAACGACAAAGAATACATTCAGTTACCTTCTTATGAAAAAGTAACCAATGATGCCGTTATGTATGCGCATGCTTCCCGCGTTATTCACATCGAGACGAATCCAGCAAACGCGCATACGCTCGTGCAGGCGCATGGTGATCGTTATGTTTGGATGAATCCACCGCCCATACCCTTAGAAACTGACGAGCTCGACGCCGTATTCGAGCAAAATTTTCAACGCGTGCCACATCCAGCCTATGGAGATAAGCGGATCCCTGCCTACGATATGATTCGTTTTTCAGTAAATATCATGCGCGGGTGTTTTGGTGGCTGCTCATTCTGCTCGATTACCGAACATGAGGGCCGTGTGATACAGAGCCGCTCTGAAGACTCAATTATTCGTGAGATAGAAAATATTCGCGACAAAACACCGGGGTTTACCGGCATCATTTCGGACCTAGGCGGCCCGACAGCGAACATGTACCAATTAAACTGTAAATCAGACGAAATACACGCCAAGTGTCACCGTTTGTCCTGTGTTTACCCGAGCATTTGTAAAAATCTAAAAACAGACCACTCACCGACGACTAGTTTGTATCGCCGCGCCCGAACTCTGCCAGGCATTAAGCGTATTTTTATTGCATCGGGTCTTCGATATGACTTAGCGGTAGAAGATCCAGAATATGTGAAAGAATTGGTAACCCATCACGTCGGCGGCTATTTAAAAATTGCACCTGAGCACACTGAAACCGGCCCCTTGTCTAAAATGATGAAACCGGGAATGGGGACTTATTACCGGTTCAAAGAATTATTTGAGAAGTTTTCGAAAGAAGCTGGCAAAGAGCAATTCTTAATTCCTTACTTCATAGCCGCCCATCCCGGTACGCGCGATGAAGACATGTTGAACTTAGCAATGTGGCTAAAATCGAATGGTTTCCGAGCCGACCAAGTACAAAACTTCTATCCATCACCGATGGCGAGCGCAACGGCAATGTACCATAGTGAGCGGAACCCGCTCCGACGTATCGACTATAAAAGCGAAAAAGTTCCCACAGCAAAAGGCATTCGCCAACGGCGGCTACACAAAGCTTTCTTACGCTACCATGACCCTGATAATTGGCCGTTATTGCGTGAAGCGCTCAATAATATGGGTAAAGCGCACTTGATTGGCTATGGAAAAAAACATCTGATTCCGCCAACGCAACCCAAAAGCGCAACACGCGGACCTAAAAAAAGTAGTGCAACGTCGAAAATGCGTAAAGGTCGGTTCCACACACAGCATAATGGTTTGCCACCACGAAAGCATAAATAGAACTCATACACACGCTGCGGCTAAGGCACAGGTTTGTGTTCCTTTTTCGCAGCCCCTATAATCCGCGCGCGTCGACATTTAGGGTTTAAAATGCCCAAAAACACCCACGCAGAACTACTTACCACATCAAATTTATCGATCTCGAGGCCCTAAATGTTTGAATTATCTGCCAGCAGACAAATGAGCGTTAAAAATGACGTCCTCTCTGGCTTAACCGTTGCCTTGGCACTTGTGCCAGAAGCGGTTGCTTTTGCATTCGTTGCCGGCGTAGAACCCCTGGTTGGACTATATGCCGCATTCCTCGTGGGTCTAATAACCGCTGCAACGGGCGGCCGTCCAGGCATGATTTCAGGGGCCACTGGCGCGTTGGCGGTAGTAATGGTAAGCCTTGTTGCAATGCATGGCGTTCAATACCTGTTTGCGACGGTCGTGCTCATGGGCATTATCCAAATCGCGGCGGGCGTATTTAAACTGGGTAAATTCATACGCATGGTGCCGCACCCAGTTATGCTGGGCTTCGTGAACGGACTAGCCATTGTTATTTTCTTGGCACAACTGGGCCAATTCGGGGAAAGTGAAGCCGATGCCGGATGGCTGAATGGCAGTTTTATGGAAGGCAGCATTATTGATATCGCCTGGTTGCAGGGCAGCGAGCTCTACACCATGCTCATATTGGTATTAGTAACGATGGGCATTATTCATTATCTGCCAAAATTAACGCGTGCGATTCCCTCATCACTTGCAGCGATCATCGCGGTCTCGCTCGCGGTTATCTTTATGGATTTAGACACCCGTGTTGTCGGCGATGTAGCCTCAATTGCAGGTTCTTTGCCAAGTTTTGCGATTCCGTCCGTGCCCTTTACTTGGGAGACCCTTGCGATTATCTTTCCCTTCGCACTCGTGCTCGCAACCATCGGTTTAATTGAATCGCTCCTTACCCTCACGTTAATTGATGAAATCACGCAAACACACGGCAAAGGCAACCAAGAGTGCGTAAGTCAGGGCGTCGCAAATACCGTCACAGGTTTTTTCGGTGGCATGGGTGGCTGTGCGATGATCGGCCAAAGTATGATCAACGTGAATTCTGGTGGACGAGGTCGTCTATCTGGTATTGCAGCTGCTCTGTTTTTACTATCCTTCATTTTATTTGCATCCAGTCTTATCGAACAGATTCCTGTGGCGGCGTTAATCGGCGTCATGTTTATTGTTGTCATCGGTACGTTCGAGTGGTCGAGCTTTCGTATTATTCGCAAGGTTCCGAGAACGGATGCGTTCGTGCTGATTCTTGTTTCAGCTGTCACCGTCTTTACCGACCTCGCCGTCGCCGTCGTTGTTGGGGTAATCGTGTCGGCATTGGTGTTCGCATGGGAGCATGCAAAACATGTGCGAGTAGAACAACAAGAAGACGAAAATGGCTCAACCATTTACTTGGTCGATGGCCCGCTTTTCTTTGGCTCAATCGCTAACTTTCTGTCTCAATTTGATGTCACAAAAGGGAATGACGATGTCATCATAGACTTTGCACGCTCTCGCGTCGCTGACCATTCAGGCCTGGAAGCCATTGATACCCTTGCAGAACGTTATTTGAACACCGGAAAAACACTGCATCTTCGACATCTCAGTCAAGAGTGCAGATTGCTCCTTGAAAAAGCGGGTAATTTAGTGGAAGTCAATGTCATTGAAGACCCGTCTTATCATGTTGCAACGGATAAATTAGATTAAGCCAAAAGCCCCGTCATGCTGTCCTCTGGACAGCATGACTCTCGCTCATCTCATGCGCTCGTTTATACATGCACGCTTTTTATAATTTCTGATACACTTAGCGTACGAAAAAAATCGTTCATAATTCGTTATTGGAAATCTTGGAGACAATCTCAAATGAGCAAAAAAGACAAACTTAGCTTGGATAATGTTGTAAGCCGAATCAATAAAGAAATCGAGAGCACGTCAAAGCAATTCGATAAGATGATGAACGAAGCTTTTCGACAGCTAGATACCCTTCAGTCACAATTGCATGCTCCAATCAAAAAAATTATTGAGGATGTTGACAAAATTCGTGATCGAGAAGTAAATCGTATTCAAACTGAGTTCGATAAGCGCATAAAAGAGTTTAGCGATCTCCAAGAACAACTCCTAGAAAAAGTAGGTGTCGAAAAAAGTAAGCTAAACAAAGCCGTAAGTAAGGTTAAAAAACCTGTCGCGAAAAAGACCACGACAACACCCGCTGCAAAAAAACCTGCAGCTAAAAAGCCTGCGGCGAAAAAACCAACAGTAACACCTGCTGCTAAGAAGCCTGCTGCAAAAAAGCCTGCCGCTAAAAAACCAACAGCAACGCCCGCTGCTAAAAAGCCTGCGGCGAAAAAACCTGCAGTAACATCCGCAGCTAAAAAGCCTGCGGCGAAAAAACCAACAGTAACACCCGTAGCTAAAAAGCCTGCGGCGAAAAAACCAAAAGCAACACCCGCAGCTAAAAAGCCTGCGGCGAAAAAGCCTGCCACAACAGCGACAGCCAAATCGGAAAATCTAACAAAGATTACCGGACTCGGTCCCGCGACAGCGAAAAAATTGAAAGAAGCAGGCATCACAAGCTTTGCGCAAATCGCCACCCCAAATACGAAAGAAAAAGCTGAGCTAGAAAAATTCTCAAAGCTTAAAGGCTATGCTACTTGGGCAAACGAAGCCAAAAAACTCATCTAAAACATATATATACCTAAAAAATAAAGCCCATCTTATGGGCTTTATTTTTATGCTCTACACAGTTTAAATCTGTTAACGCGCTGTTAAGGCTTGTTACATATATCTACGCTTCCCTTCTTTTTTATCTATTAAGCTCCCCTACACTGAAGTTATAAATAAAATAAAGTCAGGACAAGGTAATTATTTTGCGGACATCAAGACTATTTCCAACATTGTTGTTAGTCATGCTTGCCTCATTTTCTTCCCAACTAGTGGCCGCTGTAATCTCGGGCCAAAGTGACACGGATGAGTTGCTATTTCAAACATTCATAAGTGGCGTATTAGCCATTATCCTTGGCGCGCTGAGCTTCATTCTATACCGCTTGAATAAGCGCCTTAAATTGACTATTCAGGCGCATCAAGTCAATGAGCACACGATGTCCAAGCTAAATAGCGCTGTGACAAACAGTGGGGCAAGTATTTTGATCACAGACCATAACGGCAAGATAGAATATGTGAATCAGAAATTCTGTCGCACGACGAATTATCTTCATCATGAAGTAATCGAAAAATCAATTGATGTATTAAGCCCGAAAAGCCACGATCATGACGGTGATACACCATTGCTGAGTAAGGCATGTCTGAAAAGTAATTGGGAAGGTGAAGTGTTATGTCTTAAGAAAAGTAAGACCGAATTCTGGAATGCGATTACTGTTTCTGCCGTGTACGACAAAGACCGCCAAATTACTAACTATGTAATTTCTGCCATTGACATTACGGCCCTAAAAACCGCGAATAATACGATGCAAACGTTAGCGCTATTCGATTCGCTTACAGGTTTGGCTAACCGTCGTTTATTTGTCGATCGCCTACATCAATCTGTTTTAAGTGCACGCCGGCACAATAAATCGACCGCGCTATTTTTCTTAGACCTAGATCAATTTAAACGAATTAATGACACCCTTGGTCATCAAGCCGGCGATCAGCTGCTCCTAGTCGTTGCCGAGCGGCTTAAAACATGCGTGCGCAAGCAGGACACCGTTGCACGTTTGGGGGGCGATGAATTCACCATTTTACTAAACGATATTTCAAACACCGATAAAATTGCCAGCATCGCAGAGCAAATTCTTCATATCCTCAAAAAGCCAATAAAACTTGGAAAGCAGGAAGTAATCATTTCAACCAGCATTGGCATCACGATTGCCCCTGCCGATGGAGTGTGTGCCGATAACCTCATGAAAAATGCAGATATGGCACTGTACAAAGCGAAAGAAAAAGGACGAGACGGCTATTACTTTTTCACCGAAGATTTAAACACCCGCGCCAATAACTTAATGCAAATAGAACATGAATTGCGCCAGGCGATCGCAAACAATGAATTCTATTTAGATTATCAGCCGCAGCAGAATCTAAAAACCAATGAGGTGCATAGCGTAGAGGCACTAATTCGCTGGCGCCATCCTACTCGCGGCGAAATAGCACCTGCTGAGTTTATTGGCATCGCTGAAGAAACAGGACTGATTATTAAAATTGGCGAATGGGTTATTCATCAAGCATGCCGAGAAATGCGGCAACTATATGATGAAACGGGCAAAGCCTTGCGGGTTGCAGTCAACCTGTCTACACGACAGTTTTCAGATCTGAGACTTGTCAATATCGTATCAGAAGCCATCACTGAAAGCGGTTTTCCCGCACAAAACCTAGAGCTGGAAGTCACTGAAAGCATGCTAATGCATGACATGGAAACGGTAATAGACCAACTAAACCGGATCAAAGCGATGGGCGCGACAGTGACAATCGATGACTTTGGCTCAGGCTATTCATCATTAAGCTACTTAAAGAGCTTGCCTGTCGATACGCTAAAGGTCGATAGAGAATTTGTGCGCGACATTCCTGACGATATCAATGCAATGGAAATCACATCCGCCGTAATAGCCGTTGCACATAAACTGAATCTAAAAGTAGTCGCTGAAGGCGTTGAAACAGAAGACCAGAGAGACTTCTTGATCATTAACCGTTGTGACTTTGCTCAGGGTTTCCTATACAGCAGACCTTTAAGCTACGAGGCCTTACGCGCCTACTTTTCGCCACAAGACGATCGTCGCCGCGCTTAAGCCAGCAAATCGGCGAGCCGTCACCAACGCTTAGCCGCTAAAACTAAAATGATACCCCCGTCTCACTCGATTCTCGAATGAGCATGTATACTATGTTAATAATAATTAATCGGAAATCCTGTCATGAACTGGCTTATTTTAGGCCTAGAAATCGGCCTTGTAGTACTGTGCACCTATGCTTTTGTGCGTGTAAAAGTTTTATCACAACGCAATACCTATGGTATTTCGACAGGGCAAGAGAGCTGCAAACGAGCAAAGCTGAGCGTTAGTCACAACGGAATAATCGACATTGACAATGATGAGATTACGTTAGAGGACACGCACCCATATCCTCAAACATCAACCACTTCTACTTATGCAAGTAAACAAGAAGCACTGAAGCGCATTCAAGTATTTATTGGCACACAAATGCTACCGGTAAAACATGAATTTACGGAGCTTTACTCCAATAATTTTGAATGGCTCAGGGAAGCGATTGCCTTTTATTTAATCGGCGCCTCGGATGTTATCAGCAAACAAACCGGTTGCACCGCCTCCGACCGTCAGCAATGCATCAAGCTTGCTTTACAATCGCAACTTCGCGTTGATAGCTTTACTGCAGAAATGCTGCACTCAAAAGTAAGTGAACGCATCGAGGACGATGATGTCGATGAAATGTTCAACAGCGGAGCACGAGCGGCGTTACAATGGCAAAAGGAAAAGCAGGTGCTGCCCACTAATTGTTTACGTGAGCAACTCAACAGCTGGGGAGTATTCGCTTAAAGCATAACGCACGCCTTGGCGAAACTAAAAACCTTTGAACGCACAATAGCGCCTATTTTGGTGCGACAGTGAACCGTCTAAAGACGCATTTCGATGCCTTGAGCGTGCATAAAACGTTTTGCTTCTTGCACTGAATACTCACCAAAATGGAAGATACTCGCAGCGAGCACGGCATCCGCACCGCCATCTGTCACGCCATCCGCTAAGTGCTGGAGATTGCCGACACCGCCTGAAGCAATGACAGGGATAGAAACCGCGTCAGAAATAGCGCGCGTCACGCCTAAATCAAAGCCGCTCTTCATGCCATCGCGATCCATACTCGTCAACAGTATTTCGCCCGCACCATAGCTCGCCATCTTCTGCGCCCACTCGATCGCATCTAAACCCGTTGGTTTACGGCCACCATGCGTAAATATTTCCCAGCGACCGGGCTCACCTGGCGCACTAACTTGCTTTGCGTCAATGGCCACAACAATACATTGGCTACCAAATCGTGACGCCGCCTCACCAACAAAATCAGGGTTAAATACAGCAGCAGTATTGATACTTACCTTATCCGCTCCCGCATTTAGCATATTACGGATATCCTCTACTTTGCGGATACCGCCGCCTACGGTTAGCGGAATAAAAACCTGGCTCGCCATTTTTTCAACGGTATGTACTGTCGTGTCTCTATCTTCATGGCTTGCGGTGATATCTAAAAAAGTAATCTCATCAGCACCTTGTTCGTCATACTTTTTCGCGATTTCAACCGGGTCACCAGCATCACGAATATCAACAAACTGAACACCTTTTACAACGCGTCCTTGGTCCACATCTAAGCAAGGAATAATTCTTTTCGCTAATCCCATCGTGATCTCACTCTGCGCTTAAGCATCTTCATAACGGCTGTATTTATCGCTGTAAATTTGCGCTTGATCTAAATCGAGCGTGCCTTCATAAATAGCGCGGCCAGTGATCGCGCCACAAATACCATGATGCGCCTGCGCTGCAAGTTTAGCGATATCATCCATGTTCGTAACGCCTCCTGAAGCGACAACAGGGATAGATGAGGCCTGCGCTAAACGCACGGTCGCTTCGACATTAACACCCTGCATCATGCCATCTCGTGCGATATCGGTGTAGACAATTGACGAGACACCCTGCTCATCAAACTGCTTGGCTAAATCGGTCGCTTCAACGTTAGACACCTCTGCCCAGCCATCTGTCGCAACTTTACCATCCTTCGCATCAAGCCCAACAATGATATGCCCGGGAAACGCATCACACGCCTCAGTCACAAAAGCCGGCTCTTTCACCGCCTTCGTGCCAATAATGACATACTGAACGCCTGCCTCAAGATAAGCCTCAATGGTTTGTAAACTGCGTATGCCGCCACCAATCTGAATGGGAAGATTAGGAAAACGTTCCGCAATTTGGCGGACAATCTCACCGTTTACTGGCACCCCTTCAAACGCACCATTCAAATCAACCAAATGCAACCGACGCGCACCTTGGTCCATCCATCGACCCGCCACATCAACTGGGTTATCAGAGAATATGGTTGAGTCATCCATTCGGCCCTGACGCAAACGCACGCACTTACCATCTTTCAAATCTATCGCAGGAATTACTAACATGCTTACTTACCTAACTATCAAATCCTAAATGACCTAAATGCGACCATCCCAAGTACTAAAGTTTTCAAGCAATTGCAGCCCAGAATGCTGACTCTTCTCTGGATGAAATTGCGTCGCAAAAATGTTCTGATGTGCAATAGCGGCCGCTAACGAATAGCCATAATCGCTTTGTCCAGCAACCGTTGCCATATCGGGCTCGGCGGGTACATAGTAGCTATGCACAAAATAAAAGCGCTCACCGTCTTCTATGTTATGCCAGAGCGGATGCGCCATTGTTTGAGAAACCCCATTCCAGCCCATGTGAGGCACTTTCAAACGCTGACTGCCTTCAAATAATGGGTTACCAAAAAACTTCACATCGCCATCAAACAAGCCAATACATGGCACGCCATTGTTTTCTTCGCTACGCTGCATCATGGCCTGCATACCGACACAAATACCCAGAAGCGGCCGGTCTTGTGCAACCTCTTTGACAAGCTCATCAAAGCCCAACCGTCGTATTTCTCCGATACAGTCACGAATCGCCCCAACGCCCGGCAAAATCACCCGATCTGCCTCACGAATTACCTGGCTATCAGCGCTAACTATGACCTGAGCCGACGGGGCGACATGCTCGACCGCACTTGCAACAGAGTGCAAATTACCCATGCCGTAATCAATAATAGCGATTGAATTCATGCCTTAGTTCCTAATTCTACTCAAAGACTATGTTCGTAAACTTAACTAGAAAACCTACCAAGCTAAACAAAGAAAGCGCACAAGGGCGCCTTCTATATCGTACTCATCATGTTTGCTAAGTTAGAGCGTTCCTTTCGTTGAAGGCATCATACCGGCCATGCGCTCATCATGTTCAAGCGCCATGCGCAATGCACGACCAAATGCTTTAAAGATCGTTTCAATTTGGTGATGCGCGTTCTTGCCTTTGAGGTTGTCAATATGCAAGGTAACGAGGGCGTGATTGACAAACCCTTGAAAAAACTCAAAAAACAGATCGGTATCAAAACCACCGACACTACCCTTCACAAACGGCACATCCATCTCTAGGCCTGGACGTCCTGAAAAGTCGATCACAACACGAGAAAGCGCCTCATCTAACGGCACATAAGAATGGCCATATCGACGAATTCCCTTTTTATCACCGACCGCTTGATTAAACGCCTGCCCTAACGTAATACCGAGATCTTCAACCGTGTGGTGATCATCAATATGTAAATCACCTCTCGCATCAACGTCAATATCGATCAAACCATGCCGGCAGATCTGATCAAGCATATGCTCTAAAAAAGGGATACCCGTCTCGAACTTGGCTTTGCCGGTACCATCAAGATTAATCGCAACTTTAATCTGTGTCTCAAGGGTATTTCGTTCAACTTGAGCAGTTCTAGGGCTCATGCATTGCTCCAACATAAAAGCGTAACGCTAGGCATAAGGTACCCAGCAAAATAAAAGGCGCGGAATTATAGCGCGAAATGAGGCGCATGCCTACGCCGGCAGGCCGATAAGACGACACAACGAACGAGAAATTAAACGTGCAAAATATCACGTCATCGCCATGAACCTCAGAGCATAGCCCATTAGTGAACTAATGCTTCGATTAAGTTACTGGCTATTCAGCACAAGGCGGAACGATAACGCGACTTGCCGAGTAGATTAAGCCGAAAAATGCTCACTCAAGTTACTAACGTACGTATCAACCATGCCAGAAAACTCAGCTTTCACTACGGGGCTTATGGCAAGTTTTAGCAAACCCGGCAGCGGTAGATTTAGTTCTGCAGAGGTCTCTAAGGTTAAGTTAGTGCCGCCTTCTGCCTCTTCAATCACCCAACCACCAGAGACCAATCCATTACCCTCGCCCTTAACTGGGGTCCAGTTAACGGTGCCGGCCTCTTCATCTGAAGAATAAGTGCTTGCGTAAATAGTTTGAATCGCATGATCACCCAAGCCCACTTTTTCCATTTCCCAACGGAATGTGTCATTACCCAAATCGGTGAGCTGTTCTACTTTCGGAAAGTGCTGTGCAGATGCTTCGACATCGGATAGCAATGCGAAAACTGAATCATAATCTGCGTCGACTGAAAATTCGCGACTAATATTAATGCTAACTTTAACAGCCATGTTGCTTCCTCTTGTTTATTATTGAATAGCACGTTAGCGTGCTCGTTAGAATGACAGCGATCATAAACATTTCGCTTTTAAAAAGCCACGACACACACTTTTTCATGCAAAACGACAAACACAGCATTGCACCCACCCTTCTACAATGGTTTGACCTACATGGCCGTAAAGACTTGCCATGGCAGCATAACAAAACCCCTTACCGTGTGTGGGTATCTGAAATCATGCTACAACAAACTCAGGTATCCAGCGTCATACACTACTACCAGCGATTTATGGCCAGCTTTGCAAACATCGAGGCGCTCGCTGATGCAGAAGAGGACCAAGTTCTCGAGCACTGGGCGGGCCTTGGCTATTACGCTCGTGCGCGCAATCTTCACAAAACAGCCAAACTAATAATGAGGCAATACGATGGCGAGTTCCCGAATGAACTCGATGCTTTAGTCGCGCTACCGGGTATTGGCCGCTCGACCGCCGGCGCAATTCTCTCTATTGCCATGCAGACGCCTACGAGTATCCTCGATGGCAACGTCAAGCGTGTACTAGCCCGATATTATGCCATTCATACTTGGCCCGGCGAGCGGAAAACTGAAAAAACCCTGTGGAACTATGCCGATCTTCACACGCCCAAACAGCGCGCGGATGACTACACCCAAGCTATCATGGATCTAGGCGCAACACTTTGCAAAAGGAGTAAGCCCCGCTGCATAGACTGCCCTTTAACGCTTGACTGCTCGGCCTATGAACAAGCGCTCACACATAAATTACCCGTTAGTAAGCCGAAGAAAATACTGCCCACTAAAGAGCGCTGGTTTCTTGAAATACGCGACGCTAACAATCAGCTGTTGCTTGAGCGGCGACCAAGCAAAGGTATATGGGGCGGGCTCTATTCATTACCTGAACTATCGGATACGCAAGGCTTGCTTGATGTTGAGCAAGCGTTACGCATGCGGTTTGATTTAACCCTTATTGAAATGGAAGAGCAGGCAAGCTTTAAACATACCTTTAGCCACTATCATTTAATTATCAAGCCGGTGCGAATTTTAGTCTGCGACAAATCTAATAATTCACAGGAAGCAAAAGGTCTTTGGTATGAACAGTCGACCCTTAACAATCTAGGCTTACCGGCCCCCATAAAAAAATACTTGTCGCGATAAGCTACTAACTCTGCAAGGCAAAATTCGCTTACACTTAAGGTAACAATTAAGGAGTTCCTCATGAGCCGCACTGTTTTGTGTCGTAAATATCAAAAAAAATTACCAGGTTTGCCGGTGCCACCTATGCCCGGCCCGCAAGGCATAGATCTTTATGAAAATGTTTCTGCCGAAGCATGGAAAGAATGGCAAGCGCAACAAACCATGCTGATCAATGAGAAACATCTGAACATGATGGACCCCGAGGCCAGGAAGTTTTTAAAGGAACAAATGGAAAAGTTTTTATCAAACGAAGATTTTGAGCAAGCAGAAGGCTATGTTCCGCCTAGTTCTTAACCAAGCCTAGACTGATTCACAAATAGTTCTTTATTACGCTTGACTCGAAAAATCGAATTAGGTTTAATACGGCCCCGTTGCAGACATACCGAGTCAGCAGCACGTGAAGCCAACACTTAAACATGGCCGGTTAGCCCGGATAGCTCAGTCGGTAGAGCAGAGGATTGAAAATCCTCGTGTCGGCAGTTCGATTCTGTCTCCGGGCACCAC
>CAJWAD010000017.1 GCA_913020245.1 uncultured Oleiphilus sp.
TGAGTAATCTTCGTTAAGTTATTAAAACTACCGAAAGTAATATAATCATTGCTAACGACGGGAGGTACCTCAGACGCAACAATTGTTTTATCGCCCTCAAAACACAAAAAACCGTCTTGTAGAAATAATAGCTTCTCCGTGTGTATCCGAGCATCGCTGGGAGGATCTGCTACTTCGTCAGTGATACGATAGTCTATCTGAGTAAGTCCAGTCGTATTGGGATACCCTAGCCAGGTTATCTGCATTGGCGCAGGCTTCTTTGCAAATAAGCTCAATTTATTGCCGCCAGTGTGCCCTGATAAATCAATTAAAACATCGATCTCATCTTTCTGAACTATGTCATAGAAATCATCAATCTGTAGCGAGGCGACATCTCGCCAATGCGTTACAAAAGATCGTAACTGCGATGTCACATGGTCCTCAATTTTCGACGTCGAATAGCAGTAGATTGAATATTCACCAATATTATGATTTTTGAAAAGCGGCAGAAGAAAAAAGGATACGGAATGAGCCCTGAAATCAGCAGAAACATATCCTATATTTCTAACCTTACTACCTGCCTTAAAGTTAGATTTGCACGTGGACTGAGGAGATATTCGAGATCCCCAATCTCTATGCGCAAAAAAAATGTCTTCTGCTGTAAGGTCCTTAAAATAATTCAGACACAGCAAATAGTTAGAGCCTGCGTTAGAGGTGCAATTTCCAGAAGCTATGGCTTGATGAAAATAGTCTTTAGCTTCATCCAAATACCCCAAATCTTTTTGCATAATAGCCAAATTATTAAGCGCATCTCCGAAGTCTGGATTAATCTTAACTGCTTGTTTGTAAGCTAAAATAGCGTCTTTATACTGACCTTGAGATTTATATATAACACCTAGATTGTTATACGCACTGTAAAAGTTGGGCTCATATTTTATGCATGCTCGGAAACTCAATATTGCCTCGCGGTTATCGCCATTTTTTTGATACGCCGCGCCGAGAAGGTTATGAATTCCGATATTTTTTGGCTCAGACTTAAGCCCCTTTTTTAAAGTTCTGATAGCCTCTTTGAGATGATTTTTATTTATCAGTACCGCACCAAGGATATAATTTGCATACGCATTTTTAGGATCAATCGACAAAGCTTGATTTGCCAAATTCTCAGCTAAACCCATTTTGTTCTGTTGAAGGGCAGTCACACCGCCCTGAATAATAGTATGAATCATTTTAAATAAGAGTATTGATCTGCAAGAGACCCAGAATGATATGTAAAAAGAGCGGCCGTTAAAATGAACCAATGCTCGTCTGCAAAAGCGCGCTTATAATAAATAAAAAAAAAGCCCTTTAAAAAGAGCTTTTTCAACGGGCTTACCTAGAGCAGGTCTAGATTGCCTGGCTAAGCATCAAAGGGATGCCTCAACACTATAGTTTCCATTCGATCTGGCCCCGTGGATACGATATCAATGGGCGCCTCAATCTTACTCTCCAGATACCGAATATAAGCGCGGGCATTCTCTGGTAGCGCTTCTAGAGTTTGAGTGCCCAAGGTGCTCTCAGTCCAACCCGGTAGCGTTTCGAATACAGGTTCAATATCTGCATAGCCTCTGCCGTCGAGGGGCGGACGACTCAATTCGTCACCCTCTTTTGTCTTGTAAGCAACGCATACTTTAATTTCTTCAAGACCGTCCAAAACATCAAGCTTGGTCAGACATATGCCCGACACAGAATTAATTTGTATGGCGTGGCGTAAGCCAACGGCATCAAACCAACCACAACGACGAGGACGCCCTGTGGTCGCGCCAAATTCATGGCCTTTCTTTGCTAAATGCGCACCATGCTCGTCAAACAATTCGGTTGGGAAGGGACCTGATCCCACGCGTGTCGTATACGCTTTAGTAATTCCCAAAATGTAGTCAAGATACATTGGCCCAAAACCGCTTCCGGTCGCCGTGCCGCCTGCTGTCGTGTTCGAAGACGTGACGAACGGATACGTACCATGGTCTATGTCTAGCAGAGAACCCTGAGCGCCCTCAAAAAGAATGTTATCGCCATTTTTACGGTACGTGTGCAGCGCATCCGTGACATCAATCGCCAACGGAAGCAGCTCCTTAGCCATTTCCAATGCGTCTTCCAAGGTCTTTTGATAATCTACTGGCTCGACCTTGTAGAAATTTTCTAGAACAAAATTATGGTAGGCCATAATCTCTTTTAGCTTTTCCGCGAAACTTTCTGGGCAAGCTAAATCACCTAAACGTAGCCCTCGACGTGCGACTTTATCTTCGTAAGCCGGCCCTATACCACGCCCGGTTGTGCCAATTTTTTGATCACCTTTGGCCACTTCACGCGCCTGGTCTAGCGCAACATGATAAGGCAGAATTAGCGGACAAGACAGGCTCAAACGTAAGCGTTCTTTCACGGGCACGTCTCGCGCTTCAAGCTCTTTCATCTCTTTTAGTAACGCATCTGGCGCCAAGACCACACCGTTGCCGATTAAACAGGTAACGTTATCACGTAAAATACCCGAAGGAATCAAGTGTAAAACAGTTTTTTCACCCTCAATAACCAAGGTATGGCCTGCATTATGTCCGCCTTGGAATCGAGCGACCGTAGCGACCTGATCTGTTAACAAGTCAACAATTTTACCTTTGCCTTCGTCACCCCACTGAGTGCCCAAAATGACAACGTTCTTACCCATAATTTTCTATCTCTCGCTAAACGTTTTCTTTATCCTTAAAGCTAAGCTTTTCCTAAAGCACTCACGTTTTGGCGTATTACAATGTTAAATGTCTTTAAGTACCCACTCGCCGCCATCATTGACTAGCGACTGGGTACAGCCTAAATCTTCACTTGTATCGTGCGCATTCAATGCTTGCACAACCCGCTTCGTCTTTCTTAAAACTTTAATCTTGTCCAGTAAACTTAAATCGTCACTCATCGGCGCAAACACACGCTGCATTGGAACATTTGATTGGTATTGATCTAGACGCACTAAGGTTTTTAAATCAGCACTAAAGCCTGTTGCCGGTCGCGATGCCCCAAAGTCTTTACCAATCGCATCGTAACGTCCACCTTTAGCAAGCGCGTATCCAAAACCCGGCGTATAAGCGCTGAACATGATGCCGGTATGATAGCTATAACCGCGCAATTCACAGAAATCATAGCCAAGATCAACCTCAGGAAAACGTTGTTGAATAGAGCTTGCAAAAGCTTGTAAAGCAGAAATAGCCTGGAAAGCCATATCGCAGGTCAAACTCTGAATGCGCGTTTTAATTGATTCGAGTGATTCAATACCACCACTTAACTTAGCAATATCGCGAATAATCTCAATAATCGGCGAACCATGTGTCTCAGCGAGTGCATCCAATTCGGGTATCGACTTACGATTTAACGCATCAAACACTTCTGCTTCTGTCGTCGCATTCAATTCAGCTGACTTAATCAATCCTTTATACACGCCCACATGTGCCAAATCGATATGTACCTGTTTTACCCCAGCCAACTTTAAGGTTTCCAACATTAACGACATCACTTCAAGGTCGGCCGCCACACTCGGCTCACCAAATAACTCGCAGCCAATCTGTTTTGGACTTCGATTGGTCATCGTGTGTGCTGGTCGCGTATGCAAAACAGTATCTGCATAGCACAAGCGACTGACACCGGTACTTTTCAGAAGATGTGAATCAATTCGTGCGACTTGCGGGGTAATGTCGGCGCGAACGCCCATCATTCGACCAGTTAACTGATCCGTCACCTTAAACGTTTTTAAATCGAGATTATTGCCCGTGCCTGTCAGCAAAGACTCGATAAACTCTATGAGCGGCGGTGCAACAAGTTCATAACCATAACTTGCATAGCTATCTAACATTGCACGCCGCATTTGTTCGAGAGTCCATGCATCCGGCGGTAATAACTCATCCACGCCATCAGGCAGCAACCAACGATCAGACAAACTCATAATCCACTCTTTTAACTCTTTAGCTTTGTATCAAAATCTTCCGCGTTACTGAATGACATATAGCAAAGCTGTTCCAATAAACATACTAGCGAACCCCATAATGCGCATAGATCGGCTATCCACCTCAGCTAATTGTGCGACCAGCTTTTTCCAGCGATTAGGATAGAGAAAAGGCAACATGCCCTCTAATATCAACATCAAACAAAACGCAGTGGTTAACTCTTGCCAAGCCATCATTCTCGCCCCATCAAATTGAAGGGCCACCTAAGACAAAGGTGGGCGATTTTACTCCTTAATCAAAGGGAACTAAAGCCCTTTCATAATAGATCGCATTTTCAGTATCAGATAAACTAAAAAGGCGACTGAATTTCTTCAGTCGCCTTTAATTGAACGAGCGTGACCTATTGCTTAGGCGTTACTGCCGAACTCGTTGTTTGCTTCATATACTTAAAGAAATCACTATCCGGCTTCAGCAATAAAACATCATCTTTTCCGGCAAATGTATCCGTGTATGCGCGCAAGCTTCGCGTAAAGGCGTAAAACTCTGGGTCTTTATTGAATGCGTCTGCGTAGGTTCCTGCCGCCACCGCATCACCCTCACCGCGAATTTGCTCTGCTTCTTTGTAAGCATTCGCTTCGATTACGGTTTGTTGCCGGTCTGCATCGGCACGAATTCCTTCCGCAAGCTCCTTGCCCTGCGAGCGGGTTTCACGTGCTTCTCGCTCGCGTTCCGTAGACATACGTCGATACACGTTTTTACTAAGGTCTTCAGGAAGATCGATTCCCTTCACCCGCACATCAAGAACTCGTATACCGAATTCAGACAGCGTCTGCTCGTTGAGCTTCTCGGTAATAACTGCCATTAGCTGATCCCGCTCACCTGACACGACTTCCGTTAAGCTACGCGCCGCAAATTCATCACGCAGACCTTTGTTAGTAGAGTTAGATAGCAGCGTTGTAGCCTGCCAACGATTGCCCGCTGTCGCTTTGTAGTACGCCTTCACGTCTTCAATCTTCCACTTGATAAACGAATCGACAATCACGAATTTCTTACCAACGGTGAGAAAACGCTCTGGTCGCGAGTCAAGCGTTAGAATACGCGCATCAAACTTACGTATGTTCTGAACAAACGGCAGTTTGAAATGAATACCCGGTTGAATATCAGTTTCCACAATTTCACCAAATTGTAGCTTGATACCTACCTGACGCTCATCGATCAAATACAAAGACGAGGAAATTAAACCGATAATCAATAATACGGCAACAATAGAAATAATAGACGTTTTTGACATCCTAACGCTCCTCTCGGTTGCTACGAGTGTTGCGTGACCGAATTTCTTCAATCACCTGATCTGCGATATCAGAAATGCTCTGATCATCCACGTTTCGCTGCACAGCACCCGCGCCAGCACCCGCTGTCAGCTTATCCAGAGGCAGATACAACATGTTATTACCACCATCTATATCCACTAAGATTTTGCTGCTTTTGCTGTATACCGAAGAAATCGCATCGATATATAGACGCTCACGCGTCACTTCCGGGGCTTTGTCATACTCGACTAAAAGCTTTTCAAATCTACTCGCCTCACCTTGTGCCGCCGCAACGACTTGGTCTCTATATGCGTTTGCTTCCTCAAGCATCCGCTGCGCCGTACCACGAGATTCTGGGATGACAGTATTAGCATACGCTTCCGCTTCGTTAACAAATCGCTCTTTATCTAGATTTGCTTTCTGAACATCGTCAAACGCCGCTTGAACGGCTGCTGGCGCTCGCGCTTCTTTCACGTTCACGATACTAACGTTAATACCCGTTTGGTATCGGTCCATATATTCTTGAAGACGAAGACGCGTATTGTCTGCTAGCAACGGACGACCATCGGTCATAATTGGGTTCAAGTCGGTGCTACCAACTTCATGACGAAGTGCCGACTCTGCTGAATGCTGTAAGCTTCGTTCTGGGTCTTCAACTCGCAACGCAAATGATACTGGGTCTGAGACCGTGTACTGAACATTCAATTCCACTTCAACAACGTTTTCGTCTTGCGTCAGCATCTCCTGCTTTAACTCGGCGTTCCGAACATTTGTGACGTTGACAGGAATAACGTTCTCGACAAGCGGAATAACAAATTGTAAACCCGGGTCAAGCGTCCGGCTATATTCCCCTAATTGCAGCACCACGCCGCGCTGCTGTTCGTCGATCGTAAAAACAGAGCGCCAAACTAGAAAAATGCCCAGCAAAACTAGCACAATCACAATAGCACCGCCGGCGCCTTGGCTGTCGCCTTTGTCACCGCCACCACTACTTTTACGTGAACCGCCAAACAAGCCATTCAGCTTATTCATGATTTGCTTCAATGCTTCGTCCAGATCAGGAGGCCCCTGATTACCGCCGCCTCGATTATTGTTACCCCAGGGGTCTTTACCGTTCTGGTTACCCGGTTCATTCCAGGCCATAGTTTACCTCGTTATATTATCAGTAGATGTTTTCTAAAGCGTGCGCCATAACATTTTCAATATCATGTCGCTGCAAATCCCAGTTATAAACAAGTTATAAGGGCGAACCCTTGCATTTCAAGCCAGCCATACTAGAGAGTGTCGCCGCACACAGCAAGTGTCTGGACGAACCTTTCAAGGTTTTAACCATTAGTCTCCTTGAAGATAAGCACCCACTTCAGCCAAGCCTTCTCGATAGGTCGTTTGCACCTGATAACCGAGCTCGCGCTTTGACTTCTCCATATCAATACGGTGACAAGAGCCAACTAGATTAAGTGCTTCGAAAGTTAACGGGGGCCGCATAGCGACGTTTAATAAACCAAAGCCCGTTTCGCCAACTTGCGCTAACGATTTTGCTAATAACCGAGGAATAGAGCGAGGTACGGGCGCATCACAAATCTTTGCCAAGTCGCTCATGTAACGCTTCCACGTAATACCCTCTTCATCAGCGGCATTATATATTTGGCCCTTTGCACCCGCAAAACGCGCAACCAGCCAAAGAATCTCCACGACATTATCGACATGCACCAAGCCCGCATCAAAATCGCCACCGCCAATTA
Organism: uncultured Oleiphilus sp.; assembly: GCA_913020245.1. Taxonomy (GTDB): domain Bacteria; phylum Pseudomonadota; class Gammaproteobacteria; order Pseudomonadales; family Oleiphilaceae; genus PZPK01. The sequence continues at coordinate 6,988 of CAJWAD010000017.1, forward strand.
AACACGGAATACCTCGACGCAACTCTGAGGACAACGTTTCTACCCATGGCTTGGATCCCGCTCCATAGACATTAGCGGGTCGAACCGTACGAATATCCAATCCCTGCTGCAAAAAGCTCTGAGCAAGACCCTCTTGCGCCTGCTTACACTTACTGTACGGCCCAAACGTGGCGCCCATCGACAACCCTTCGTGACAACGCTGCCTGTCAATTTGGTCACCATACACAACGATACTTGAGGCCAATACTACCGGACCGAGAAGCTCATATTCTGCCGCGCTCTCGAAAACGTGTCGCGTTCCCTCTACGGTCACTGCCCGATGCAGCGTTTCTTGCCCCCAATCGCCAACCATCGCAGCTAAATGAAAAATACTTTGGCAACCTTTCAATGCTAACTTAACATCGGCTTTGACCGTAATATCGCCCTGAATCCAATTAACAAGGTCGGAATCACACAAAGATTCTGGACAAGCAAGAAGGTCGAAAGCCACGACATTGACGCCCTCCTCTAAGAGGCGATTCATTAATCGCCGACCAATAAATCCGGCGGCACCCGTCACGAAAACAGGTTGCGGAATATTGTTCCATAATCTTGAACGAGTATCTTTTGGCATAAATCGTCTTTTTCAGCTCACTTGGTAATGTGCAAACACTTACCAAAGTTATTGGGCGGATTAGTTTAGTAAAGCGTAGAACTTCCCTTGCGCAACTTTTGCTTTTTACGGCCCAGCTTGCCAAGATAAGATGACAGCATATGCGAACCAGACGGGACAGCAGAGCCTAGTTTTGCGAGCCAAGCGCGACTTTCAGGGATCGCCAATTCGATGGGTTTTTTGGGCAGCACGCGTTCAAACACAGCGTGCTCAATATCAGTGACGGTTAGAGTATGACCACCCGAAAACGTCAACGCTGCTTCCTCATAATCTTCTTGCAAATCCAACATTGGTGTTTCAATAGCATCAGGACAAATCACCGTCACCGAGACGCCTCTCGGCTTTAACTCCTGCGCCATCGCCAAAGTGAACCCTCTTACCGCAAATTTTGACGCACTGTAAAGACTCAGGCCCGGCACAGGCGCTAAGCCCGCCAAAGACGCGATGTTGACGATATGCCCTGCACCGCGACCCGCCATATGCTCTGCAGCCAATTGACTCCCGTACATTAACCCTTTCACGTTAATATCGAAATGTCGATCTATCTGCTCGAATTCGAGATCCGCAACGTACCCAGGAAGCAAGTAGCCGGCCACATTGAAAAGAATATCAACCTTCTCCCATCCCGAAAGCACCTCGTTCCAAAGTGACTTCCATTGGCGACCCTGTCTAATATCTAGGCCTCTCACCCAAACCTGTTCTGGCGCCCAATCCTCACTGCTTGCCAAGCGCTGCAAAGCATCGAGGTTTATATCGGTTGCAATCACCCGATAGCCCTCCGCAATAAAGCGCTTCGTAAGCTGCAAACCCACGCCACTTGCGCTACCGGTTATGAACACAACTTGTTCTGATTTATCACCCATAAATGCTAGCCTATTGCGTGATTCGGCCGAATTCTAGCTCACCAAAGCTGAAAGTGGGCTTTAATCCAGGAAACCCCCAATAAGCACTCATCTCAGAGGAGGGAACAAAATTACAAAAATGCGGATTTTCTTTATTTGGTCCGGCTAAGGTCTTTTCTACGACCATAGAGATATATTGATCGAGCGAGTCCTCTAGCGTATTACCATTTAAGATGACTTCCATGCCGGTCGCTTTCGCATAATCGCGCACACCCGGTATCTCGGAGTGCTCTGGCGCATAACTGTCTGCTGCTACCCCGTTTTCAGAGCTCACCAGCAAACCTTCAGACGTATGCACAACAAGCGAGTGATTACCCTCTGTATGCCCAGGTGTCCTTACAAACGCAACGCCTTCACCAAGCTTCACACTTGATTTAAGTTTGATCACTTTATCTTCAGGCAGGCCATCAATACCATTCGGACAATACCAATCTTGCTGAGTTGGGAGTAACGCTGACGCTGACTCCCATTCTTGTTCCATAACCAGCAATTTCGCGTTGGGAAAGAAGCCCGGTGAAGAATCATCACCCAACCAACGACGTACATCTTGCGTATGCAAATGGTCATAAGAAATATAGTCTATTTGATCTGGCGTAATGCCTGCTTTTTCTAAAGCTTGCTCTACCGTGTTTTCAACTGGGGCCAAAAAAGAGTTCACCAATGGCGAAAACATACCGTATTTGGTAGTCAAACGCTTAAAATATGGGGTCTCGAGGCTCGCCTCAAAGTCCGAAGGCGAAAACAAGAGCGTTTTGACACCATCGGGACTTTTAAACTGAACAATGAACAGCCTATTTAATAAATGCATGTAAGGCGATTTCACCTTGTGAGCATTCAACAAACCATACTTAGTCGGATACGGCGCGCGAATTAAGTTTAGCGTTCTGTAGAAAGGCGCTTCACCATCAGATAATAGGCTTTCTCGCAGCTCTATCGCCGCCGCACGCGCCTGCTCTAAACGCATTTTCGGCAGAGAATGTATTCTTGCCTTGTCTATCGCATCAAGTGCCTTTATACCCAACGACTCTAGTAGTGTTTCACCGGTAAGCTTCTGTTCACTCATTGACCATGCTCCCAACTTTTATAAGTGTCACTTATTATTCTGGTCTCATAGATACCATAGCTATTCAAAAATACCAATCTAAGACCTGCGACCTGCAGGCTTTCTGACCGATAATGTCAACGGATCATTTTGTGAGGACAAAACATTACGGCATTGACTGACAACTGAGTTTGAGTATTAAGAAACCGTTTTCGATAAAAGACGGCGATAGCCTAGACGGCTTGAAACATTACTTCATCGGCGCTAATGTTCGCTCGTCGCAGTATTTTGTCATAATCGCTACGCTGCAATCGAATCTCTAGACAGGTATTTCCCTGCTCATCATACGCTTCAGACAATACCCATTTAGCCGCATACAAATCAGCTCTTAATTTAGACTGATCAGGCCTGAGGACGATACGCCAGTGGACAATTTCCTCACACAATAATTCGGCAATCGCATCGAACAAAAGTTCCACGCCTTCACCTGTGTTTGCAGACACCCAAACGCGCTCTGGTTTTCCTTCTTCATTTCTGTCAATGCGCGCCTCACGACCGTCAAGCAAATCCAACTTGTTGTAAACAAGCAACGTTGGGACTTCCTCCGCACCAATTTCAGCCAGCACCGTGTTTACCGATTCAATATTATCCAGGCGCCGGTCATCGTGGCAATCAATCACATGCAACAGCAAGGTAGCAGATATCGTTTCTTCTAACGTCGCACGAAAAGCATCGACCAATTTATGCGGTAAGTGCCTTATAAAACCTACTGTATCGACTAAAATACCGGGGCCTACGTCGGGTAGATCGATACGGCGCAGCGTTGGGTCAAGTGTGGCGAACAGTTGGTCAGCCGCATATACACCTGACTCGGTAATACGGTTAAAAAGCGTACTTTTACCCGCATTGGTATACCCTACCAGCGAAACAGTAGGCACTTCTGCTCGAGTTCGCGCACGACGCCCTTGATCTCGTTGCTTACGCACCTTTCCAAGCCGCGAGGTAATCGTTTTTATCCGGGCCCGTAAAAGTCGTCTATCTGTTTCGAGCTGCGTCTCACCTGGCCCTCTCAGACCGATCCCACCCTTTTGCCTCTCCAAATGCGTCCAACCTCGAATGAGACGGGTCGACATATATTCTAATTGCGCTAACTCAACCTGCAATTTACCTTCATGGGTGCGCGCTCTCTGAGCAAAAATATCCAAAATCACACCCGTACGGTCAATTACGCGAGTTTCTAACGCCGCCTCAACATTTCGTTGTTGACTGGGCGACAAGGCATGATTGAACAACACGACGTCGGCCTCATTGTTTTTCAACGCTAACTCGACTTCCTCGAGCTTGCCTGATCCGACAAAGTACTTAGGGCTTGGCTGGCTTCGCGAGCCTGTGATGAGTGCGACCGGATCTACGCCCGCTGAACGGACAAGTTCAAAAAACTCATCAGAATCTTCACGGTCATTTTCGGCGGGGAAATCAATATGAACGAGGATGGCACGTTCACCTGCATCGGGTCTATCAAACACAGGTAAACGTGAACAAAAGCGAGGACAAAAAAGGTGCCGCGGCGTTATGAATCAAATTATGTTACTACTTATTCGGTACTAAAAAATATGAACAAAGGCTGATAACGCTAGCCATTATTCTCCATTTCTTCGTTGGTTGGCATGCGCACGTTTCGCGCAGGAACGACCGTTGAAATTGCATGCTTATAGACCATTTGACTTACCGTGTTCTTCAAGAGAATCACAAACTGGTCAAAGGATTCGATTTGGCCTTGTAGTTTAATACCGTTCACAAGAAAGATAGATACTGGAATACGCTCTTTGCGCAGTGCGTTTAAGTACGGGTCTTGTAATGAATGGCCCTTCGACATTTTTTATCTCCTAGTGTAATAATTTTATGCACTTTTTTGGCAAGGCTTACAATTTAGCTTATACATACGTCAATTGTGGTAGAACGTATCTTTTTCAAGGCCTTATCCAATATATTTTTATTCCCTGTCTCGAGCCAGAGGGTGTCTGACCAAGCGCGCAGCCAAGTCAGTTGCCGCTTCGCCAACTGCCGCGTTGCGATAACCCCTCGCTCACTCATCTCAGCATAGGACAGATTTCCCGCTAAGTAATCCCACATTTGCCGATATCCGACGCTACGCATCGATGGCATCGTAGCATCAACGAGGCCAGAGTCATAAAGGCTTTTAACTTCTTGCTCAAACCCGCTTGCGAGCATCGATTCAAAGCGCTGCGCTATTCGCTCATGCAGCACAGACCGATCTCGAGGTGAAATCGCGAGATTTATCAAGCGATAAGGCACGGGAGGCAGTCCGTCTTTTGGATTAGTGTAATCGTCTTTATCGACATTTCCAGTTTCTTTTTGCTCAGCTTTGAGTGCCTGCTTAGCCCAATGCTCAGTCATGGTTGAACCACTGACCCGATAGACCTCCAAGGCTCGCTGAACCCTCTGTTGATCGGTCGGTTTAATGCGCTCGGCAGCCTTTGGATCCACTTTCGCTAATTCTTGATGAACGAATGGCCAACCATGTTTGTCAGCTAGCGCATTTATTTCTTCACGAACCCGCTTATCTGCTGCAGGCATCGCCGCGATACCTTCTTTCAGCACGCGAAAATACAGCATTGTCCCACCTACGCATAAAGGTATCTTGCCAGCGGCGGTAATCGCCTTCATTTCACGCAATGCATCTTTGTAAAATCTGGCCACCGAGTATGTTTCATGAGGCTCTAAAATATTAATTAAACGGTGCGGCGATTTGGCTAATTCTGCCGCATTGGGTTTTGCTGTGCCAATATTCATACCCTTATAAATCAGAGCAGAATCAACGCTCACAATTTCTACCGGCAAATGTTCTGTGAGTTTCATTGCCAAATCAGTTTTGCCTGAAGCTGTCGGCCCCATCAAAAAAATAGCAGGAGGCAGCAAATTTTTGCTCGCCATTTACTTAACGACCCCTCAAGAACAACTTATCTAACTCAACCATGGATAATGATGTCCACGTTGGTCGGCCATGATTACATTGCCCGCTGCGTTCAGTCACCTCCATATCACGCAATAAAGCATTCATCTCTTCTTGCGATAACTGACGGTTGGCGCGCACCGCACCATGGCACGCCATCGACGCCATCAATTCATTTGCTTTTTGATTCACCAAATCAGAGCGACCGTAAGCTGCCGTATCACTTAACAGGTCACGCACCAGCAACTCGACATCCACGTTTTGCAAAATAACAGGGACTTGCCGAATCACAATGCTTTCAGATCCGCCACGCTCGACCCCCAATCCAAAACGCATCAATTCATCCGCTAAATCTTCGGCTAGAAGCGCCTCTTTCTGACTCACAGAAATACTCATTGGCACTAACAGAGGCTGCGCTTTAATACCTGAACTGTAAAAATCATTTTTCATCCGCTCATAGGTAATACGCTCGTGAGCGGCATGCATATCAACAATTATCATGCCTTGTGCCGCCTGAGAAAGAATATACACACCATGCAACTGCGCAATGGCAAAGCCCAAGGGATACTGGCTGGGGTCTTTAAAGTCGAGCGCTGGGTTTACACTCTCTGGCGTTTCAAACACCGCTGACCGATCAACGGAGCCCTCCCCTACTGACGGCGCCCCTGGTTTTGACTGAACACCGTAAAGGCGGTTATATGCCTGAAGACTCTCGCTCACTTGATGCGCCGAAGCGGGTGATGAACCACTCCGGTCTGTGGGGTAAACGCTTGATAAACTTGGCGTAGCAGGCAATGGCATTGCAGCTTGCGAGCTAAACCCAGGCTGCGCGGCTAAGCCGCTTTGCGCATGGACGGTATCATTCTCCTGCATCCGCGATTCACTTGAACCCGGCATATATTCATCGGGTCGCAAATCAGCTAACGCTTTGTGTAAGCGTCTAAAAATAAAATCATGCACTAAACGCCCATCACGAAAGCGGACTTCATGCTTCGTGGGATGAACATTGACATCGACTAGCGCAGGGTCTAACTCAAGGTAGAGAACAAAGGCAGGGTGGCGACCGTGATAAAGCACATCTTTGTATGCTTGCTTGACCGCATGCGTCACCAACCTGTCGCGAATCACGCGACCGTTCACGTAGAAATATTGCAAATCAGCCTGACTACGTGAAAAAGTAGGTAACGCGACCCACCCCCATAGCTTTAAACCAGATGCGTCTGTATCTATTTCGACCGCATGCTCCATGAATGGCTTGCCACACAAGCTCGCAACCCGCTGCTCCTTGTCTCGCAAGGTAATAGCTTGACGCAAGGAGTGGACCGTTTTCCCATTGTGACTTAGCTCGAAACCCACATCAAAACGCCCTAGCGCTTGACGCTTTACGACCTCTTCTAAATGATTAAATTCAGTTTTTTCCGTACGCAGAAATTTACGTCGCGCCGGCGTATTAAAAAACAAATCACGCACATCAACACTTGTTCCTCTATTGTGCGCAGCAGGGCTTAATTTCGTTTGCATTTCACGCCCTTCGGTTTCCGCCTGCCAAGCTTGCTCTGCGCCCTCTATTTTTGAGGTCATTAACAGTCGTGATACCGAACTTATACTCGCTAAAGCTTCGCCTCGAAAACCCAATGTAGCAACCGCTTCTAGATCGTCTAACGTTGTAATTTTACTGGTAGCATGTCGACTTAGTGAGAGAGGCAAATCATCCTTTTCCATGCCAACGCCATCATCACGTATCAACATACGTTTCGTACCACCGGCCTCAACCAGGACGCTAATTTTTTTCCCGCCTGCGTCCAGAGCATTTTCAAGTAACTCTTTCACAACTGACGCGGGCCTCTCAACGACCTCACCCGCTGCAATTTGGTTAGCCAATCTTGGTGAAAGTTTTTGGATCTGTGTCATAAAGGGTAACGCGTTATATAAGTGAAACGGTCGGGAATGTTATCAGAAAATCCATCTATAAATCTCCAAGAGAGTGCAGCCAAAGCGTCTACATTGTCCAAGCCTTATCAACATCGAAGACCTGCCTAAATTCAGGACTTAGGGACGGTTAACCGCTGCCCCACATAGAGCCTGTCATTGTCTAGACGATTGGCGCTACGCAACGCTTTTAAACTTACCTCATTTTTACTGGCGATACGGGATAAGGTATCACCTTTGCGTACAACATAAGAGAAACTACCAACACTGTCCTGTTTTAACGCAATGAAACTCCCAGGTGGCGGGTTAGACGCGAAATAACCCGTAATACCACTGAAAATTGAATCGGCAATTTTACGTTGATATTTACGTGTATTGAGGCGCCTTGATTCCGCTGGATTAGAAATGAAACCGGTTTCAACCAAAATCGAAGGGATATCGGGCGATTTTAAAACAACAAACCCTGCTTGCTGGACATGACGCTTGTGCAAACGCGCTACGCTACCCAATGATCCGAGCACCTTGTCACCAACACTTAAGCTAGCTTTCAAGCTGGCTGTAGAAGACAAATCTAACAAAACGCCCGCCAGCATATCGTCTTTATCATCAATACTAACCCCGCCACCCCCGATTAAGTCAGCGGCGTTTTCTTTGCGCGCCAGCCACCGAGCAGCCTCACTCGTCGCACCGCGATTCGACAAAGCAAAGACCGAGGCGCCATTAGCTTGCGGTTTCGTAAAGGCATCCGCATGCACCGAAACAAGCAAATCTGCATTTTTTTTCCGAGCCAAGCTTGAGCGCTTCCGAAGTCCGACATAATAATCGCCAGAGCGGGTCAAATACGCCTTATAACCTTGTTTAGCGCCAATTTTAGCTTTGAGCTCTTTTGCAATTGCCAGCACCACATTCTTTTCTTTTACTCGGTTCGGACCGAGCGCTCCCGGGTCTTCTCCTCCATGTCCCGGATCGATCATCACCACAATATCGCGTTTTTTGCCAACGGTAGTTAACTGTTTTGCCGGTTTAGATTCGCGTTGCGGCGCCTTACCATAATGCAGGTCAAGAACAAGGCGATTTCCGTACTGATCATTGGGCTTAAGAACAAAGCTTTTCGGCCGAACTTTTTGCTTAAGATCAAGAACGATGCGTAAATCACTTCCATTGCGAGGCGCAGACCGGACCTTCTTTACCGGCGATGCAGAAAAATCCAAGCTCGCAAATGACGCATCCTTTTTCGCATTAACAATATCGAGCACTAGCCTATCTGGCTGAGTAAGCGTCAAAATACGATGTTCAACCCCAGCAGAAAGATCGAAAACAAGGCGCGAATTATCAGGCGCATTCCATAACCGCGCATTGGTAACACTCACTTGTTTCGCCAGCACAGGCGACGCGGTCAGCAACCCAAGTACGAGCAAAACCATTATTCTCGTCACCATTGCAAACCCGCTAAGTGAGCATTTCATCTGTTGTTAATTAGGTCGGTAGCAGATAAGTTCGATTGCAATAGCTGTTGAAAGCGAGGATTGGCTGTAATCAAAGCAGAACGCCCTTCGCCTTGAACATCTAAGCGCACTTCAAAAGTTGCGGGCGGAAAAATATGGGCAGCACGCTCGGGCCATTCCACGATACATAGCAATTTATCGACACACGTAGAATCAGGGCTAAAATAATCGCGAATCCCCATAAACTCTAATTCCTCTGGGTCGCCTAAGCGATATAGATCAAAATGATTCACCTGAATGTCAGCTAAGTCATAAGTTTCAACCAACGTATAAGTTGGCGACTTTACCGGCCCATTATATCCCGCCGCATTCAACACACCGCGCGTAAGCGTTGTTTTACCCATACCAAGATTACCGTATAACAACACCAGGCAAACTGACTCGGACGACTTAATAATCGTTTCGTAAAGTGCCTTACCGAAAGCCAACGTTTGCGATTCTGCATGTAATGATACATTCATAGGTACGGTTTAACTCAAGCCGATAGTGTTATACTAGCCCAACCTGCAGTAATAAATTAACTGATGGCTAACGCTCGATACCGGCAGGGATGCTTAGTTTTTAACTAAACACTATACTTGCAACAACGAGCTAACTGTTTCTGAAGCTTAGCAAAGCAATTTCACTTATTCCCTTAAAATCATGTTACCTAAGCCCTCAAATAGCCAAGTTAATCTCTCCGCGTTAAAAAGCGCGATTAGTGATGAAGCGCGACGCTTAGGTTTCCAACAAATGGGTATCTGTAATACTGACTTAGCGGAGCATGTAAACCGTTATCAAGCATGGTTAAATGAAGGCTACCATGCAGAGCTTTCCTACATGGCTCAACACGGTAGCAAACGCTGGCAGCCAGACGAGCTCATTGACGGCACTTTACGAGTGCTGTCGCTGCGTATGAATTACCTGCCGGACTCTACTGAAACTTTAGCAACACTTAATAATCCCGAAAAGGGCTACATCTCTCGATATACATTAGGGCGTGACTACCACAAGTTGATTCGCGCGCGCTTGAAAAAGCTAATTCACTTTATTCAAGCCACGGCCCTTGAATACGACTACCGAGCATTTGTTGATAGCGCTCCAGTGTTAGAACGAGCGATCGCCCAGCGAGCCGGCCTTGGGTGGTTCGGCAAAAACACCATGCTGATTAATCGATCGGCGGGGTCATGGTTTTTTCTCGGCGAAATATACACTAATCTACCGTTAGCGCTTGATGCACCCTATGAGGAAGAGCATTGTGGCAGCTGCACTGCTTGTTTAACAGACTGCCCCACGCAAGCATTCGTCGGGCCCTATGTGTTAGATGCAAAGCGCTGCATTTCGTACCTAACAATCGAATCTAAATCGGCAATACCAGAAGAGCTGAGACCATTAATGGGCAATCGCATCTTTGGTTGTGATGACTGTCAAATCGTATGCCCTTGGACAAAGTTTTCACAACCGACAAGCGAGCAAGATTTCAGCCCAAGGCATAATTTGGCGTCCCCGGACCTAATCGAACTCTTTGCCTGGGATGAAGCTACTTTTCTAAGCAAAACTGAAGGCTCAGCGATCCGCCGAACCGGATACGAGGGCTGGATAAGGAACATTGCGGTGGCGCTTGGCAATGCCCCCCATGACAACCATATTATTTGCGCCCTCAAAAATAAGCTTGGAACACTTTCAAGCTTGGTCGATGAGCATATTTTGTGGTCACTCAAACAGCAAAAAGAAAAGCAAACCAAAATCTAAGTATGTGGGTATACTCATTAATATTTTATTGCTTAGGGTGAGTAATGCTCCAACAGATACTCCTGCGGTGGGTTGCACTTTTTGCATTGACCGCAAGTTGCATCAGTGAAGTGCTAGCGAGCGAGGCCCTGACGCCTCTGCAAAACTTGGGACAAAGCCTCTATTTTGACACGAACTTTTCGCTCACTCGCACGCAGTCGTGTGCAACATGCCATAACCCGAGCTTCGCCTTTAGTGACCCTCGCGAAAATGCATTCCGCAAAGCAGCGTCAATAGGCGATGACAACAAGTCGGTCGGCGATAGAAATTCTCCAAGTATCGCCTACACGGCGATACAACCCCCATTACATAAATTAGAACCAAGCCTATACCGCGGCGGTTTTTTTTGGGATGGCCGCGCGAAATCGCTTGAAGAACAAGCCGGTGGGCCGCCATTTAATACCTCAGAAATGGGATTGAAGAATCCAGAGATGCTGCTGGAGCGCATCAAGGAAAACTCAGCCTACGTCGAGCAATTTACCACATTATTTGAGGCGAACAGCCTCGAAAACGGAGCAAATGCGTTAAACGCGTGGACGACAGCAGTTGCCGCGTTCGAAAGAACAAGCATTTTCGCCAGCTTCAGCTCAAAGTATGATCGCTACCTCGAGGGAAACTATAAGCCAACTCGCCAAGAGGAGTTAGGCATGACATTGTTTTTCTCGCAGCAATTTACAAACTGCGCAAGCTGCCACATGCTTAATAGCCGCCCGGCTAGCAAGCAGGAGCCGTTTTCTAGCTACGAATACCACAATATAGGTATCCCATCGAATCCGGAGCTTCGCACGGGCAATGGCCTAGGCAAAAACTACCAAGATGAGGGCCTATTTTACAACGCACTGATTGATGACGTGTCACAAAAAGGGCGGTTCAAAACGCCTAGCTTAAGGAATGTCGCGGTAACAGCGCCATATATGCACAACGGAGTATTCGAGGATCTTAGTACCGTTCTCGACTACTACAACAAGTTCAACAGCCGCAAAAAGAGCGCGAAGATAAATCCAGAGACCGGTCAGCCTTGGCGAGAGCCCGAAGTTGCTGAGAACATAAGCATTGAGCGCCTTGAACAAGGCCCGGCACTGAACAAGCAGCGTTTAAACGCACTTGAAGCATTTCTTAAAATGCTAACAGACGAACGGTATGAGCACCTTCTTTAATGCCCGGTATTTGAGGCTAACGCCCTCTATAACCGGCGGGTAATTAAATCGGTCAGATTGTTCGCTAATGCCTCGCTTGAGACGGGCTCTCCATGTGCCGGTATTAAGTCGCTAGGTGGAAACTTTTCTAAATGCTCAAGCACCCAAGTTTTAAAGGCCTGTTTATCTGTCAAGATAAAATACTTAATTACTTGGCTTATCTTTAATCCAGGCGCCGCACCTAATAACTTTTGCATTGCTCGCGCCAGTGGCTGCCTTGACAAGCGCTTGTAATTCAAAAAGCTGTCACAAGTAATCCATAGATGGGCATCACCTTCAGATTTTACGAACCATACGTCGCCCCCACGATGCCCAGCGGGAAATAACAAATGATAATTCTTAGGCAGATTAGGCTGCGTTTCTTCCAACGGTAAAATCTTTTTAATTCCTTTCTTGTTTAGTGCCGGAATAGCTTGTTGCGACGCAAACAAACGAGCTGAAGGGTATTTATCTAACCAAACCGGCACATCCATAAAATGATACGCGTTGGGCATCACTAGCGCTAAACCATCTCCCCCTTCCAAGCTATCTTGCTCAATAATTCTCGAAAAAGGGTCTAGCAATGAGGCACCTGGGCTAATTACCGTCCAGTTGCCATCGCCCGCATTTAAGGCAATGGAGTTAGACATAAAATTAGGGACCAAATATTGGCTCCAAAAGAGCTCATCGTGCCCTAAATAATTGATCCAAGTCTTTTCCACCTACGTTTCCTTTTTTTGTGTTCGTATTAATAATTATTATCATTTACAATAGCATTCACAATTTTCTTCATCCAATAACAGGAAGGCTTAAAAAAATGAATAAAACAAAGCTATTCATGCCAGTACTTGGCGTGTCACTCATCGCTGGCGCTATCGCAAGCGGCACTTCACAAACCGTCGATGCTGCCAGCAGCGCCACGCCTGCGGCCGTGCTTGAAAACTATCGCAGCCTTGCTGAACTTGAGTTTAGCGATGCGCTCGCACAGGCGAAAGCTTTAAACACAGCGATTGACGCTTTTCTCGCAGATCCAACTGAAAAAACACTCGCCTCAGCAAAAACAGCTTGGTTCGCGTCGCGAGTGCCCTACCAGCAAACAGAGGTATACCGTTTTGGTAATGCCTACGTGGATGAATGGGAAGGCAAAGTGAACGCATGGCCATTAGATGAAGGGCTAATCGATTACGTTGACGCCAGCTATGGTACCGAATCTGACGAAAACCCATACTACTCAGCGAATATTATCGCTAATCCTAAACTGACTATTGGCGGCAAAGAAGTCGATGCCACAACCATTGACAAAAAACTACTTGCTGAAACATTGCACGAAATCGATGAAGTAGAGTCAAATGTCGCAACAGGTTACCACGTTATTGAGTTTTTACTCTGGGGTCAGGATCTATACGGAACCAACCCAGGCGCCGGTGAGCGACCAGCAAGCGATTTCTCAACCACGAAGTGCACGGGTGGCAACTGTGATCGCCGTCGCGATTACCTCAAGGCCGCAACCGATTTGTTAATTGACGACCTAAATGACATCGTCGCTGCATGGGCGCCAGAGGGTGATGCAACGAAACAGTTGCAAGCGAAAGGCGACCAGGGCGGCTTGTCAACCATTCTCACTGGAATGGGAAGCTTAGCTTATGGCGAGCTCGCCGGTGAGCGTATTAAATTGGGGTTGATGCTTCACGATCCAGAAGAAGAGCATGATTGCTTCTCGGATAATACGCATTACTCACATTTTTATGACGCCGTTGGCATCAAAAATGTTTACATGGGCAGCTTTACAGATAGCCAAGGTAAAACTTCTTCAGGCGCCAGTCTTTCAGCTCTTATTGCAGCGATGAATGCTGATTTAGACCAAGAAATGAAGCAAAAACTTGACGCAACTGAAGCCGCTATGCAAGTAATGGTTGATTCAGCAAAGGCGGGAAGCCCAGTTGATGTATTGATCGGCGAAGGCAATACCAAAGGCAATCAAATTATTCAAAACGTGGTAGACGCGCTTGTTTCACAAACCAAAACCACTGAGAAAATTGTCGCGGCACTGAAACTTGAAGGTATTGACGTGGAAGGATCAGACAGCTTGGACAATCCAGAAGCGGTGTTCAACTAAACGTAATTGAAAAAGTAATACGACGACTCTAAGTTATTGTTAAATTGAGTCGGTTGGGGTGTTAGTGTCAGTACAGATAACTAACACCTCAATCCCCTTTCGAGACGCAAAATAAGCCGTATGGTTAAGCATTCCCAACTTGTCACATACCTCTTTATAGGCCTATTTTTTCTGATCAAAACCTCCGTCCTAGCGACCGATTTACACGCTAAAACCACCCCCGTAATTCCAAACGAACCCGACTATCTAAACACCGCTATCTTTCCAGTAGGTCCCCATAGTCCGGTGAGTACGAACAAACGCAGAGGGCGCCGCGCCCTGGCGCAACCCTCAGCCTTGCTCGACATAGAAACCGGCTTAGAATTTCGTGTCGGCCAAGCCATTTTTGAAAAGATATGGGTGTTTGCACCGTCTAGCACAACCGCGAGTGATGGCCTTGGGCCGCTATACAATGCTCGCGCTTGTTCACAATGCCACATTAACAGTGCCCGCGGCTTGGCTTACAACGAGGAAAAATTTGCAACGAACACCCCTCTTTCGCCAAGTCCGGCGTTAATAATTCGCTTACTCGGCTCAAATGGTCATCATAACGGCGACCCCGTATACGGTGCTCAAATACAGACCTTTGCCTACCCTGGCGGCGCTGCCGAAGCTGAGATTTCAGTTCGATATGAAGCATTGGCTAAAAAATTTACCGACGGGGAAGTCGTCTCGCTGTATAAACCGAGCTATATCATAGAAAATTTGCGCTATGGTGAACTCGATGAGCAGACTACTTTTTCACCTCGACTCGCGCCTGCCCTCGCGGGCTCTTCATTCCTAGAAACCATACCCGAACGCTCGATTCTGGAAAAGGCAGACCCCAACGACACGAATAAAGATGGTATCTCTGGGAAAGTATCTTGGATAAACAGCGATAGTAATACCCCAATGGTCGGCCGATTTGGCTGGAAAGCAGAACAAATTTCGTTAAGGACGCAAAATTTAGTCGCGCTAAATAACGATATCGGTATTAGTTCTTCCTTATTTCCGAATCATGCAGGGGATTGCACTCCTGCTCAGCAGGAATGCGTGCATCAGCCGCATGGTGCAGTGAAAACGTTACATGATGGCTTTGAAGCCTCTGAAACAATGAGCAATCTACTCGATCTCTATGTAAGCTATCTAAGCATTCCAAAACGCACCGTCGATGCAGGGGAAGAGCGCAAAGGCTTCAAGTTGTTTAAGCAACTCAATTGCGACGATTGCCATACGCCAAGCTATGCAGTCAATGATTCAAAAACAAAACTAAATGCTTTAAACAATGAACCTGATGCCAAACCAACTTATCGAATTTGGCCGTTTACTGATTTACTCTTACATGACATGGGGCCAGCATTGGCAGACCAGACATTTGCGAACAAAACAAGCGACGCCAAGCAAGCGCGTGAATGGAGAACACCACCGCTATGGGGTTTAGGTCTACATAAAAAAACCAGCGGCGCTATGCACTTATTGCACGATGGCCGGGCGCGATCAATTAGCGAAGCCATACTATGGCATGGTGGTGAAGCAAAAACTTCTCAACAGGCCTTCATGAGTCTTGAGAAACCCGAGCGCCAAGCGCTAATCGACTATTTGGAAACCTTATAAAGCGATGCGAATAATTAATAAACGTCTCAGTAAAATTTTGCTCATCAATTGTTTATTTGGTCTGTCTTCAAGTATTGTCATTGCGAAATCCGACTGGCGAAGTTTTAACACTTCTACCGCCACCAATCATGTGCTTCCGGCATACAAACGCCTTGCGCTGACCACCACAAGTATGTCCAGGGAAACAGGCGCTTTTTGCGAGAGTCCAACACTAAAAGCCCTGGTCGAAGTAAAACAAGAATTTGCCAGTGCGTTAAATGCCTGGCAAGCCATCCAACATATAAATTTCGGACCGGTTGAAACATTGTCTCGGCACGCGGCGATGGAATTCTGGCCTGATAAGAAAAATCATGTCAACAAACATCTAACGAAATTGGTAGCGACAAAGAACGATGACAAACTCATGCCAGCAAACTTCGTGCAGAATAGCATCGCGATAAGAGGCTTTCCTGCCATCGAACTTCTTATCTACAATAAGGATGCCTTACGACAACTGAGTGATGATACCTTTCGCTGTCAGGTACTTATCGCAATATCAGAGCATGTATCCTTAACCAGTCAAGCGCTTGAAAAAGAATGGGCTGCCATGCTCTCGCAATTTAGTGACCCCACCCAAGTCGACGGTTTTTTCGAAGATGACATAGATGCTGCCACGGCTTTACTGCGCACACTGGTCGAGCCACTTGAAGTGATTGAAGATCTTAAACTAAAACGTGCGTTAGGCAGCAATGTAAGTTATGCAAAACCGAAGCGGTTAGAATCTTGGCGAAGTGCACAGACCCTCAATAACCTGAAAACAAATTTGGCAAGCTTAGAGAGCCTATACGGTGGAGAAGCAGCGTCGAACCAGATTAGCGGCCTATCTGCATTGCTATCGCAAAAACAAGACCTGGCAATAAAAGCACAGTTTGCCGAGGTAAATAGAGACCTGAGTAGGCTCCCCAGTCCTTTGACGGAGCATATCAATAAAGCTGAAACTTATGCCGCCTTAAACGGGCTCCGAGAATCGATTCAATTGCTTCGTGAATCCATTGAAAAAAGCATCGCAAGCTTAGGCATCAACTTGGGCTTTAATAGTCGCGACGGCGACTAACTTGAATCGCCGCCAATTCAGCAAAGGTCTGCTTGCAATGAGTGCCAGCGGATCTTTAGGAAAAATCGGTTTGCTAGCCAGCCTAACGAATACTGCGAAAGGGGCGATGGAACCGAGGCAAAGGAGCAGCCTTTCTGCTACTTTTGCTTCTGCGGCCCAATCAAAAAATGGTGACTACCTTGCCGTACACAACGGCCTCCAGTTAAGCAAATTGCCTCAGCGCGCGCATCAAAGTATAGCCAGACCCAAGAGCGCAGAGCTGCTTGTTATCGGTCGACGCCCAGCTACTCAGATATGGGTTATTGATCGCGCTAGCGGCCAAATTAAAGATGAGATCCATAGTGAAGATGCACATCATTTTTATGGCCATGCCGTCTTTACCAATGACGGCAGATACCTTATTACAACCGAACAAAATATAGAAACCGGAGAAGGACTCCTGGGTGTTCGAGACGCATTCACTAAGTTCGATCTTATTCGCTATATTCCGTCTTTCGGGATTGGCCCACATGAGCTTAAATTGCATGAGGATAGTGACACTCTAATTGTTGCAAATGGTGGTATCAAAACGCACCCAAACTCGAGTCGAGACAAGCTAAATCTTGATACGATGCAGCCTTCGCTAGCCTATATTTCTCTCAAAAATGGCCAGTTAATAGAAAAAGTAAATCTGCCTGATGCGCTCCACAAACTCAGCATTCGCCATATCGATATTACCAATGATACCTGTGTTTTAGCGGTGCAAGACCAATCCGACACTGCGCTACCAACGCCCTTGGTTGCTTTGCATAAACGCGGGCACGCCATCAAGTTCTTAGATTGCTCACAAAACTGGCAGGCGTTGATGAAGGGCTATTGTGGCAGCGTTGCGATAGATAAAAGCAAACAATTTGCCTGTGTAACACACCCTAGAGGCAATTTAGTGAGCATCTGGTCTCTGCAAAGCAAAAAGGCTATTCACACCTTCCGTGCCAATGACGTATGCGGCGTATGTAGCAATAAAGAAAAAATATTTTATCTGTCTGCCGGTTCAGGGAAACTTTATGAATATACCGTGGGTGAACGCAAAGCCCATGTTATTGCCCAAACACCGTTCGCATGGGACAACCACCTCAATATAATTTAGCGCCTTGGGCGAGCAGCCGTTATACAAAAAAACGCTAGTTTTCAGGCATAAAAAAACCGCATTTCTGCACAATGAAATGCGGTTTTTAATATGAGCGCCGAGGCGCTACAAAACGCCCGTTGCAACGCCTACGGCATACAAGCCAGCCACTAATGCTACGGCAGGTCGAATTTCACTAAAACGTCCACTCAGCAACATAATGACGGCATGCGCGACAAAACCCAAGCCAATGCCGTGAGAAATTGAAAAGCCAAAAGGCATCATAATCGCACAGACCCAAGCAGGCGCCGCACTGCTCATGTCATTCCAATTGATATTACGCATATCAGCGGTCATCAAAAACCCTACGTATATCAAGGCCGGCGCTGTTGCATATGCGGGAATAAAATCTAACAATGGCGAGAAAAATAAAGCGATTAAAAACAGCACACCAACCGTTACAGCGGTAAGACCTGTTTTACCGCCTGCGGCGATGCCAGCACCAGATTCAACGTACGTCGTAACCGATGATACACCAATAACAGAGCCTGCTGCCGTCGCCGATGAATCAGACAACATGGCTTTACGCATGGCTGGGAAACGACCATTTTCATCTGTCATCCCCGCCTTCGATGCAGTCGCCATTAATGTGCCTGACGTATCAAATAAATCAACAAAGACAAACGCAAGAATCACTGAGATCATGGTTGCCTCGAGCACTCGACTAAAATCGAGTGATAGGAAAACCTCGCTCATAGAGGGTGGCATCGCGACCAAGCCATTAAACTGCGTTAAACCCATAAATGCAGCAATGATAGAGACTGCAATCACGCCTAGAAAAATTGAACCGGGGATTTTTTTATGGTCGAGTACAATTATTAATAAAAAACCAAGCCCCGCCAACAACGCGCCGGGCGCCGCTAAGTCACCCAAGCTAACCAATGTAGCCGGGTGGTCAACAATGATGCCTGCGTTCTTTAAACCGATAATGGTCAAGAACAGACCGATGCCTACGGTGATACCATGGCGTAAGCATGCAGGAATCGAGTTCAGAATCCATTCGCGGACTTTTAAAACAGACAATAAAAAGAACGCGACACCCGATACAAATACCGCCGCCAATGCTTGTTCCCATGTATAGCCCATACCGCCCACGACCGCGAACGCAAAAAACGCATTTAAACCCATACCCGGCGCTAGGCCAGCAGGAAAGTTTGCCCAAAACCCCATTAAGAAACAGCCTAATGCAGCGGCGACAGCCGTGGCGGTGAAAACAGCGGCTTTCGGCATTCCCGCGGCGCTCATGATGTCTGGATTGGCAAATAGAATATAGGCCATCGTTAAAAATGTGGTTAAGCCTGCTAATAACTCGACTTTAACACTCGTATTGTTCGCTTGAAGCTTAAACAGCTTTTCTAGCATTATTAGATCCTCACTAATTAGGCTACCCCGCATTATGTTGCAAGGCTGTTGGCTTTATCGCGCACAATTTACCTGTATGTATGCGAACAATCCAGCAACAAATACACTTTTATTGACCACTTAGTCATATTTAGTATTTTCTCGCTGAGTCGCTGTTAACATGATGATAGCAATTCACCTAATGTAGAGCGCAGGTTTAACGCCATACCAAAGCCATATGCTGGCTAGGTGCAGGATGTTTAGCGGAGAGGGATATAAGCTTGAGGTGGCGAAGACAACCAAAAAGAGGTCTTTAATCATCATGTGAAGAACTACGTTGGGTAAAATAACAATGGCCTTGCGCGTTGCAAAGCCATGTCGTACTAAATCATAGAAATATTTTGCGATTTAGAGGGATGTCACTGCCGATTTAAACGCCCTGACTTACTGCTGCGATTGCAAATAGTTAGGCAAACCGATCCGTCCGATGAGGCCCAACTGCTTTTCCAACCAGTAGGCATGGTCTTGCTCTGAGTCTTCTAACTGCTTCACTAATATCTTACGCGTTTCGTAGTCTTGCGCGTCTTCACATACAGCGATGCCGGCCTTCAGGTTTCTTACCGTTAGGTATTCATGCTGTAGGTCATTCTCTAACATTTCGGGCACATCTTTACCGACATTCAAGGGAAGACGCAGTGATAAGTTTGGCGTGCCCTCGAGGAACAAGATCCGGCGAATCATTTCATCGGCATGCTCTGTTTCCTCTTCGCGTTCATGATTGAGGCGCTCATATAGTTTGTTCAGGCCTAAATCTTCATACATGCGAGAGTGGATAAAATATTGATCTATCGCGGTCAGTTCGCTTTCTAACAGACCATTCAACATCTCAATAACTTTCTGACTACCTTTCATTTCGGGCTCCTAGCAACTAATCGTCATCACTCATCATGCTTTGTAAGAAATTTTCGATCGTAATTTTCTCGATCAAATCAAGCTGCGTTTCAGTCCAATCATAGTACTCTTCCTCGTCAGCCAAGATACTTTCGAGTATGTCGCGACTCACGTAATCAGCCGCGTCTTCGCATTGAGCAATTGCACTGCGCAAGGTATCAATACAAGCGGTTTCTAATTGCAGATCACATTCAAGCATCTCTTTTGGTTCTTCACCGATCAACAGCTTGCCAAGCTTTTGCAAGTTCGGAATGCCCTCTAAGAACAAGATACGTTCAATAATGGCGTCGGCGTGTTTCATATCTTTAATCGATTTTTTGTATGCTTTTTCGTTGAGCACTTCAAAGCCCCAGTTTTTGTGCATACGAGCGTGCAAGAAATACTGATTGATCGCGATTAACTCATCGCCTAGCACTGCATTGAGGGTTGCAAGAACCTGCTTATCGCCTTTCATATAGCCTCCGAACTATTAACTTTTTTCTACATTTTTTCGGAGTGTAGCCTAAAAAAAAAAACGATGACGAAACCGTTCTCAGCTGAAAATGAGAGTGTATATCACTTAGTTTTTTAACTAAATTAAGGACTTAAGAGAAAGATGATGAGCGATAGGTGTTGGTAGACACTTGGCAGAGACGCCAACCGACTATTTCGCTTCGTACGCTAAATTAAAGGCACTACTTTTTGCGGGTTGCGCTTGACGATCCCCAATCATGTCTTTTGCAAAGGATGCGCATTGACCACAGCAATTACCCAACCCTAATGAGTTGCGTAAGTCAGAGATATTATTGGCACCATTACTGAGTGCTTCATCTATGTCTCTGTCGCTTATGCCATTACATATACAAACTAGCATGAAAGTTTTACATCGTCTTTTGTTGTGAATGCATACGAATTATATTCGCATTTGAGAATACATATCAATTAATAATAGTTATTCCTGCTATTTTTTTACTTTATTTTATAAAATAACCGTACAATCCGTGCCGCAGTGTTCAGTCGTTTCTTTCTCCACTGACAGTCCAAGCGTGCAATAAGTTGTCAAACTAACCTACTTACCCCAATGAGGTTGATAACCAAGACAAATTGGCGATTCAACATAGAAAAGCGCATTAACGCGAGAGATAATATTTCCCATAAAACAGTTAAGTTGATTAAGTAATGGAACAAACCCTGTAAAATTGAGTCTACTTAGCATGTACAAACTTTATTATTATCATGCCCTTATTTAGCGTTCCGGAGTTATTCATGAGTTTAGTTTTGCCCATTCTTGTGGCGTGTCTTGCCTTAATGTCAATCGCCATATCACCGCGAGCAAAACTTACCGAAGGTTTTTTTGGCGGTTTGTCACCCGATGGCAAACTACCGGGGCTTTTGACCATGGTTCTGAGCCAAATCACTACGTGGATATTTGCTCGATCGCTACTAAACGCGGCGATTCTTGGGTTTTACTATGGGATTTGGGGGGCACTTGCGTATGCCGCATACTATTTATCGTTTCTAACGGGTGGTGCGATTATTGATTCGTTACGCTTTCGGCATGGCTATAACAGCATACAAGCATTCCTTTATGAACGCTTTGGCAGCTCAGGCACCAGTTGCTACAACTTTGTAATTGCGCTCAGATTATTAAGCGAAGTATTCGCAAACATTCTCGTTATCGGCATTCTATTTGGCGACTCAGGCAGCCAAGCATACACAATCGCCATCATGGCGTTTGCCTCAATTACCCTAATTTATTCAATGTTGGGCGGCTTACACGCGTCACTGCGCACCGACGTGGTTCAAATGGTTATCTTTGTTGCGGTGCTTATTGCACTAATGGCCAGTGCATTTAATGCAGACGTGATGACGTTCGTTAACCTATTATCCGTCGACTTTAATGCGTCTGAACCGGGCCCTATCTTGCTAGCTGTCGCGTTGTTACAAGTATGGAGTTACCCAATGCATGATCCGGTGATGATGGACCGTGGCTTTATTGCTGATCGCGCCACAACCAAAGCCAGTTTCTTACATGCGGCATGGATTAGTGTTCTGTGTATTACCGCTTTCGGCAGCTTAGGCGTGGTGGCCGGCGCACTCGGTCATGAAGGCGAAGCAATGACTGCCGTTCTCAGTCGCATTTTGGGCGATGTGCCAATGCTGCTATTCAACGCCGCCTTGGTAATTTCCGCCATGTCGACCCTAGATAGCGCGTTCTCCAGCGCATCCAAACTGGTTGCCGTCGATATGAAGGTGCTCAACCCAACGATTCGTAACGGTCGGCTGGTAATGGTTGCGTTTATGGGGTTGGGGTTAGCGATGGTTTTCTTAGGCAACAAAGATCTATTTAGTGCTGTTGCTGTGAGTGGCACGGCCTCAATGTATCTAGCGCCGGTTATCTTTTTCTCGCTCTGGGGGAATCAACGCGACATTCCAGTATGGGCCTATCTTTGCAGTTTTAGTTTTGCATTTTTCGGTGCCGTGCTTTATTTCACTGAGTCGTCAGGTTATACCCAATTCCTAGGAGATGCGCATAAATATACCAAGCTTCTTTGGATCTCTCTGAGCGTTTTAATCGGCGGAATTATTGCGTTTGCCCTCGGAATGCTCACGCGCACAAAAAAGCTTGCGCCATCGTCTTAATCATTTGTTTCTGCTTACCTGACCGGCTAAAAACGGCATACTGTGATGACCTTAATTAATGACCTGGGCACACTACACAAAGATCTGCTCATTTTTGGTGGCCCATATAGCAATTTACAAGCACTCGAAGCCATCAAAGCCTACGCAGACGCTCAGGCATTCGCTCCTGATCAAATTATCTGTACTGGTGATATAGCCGCGTACTGCGCGCAGCCAGAAGAATGTATACAACTCGTAAAAAACTGGGGCATTCACGTCGTAAAAGGCAATTGTGAAGAATCGCTGGCGGCGCAACAAGATGACTGCGGTTGCGGGTTTGAACAAGGCAGTGCCTGCGATGTGCTATCCCAGTCTTGGTATCGTTATGCCGCGCAGAACATTAGCCAAAATAGCGCTACTTGGATGCATACGCTTCCAGAGTATATTTATTTTACACTCGCAGACGTCCGGTTTTGCGCGCTTCACGGCAGCGCTAATTCGATAAACGAATTCATCTTTGCATCGCATCCGGCGCACACTATGCAAGCGCAAACAATTGCACTCGAGTGCGACATCGCACTCGGCGGCCATTGCGGCCTACCCTTTGGAAAACAACTCAGCTCAAAAAGTTATTGGCTCAATGCAGGCGTTATTGGTATGCCTGCAAATGATGGCGAAACCAGTACATGGTTCATGCGCATTGATAAAGAAGGTACAAGCCCTGTGGCCTCGTGGCATAGACTCGACTATGACCACCATAATGCGCAACAGGCCATGCACCATAATAAGCTTCCAGAAGCCTATTCGCAGAGCCTAGAAACCGGTTTATGGCCAAACATGGACGTATTACCGTCAGCCGAAAAGAATGCTCAAGGAAAAAGAATAGCGCTCAATTCAATGCGATTGGCGATTCAGAAATAAAGCATTCGGGCGAGCCAACCAACACAGCCATTAAATGCCAATATTTTTCATTGTATCGAGCAGATTCTTGAGTACAGCGCTCAACTGCGGGTGCTTTAATTCTGTCTCATTAAGAAACACCTCCAAAGACTCGACCAAACTCGGTTCAGGGGCTTCATCATCACCCAAGGTATGAATATGTCGCTCTAACGCACTCAGCAGTTGATCTTGCTGAGGGCTTTGCATATCGGATGCAAAGCGTTCGTTAATTTCACCAATTAGTGCTATCGCTTTTTCTTTCGGCATGGCAGCAATCCTCTCGGTTTGTATTGCTCTAGCCTAACGCTAGACAACGAATACATCCACAATTTCACTGCATTCTGCACAAAATTGCGCTATGTTTGAGCGCATAAAAAGTGTTTCAAACAATAATTAGAAAACGTGAACTGATGGATTCGTTAAGCCCAAACATTGAGCACAGCTCCCCTCACTATTTTAAAAAAATAGCGCAGTGTTTGCGTGAGGAACATATTGCTCAACCCACGCTGATCATCGATAAGCAAGCATTTGACCACAATTTAACGCTACTCTCGGCCCTGAGCAAAGGCTTGAAGTTCCGTCTTGTCGCGAAATCACTTCCGAGCTTAGCGTTGATAGATTATGTGCAAGGCTTTATGAACAGCCGGCAGGTCATGAGTTTCCATCTGCCGTTTATCAAACTGATCTGTCAAAGCCTACCCCAAGCGGACGTGCTGGTGGGCAAACCGATGACGGCCATAGGGGTCGAACAGTTTTATCGCTGGTATGAAACACAAACGATAGCGTTCCAACCTGCGCAGCAATTGCAATGGTTAGTTGACTCTCTTGATCGGCTCAAAGCATATGAAGCGATTGCTAAAAGCACCATACAACCCTTGCAAATTAATCTCGAAATTGACGTGGGACTGCATCGTGGCGGCATAACATGCTTGGAAGAATTCGAACAATGCCTGCTCTTTTTGCAACGCTCAGAGCACCTAAGCTTTTCCGGTTTAATGGGCTATGAGGCGCACATCCATAAAGTACCCAGCTTTCTTGGCGGGCCCAATAAGGCTGCAGAAAAAACCGCAGCGCGCTATGCACAATTTTTAGAAGTAATGGAGTTTATCGTTGGGAGCCGCGACCGTTATTGTATTAATACCGGTGGCAGCACCACGTTTAACCTTTATCAAGGCCGTGGACTAGCCAATGAGATTGCTTGCGGTTCCCTATTGCTAAAGCCTAGTGATTTCGACCTAGACGTGCTTAGAGAATTTAAACCGGCTTTATTTATCGCAACGCCTATTTTAAAAACCATAACCAAACCAGAGTTACCGGGTGTCGAAAAAATTAGCCCGCTATTAAGAACCTTGGGCGTCTTGCCGCAACGCGCTTGTTTTATTTATGGCGGAAATTGGATGGCGCGCCCAATTTACCCCAGACATAGCAAGTTATTTAACGCCTTCGGCCATTCAAGT
This sequence comes from uncultured Oleiphilus sp., assembly GCA_913020245.1. GTDB lineage: Bacteria > Pseudomonadota > Gammaproteobacteria > Pseudomonadales > Oleiphilaceae > PZPK01. The sequence continues at coordinate 32,232 of CAJWAD010000017.1, forward strand.
AATCAAGAGATGTACACTTTGCCAAACAAGCCGATAGATGATGAAACATACTTATTTATGCGGCCGACACAAAGTGAAGCCTTGATGCTTGGGTTTGGAGACATTGCCATTTATGAGCACGGAAAAATTATTGACTGGTGGCCGGTCTTTAACGCAAGCTAATGCGCCTTATTTAGTTGCCTCAAAATAACATGTTTATCGCTTACTACCTGCTATTCCCTGCTCTACTGTGCTACCTATGTTTGAAATTTCCAGCCCTCGATCGTGTTGGTTTAGTGTTGCTTTGCTTTGCGATGGGTATTGTGGGATCAGTATTTTTCGATATATTGCCAAATTTAAATGGCACGACCGAAGCCGCTAGTGCATTGCAAACACAAATCAGTGAGGCAGCCATTGCCGTCGCGTTGCCGCTATTACTCTTTTCGATGGATTTTAACGCGGCGTTCAAACTTGCCAAATCATGTGCATTAGCAATGGCGCTTGCACTGCTTAGCATTGTAAGTTGCTGCATCATACTGAGCGTTGTGTTCGCGCCCTACCTAGAGCATACCTGGCAAGTCGCGGGTCTTGCTGTTGGGGCTTATACTGGCGGTGGGCCTAACATGGCAGCAATTCATAGCGCGATAGAGAGCCATCAAAGCATTTTTATAACAATGACCAGCTATGACATTTTACTCTCCGCCATTTATTTGCTTGTCGCGATTTCAATACTCAAGCCAATAGCCAGCCGCTTTCTAAGACCTTTCAACCCTGCCATAAATGACATCGAAAATGAGCGACAAGGCCATGCGGACAAGTTCGCGCATCTTGAGCGAGAAGGCGCGGCAGCCTACCTTAGCCTGTGTTCAAGGACGGGGCTCGTGAAGTGTATTCAGGCGCTTGGTCTCTCTGCTTTGGCTGTGTTGGCAAGTGTGGGTATCGCGGGCTTATTTCCAACCTCTATGCAATCAGCAGGCACCATCATTCTGATCACTACACTGGGTGCCGCAGCCTCATTTATCCCCACCGTGCGCAACCTCAAGCAAAGCTTTCATTTGGGCATGTATCTCATCCTTATTTTTTGTTTCACCATGGGTAACGCCACGGATATACGCTTATTTTTAACGCTTGATTTTACTCTTTTTAGCTTTATCGGAGCCCTGCTTATTGCCAGCTTAATTGTTCATGCATTGCTATGTAGGCTTTGTAAGATCGATGCTGACACCTACGTCATAAGCGCGTCGGCGGCAATAATGTCGGTGCCGTTTATGCCCGTTGTATCAAGCGCTATTAATAACCGAGCCCTTTTGGTGCCGGGTCTCGCTATCGCAATTGTTGGCTATGTATTAGGTAATTATTTAGGCATCGCCACTGCCTTGAGCTTGCGTGCATTACTTGGTCTGTAAACGCACAAAAAGTGAGGATTGTTAGTCTTTACCCTGCTCAAGTTGCCACGCTTCAATCGCTTCATCGGCGGCGCGAAACGCTTCTAAACCAGATGGCATGCCGCAATACACCGCAGAGTGCAGCAAGACTTCTTGAATTTCTTGCACCGTGCAACCGTTACGCAAAGCACCACGCACATGCCCTTTTAGCTCATTAGACGCTTTTAATGCGGCCAACGTAGCAATGGTTATCAAGCTGCGCGTTTGCCGAGTAAGCGTGCCACGCGCCCAGACTTCGCCCCACGCGTTTGCCGTTGCCAATTCTTGCATGGGCATCGTAAACTCGCTGGCATTATCGAGTGCTTTATCGACAAATGCGTCACTCATTACCTCTCTTCGTATTTTAAGCCCTGTATCAAATTTCTCGTTTCTACTCATCTAATTTACAGCCTCTTATCGAACGTATCGTGCGTAAGTAATTGAATTTCCAACATTATGGCTTGGTCTCGATAAACAATAAAGCAGCATACTCATAAGCGTATGCAACGCTTACAATTTCGATCAAAGCGCGATCACATGAGAAAAAAAGCAATGATAATTTGAGGCATCCATATGTACACCGCGTATAAAAATGTGGAGCCTGCTTATCGCTTAATGGTGATTAGCGAGCAATGAGCAAACTGAGTCTTCTGGGTAAAACCGGCGCCTCTTTAGTCTCCAAAAAGGGCAAATAATTATCATATGTAAAGTAGACGTGCCTTGGCCTATATTTCGTTTGAAACTCGAATAATAATTCTTCCTTGCCGACCTCTCTCATTCAAACGCTTCATAGCAAGGCTGTAATCTTCTAATTTATAGACGCGGTCACTAAATACTTTCAGCTTGCCTTCCGCTACCCAATTTGAGATTCGTGTTAACTGCGCATTGTTGCCTCTATCTACCATTAAATATTTGGTTTTTTTTGCGGTGAAGAGGCTACTTATAATATTGCTCAGATGTTGGTTGGGTTCAGCGGGTATGAATACGCCACGGGGTTTGAGTAGGTGTTGAATAGCCTTAAAACGCTTTAGATTTGATAAATCGAATAGTAGATCAAATTGTTGATCTAGCGCCTCAATTGGCAATTGATTGTAATCAACGATGTCATCTGCTCCGAGGCGTCTAAGAAATTCGTCTTGTTCTGAGCCAGCAACCGCTGTCACACTCGCGCCGAAGAGCTTTGCCAACTGGATAGCATAAACACCTAACCCTCCCGCCGCGCCATTAATCAACACTTTAGATCCTTTCGTCACACCCGCTAAGTTTTCTAAAGCCTCGAGACTCGTTAAAGCCCCTAATGGCAAAGCGGCCGCCTGTTCAAAGCTTAAACCAACCGGCATACAAGCCATATAATCTTCACATACACTGATTACTTCTTGATGCGTCTTTACCCCCTTTATCAGATTAACGTAACCAAAGACTTTATCCCCTTTTGTGAAATTTTGACCACTTTCTAAAACGATGCCTGAGAACTCAATACCTGTTTTTACCGGGTAATTCCCCCCTGATAATTTCAGTAATAAATCATATTTACCTTCTATGTTTTCAATATCCAATTTGTTCAACGATGCGCATACCACTTTGACGAGTAGTTCGTTGCGTTTAGCCGTGGGCTGATCAAGATCCTCTCTGAGACAGATACCTTTGTTTTCGACTACTAGTCCTTTCATATAAATTCCAATCTAATACGGCAATACTAGGTCGGATGACCTAATCTATGGAAAATATAGGTCGAGCGACCTATCATGTCAATATGGGGCCGATGATATGCTTGAAGGAAGACCGTGAAAAAAAATGCAAAAACAGAACAAATCCTTGATATCGCTTTAGTAATTCTAGAAAAAAATGGCGATTATGGCGTCACCATGCGGCAGGTGGCCGCGCAGTCAGGTATGTCACTGAGTAATGTTCAGTACTATTTCAAAAATAAAGACGAGCTGCTTAAAGCGATGGCTGACAGATACTTCAGTCAATGTCTCAGCGACTTAAGAAACATAAAGCAGCTTGGGAGCCACGACGTACTGCATGATGAACTTTATATGACTCTGATGGCTTTTCTTAATCACGGCGCGTCTATTTCTGAAATGTGTAAGATCTTCAGAGAATACTGGGCAATTTCTTCACGAAACAGCGTCATTAAGAAATATGTGCACGACTATTACCGGGAAATGGCGGGTATCCTGATGGATAAATTACAACCCGCAGCAAAGAGCGATCACGCAACATCTGATGCGGTTTCGATCATTATCCCTTACATCGAAGGATATTCGATTACCGCTGAGGCAATGCCTCAAACGCTGGCGCAAATTACTGAGTTACTAACTTCAATCTGCTGTCAGCTACTTAACGAATGATAATTTCATCCAAGTTCTTAAAAAAGCCGATCTATTGAGATCGGCTTTTTTTGTGATAGCACGTTGTCTAACGCTACTTGTAGTGCTTCGCCATTCCGTCCAGAACATTGCGGAGCACTTGGTCCAAACACTCTCTATAGTTTTTATGCCCTGGGCGTCGAAACAGAGCGCTAAGCTCATGTTTACTCATCATAAAGTCACTAAGCGATAGAATCTGTAACAGGTCATCAGCTTGCAGGTCTAGGGCAATCTTGAGCTTACGCAGCACTACGTTATTGTTTAGAACGCTTTCTGGCTCCGGCGGCTCATCACCTTTCGGGCCCCGATATTTAATGATTAAACCGTTTAAGAACCGAATAAACGCATCGTTCTCACAGTGCTTAAAGCCTTCATCATCGTCACGAGCAAGCCATGCTACAATCTGTGATTGGCTTGCCTTGCAGCCTCCCAACGCAAAAATATCAGCCATCGTTTGATCGTTGAAATCAAAAATATAGCGTACACGGCGCAACACATCGTTATTGTTAATAGCGTTCTCCTCTCGACTGAGTGTCATTCGCCTTAACCGGCTTTGGCGTAATTTCGACGTAAACAGTTTTACTACCGTTTTCTACAAGCGCATCAATGCTACTCGAAAGAGATTGCAAAGGCACACTCTCTGCCAACGCCTCTGACTGCCCTACTCTACATTCGAACCCCCAGTATTTTGCGTCAGGCGGTAACGGGCTTTTACGCTCTTTAGTAAGGTACTTCTTAATATCATGTCGAATAGAATCGACAATACGAGGTACTTTCACTTTGGGGTGTTCTAACTTAAAGGTCTTTTTCATTGGGGTCCTATGCGGGGACAGTTAAGTCGTCATTGCGACGAAAAAATGCGCTTCGGCTTTCTAAGACGTGAAGTGTAGTGTTTACGCGACGCTTGTGCCATCTCTATGGCATTTATTCACAAATAAGGTGGTAACTAAGAAAGTCTCAGGGCGCTTATAATGAGCGCCTGAACCGCTAGTGCTTAAGGCAATTAAGAGCAGCCTCTGAGTGATAAAAACCTTCAAGCCGTCGCCGCAGAAAACGCTCAAGGTGGCCGTTTTCTTTGAGTGTCGCGAGCACCTGTGGCGCAAATACTTCAACCTCTAGCATCATGCGCTCCGGCGTGATCATGAAGTCCTCTAGTAGAGCACTCAAGGGCTTAGCACCGTATGTTTCAAAGAAGTAATCTACTATTAGTTCATAGCTGTTTTTAAAGTACGCTGATTTTCGGAATGACTTCCAAAACTCATACCCGATCACAACGAATTCCGACAGGTCAATGCTGTCCATCCCCTGCTGAAACTCGCCCATGGTTTTACCTTCGATAATATCCCATAACTCCATCGTAGACGTTTTAATATCGTCCTCGGTGAGCGAATCCTCTAAGAAGGACTTGCTTTCTTTAAGTATAAAAACCAGATTTCTAGCGATGTAGGCACGTATGTTATCTTCGACGGCACCTTCAAGCTTAGGGGCAGTTTTGTCTAACATTTGTTTCCCAAGCTTGAGCATGGAAGAAACACCAGGCACTTTTTTACTGACGAAGTTCTCTTCATAAATGTAGCGCAAAATTGCTTGGTATAGCACACCTGAAATTAGGTCTTGGTAGATCGGCAATTCGATCAAACGGTTAATACCGTTTTTACGCTGCTCTGGTAATTCGAGCAGTTTCTCAACTAAGTCCTCAAAGTGCTGAGTTGCAAAAATCTTATGCAATGGTGTGCTCTTGTGCATAGCTGAACTAAACAAACGCGTAGCCGACTCCCCAGCAAGTTCTGCTGCAGCGCCGGGTAGTTCGTTATCAACCACGTTGCGCACAATGACTTGCTTAACCTGCTCTGCGGTAACGAACTTCTGAAGCGGCAATACCTCGGCGCGTTTCATCTGTGTTTCTAGTTCAGGTCGCAACCAAGCCAAAAAAGCCTCGCACTCAAACGAGGCTAACTCATGCGCTAAATGGAGCTCAAGCAACTGGTTTGCCAAGGCATTGCCGTCCACAGTAGCCTCTTTATTCGGCTTAGGTGCCGATTTTGCTGAGGCCTTGTTAGGCTTGTTGCTTTTAATGTTCGCTCTACTTGTCATGAAGTTAGCCTAATTATTTGTCTCAAAAAAATCGCTACTTGCTCATTACTCAATCGCCCCTGACTCATCTAAACACCTGCGAAGGCTGGACGAGTTACACGCCAAACGCGGTTTTAAGTGCTTTCGGTACAAACGCTGAAAGCTTGCTCTCTTCTGGCGGTAGTGAATAACGACCGACACGCTTCAGTACCGTTTTTAACTGCTGACTGAACGGGCCGGTGTTGTATGGTATCTCATATTGTTCGCACAATGCCTGAACTTTCGGCGCGATCTCTGGATACCGATGTGCAGGGATATCAGGGAACATATGATGCTCTACCTGGTAGCTTAAGTGGCCGCTCATAATGTGCAGCCATTTACCACCAGTAAAGTTACTCGAGCCCAGTAGTTGACGGTAATACCATTGCCCACGGCTTTCATTTTCGCAGTCTTCTTCACGGAAGGTTTGTGCACCCTCAGTAAAGTGACCACAAAAAATAATCGTAGAAGCCCATAAGTTACGACCGAGATTGGCCAGCGCATTACCCGCGATAACTTTCGGTGCCATCGGCCCTGCTAATAGGGGATAAAGAATGTAGTCCTTTTTCACCTGCTTCTTAGTCTTGGCTGCAAAACGCTTTAGAAAAGGCACTTTATCTTTAAGCTTAACTTCACCACTTTTCACGCGGTCAAACTCAAGCTCATGCAAGGCAACGCCATATTCGAATAGCCCGCTCAACATACCGTACTGAATGAACTGCACTAAGTGCCATGGCTTCCATTCAACGCCATCGTCCAAACGCAGCACCGCATAACCATAGTCACGATCTTTACCGAGGATATTAGTATAAGTGTGGTGCTCGTAGTTGTGGGTTTTACGCCAAGAATCCGCATCACACACGTTGTCCCAGTCATAGCTCTGCGACTGAAGCTCAGGATCATTCGTCCAGTCGTATTGGCCGTGCATGATGTTATGACCAATCTCCATATTCTCAAGTATCTTGGAAGCAGACAGCAGGCCAACACCTGCCGCCCAAGTCACAGGATTCAAACTAAAATGAATTAACCCGCGCCCCATAATTTCAGCTAAACGCTGCTTATGCATTACACCTTTGATGTGGTCAACATCGCGCCGCCCGAGATCATCCATAACGTCTTGTCGGATCTCGTCTAGGGCCTTTCCAAATGTTTCAAACTCACTTGAGACCATTAAGTTATGCGGCCTTGTTTTCATATCCATGCCAATTCTCCTGGCGGTGCTTACTAAATAACTGTCTAATTAGGCTTGTCGATTGCTGCGTTTAGTGACTAGTCGAACGCTCTATACCAACGCTTCACCTGCTCTTTTCCTGATTTTTACCAACTCTCAATCGACACATCATCGATAGGAATCGAGATGCATGCCTGAATATGTGTTTGCTCCGCAGGGACCAATTCACCGGTAAGCGAGTTGATAACGCGCCCTGACGACATCTTGCATTTACACTCGTGGCACACGCCCATACGACAACCAAACTTAGGTTTTAAACCAGCTTGCTCTGCAAGCTCCAACAGTGTTTTGTCGCCCTTTGCGACCAAAGTTGTTTCCGCTTTTACCAAAGTAACGCGCGCTGAATTCGCATTGCTTGCTTTACCTGAGTCGCCCGAAACAAGTGTTTCCCGTGTTTTAAATAAACGATCTGCTATGTTTTTCGCTTTCGGCAAACCAAAAGACTCACTTCGCACGGCGCTTTCTGGCATACCGAGAGCCGTCGCTAGTCCTTTCACCATCCCCATAAACTCGGCGGGGCCGCAGGTATAAATAGCGCGTTCAGCTACATCTGGGCAGTAGTTCAAAAGGCGCTTATTGTTCAGTTGACCTGATTTACTCTTTGAATAATGCGGCAACAACTCAAAGCCCGGGTTGCGCTCTTGTAAAACCTGCAATCGCTCAGCAAAGATGAGCTCTTGCTCTGCATTTACGGCATACACCAATGTGGCATTACCAAGCGCATTTGACGCATCCAAGGCCTCAATCATTGCCATTATCGGCGTAATTCCACTACCAGCGGCAACGAACAGTGGGGCGCGCGTGGCGCCAGCCTTCGTCTCAGGTTTTTGTGAATTTTTTTGGTCAAGCTCATCAGGCGCTAATACAAAGGTGCCGCGAGCCTCACTAATATGTAGCACCTTGTTGAGGCGCAATACGTCCGCCAGATAATTTGAAACTGTTCCACCTTCGACACACTTCACCGTAATGCTGATTAAACCTTCGCGCTCAAACAGAGACCCAGCCGATGAAATAGAATAATTACGCTGAACGCGTACACCTTTGATGTCGACTTCGACCGCGATGTATTGGCCAGGCACAAAGCCCTTCCAGTGAACTGAGGGGCGTAACACATAGGTTTTAACATCTTGCGTCTCATCAATAATCTCAACAACTTCTGCAGCCATTCGTCGAGCGCTGAACAAGGGATCAAACTCAGTCATTAGAAAGTCGAGGTGTGTTTTCAGTGTTGTCGACGGTATGCGCGAAGCCCAACGGTATAGCGAGGCTGGCGTACCCGATAAATTCAATTGGCTTAGTTGATTCATAATCTCGTCCCGCGTGATGCTTTTATATTCTTTAGATGTACATTTGTACACTAAACTAAAGCAACACCACCTTTCAGTCAACACTTGTACACTAATAATGTGAGTTTGATGTTTAATTCTCGAAAAATAGCGTTCGAATGCCATGCTTGGTTGAACGCTAATTGAAGACTATACAGTTTAAACAGGCCAGATAATTAGGAAAGATGGGCATTGGCGCTTCTTAGCAGCATAGATGCTTAGGCAAGGCTCAAAAACAGTGCACATATGCACACTAAAACTGTTAGAATTGCCCAACTTAGCTTTCAAACCAATAATGAGCGCATGCAAACACGAGACGAAAAAAAGGCACAAACCCGAAAGTCGCTGATGGATGCAGCGCTAGCCCTAACAGGAAACGGAAGTAATTTTTCGAGTATTAGCCTACGAGAAGTCGCCAAGAATGCCGGCGTCGTGCCAACCTCGTTCTATAGACACTTCACCGATATGGAGGAGTTAGGCCTCAACATTATTGATGACCTTGGCTTGATGCTGAGAAGACTAATGCGCACGGCAAGACAGAGCGAAGGCTACTTTGACGCACTCGCTAGAAGCTCCGTTGAATTCTACGCTAACTATGTTTGCGCGAATAAAAACTATTTCTTCTTCATGGAGCAAGTAAAAACCGGCGGAACGCCCGTGCTCCGAAAAGCGATACGCAAAGAACTAAAGTACTTTGCAAACGAGCTTGTTCTAGATGTGCGACCTTTAAAAGCATTCGCAGAGATCAACGACGCTGACCTAGACATACTATGCCAGCTAATTGTAGATACCGTTTTCGAAAACACGATCGATCTACTTGATCAGCTCGAAGAAAACCCCGACTACATAGACACCTACACCGAGCACACGCTTAAAAAGCTACGCCTAATTTGGTTGGGTGCAATGGCATGGCGCAGCTAGCACGCGAAATTTCTGGCCTTGATGGCGACAAGTCAGTAACCATGAACAAGCAGACGTGCCGATCGAAGTAAAGGTATAACGATTGTTGCGACGACCAATTGAATTTAAGTCAAAAAGTTAGTTCTCAAAGATAGACGGCATGAACGGTACTTGATGAGTTATCGCCTGTTATATTACCGCTAAGAGTCTTGCAAAAATAGCGCGTGTTATGGCTATATATTGGCTACAAAAAGTACGACATTCCGCGCAAGATTGAACTTTCAAAAATTCAGTCGCTTACGAAATATAAGTTGTATAAAGGTTGTGTTGACTATGACTCTCTTCAAACTACCGAGGCTTTGCATTTTGTTTGTGTTGATGGGGCTCTACGGATGCAACTCCAGCTCTAATTCAACTCCTAATTCAAGTGATAGCAATGCCGCCATGAGTTTGCGGTCGGGGTTGGTCTTTTCTAATGAAGCGTTTAGCGAACGGGAGGACGCCACGGGGGCGTTTAGAACCCACTGTTTAGAATCGCATGAAAGCAATGATGATCCTTTGCTTTATCCTAATCGGTCTGGAGCCACCCATTCCCACGTATTTTTTGGCAACCCCAATGTAGACGCCTTTACCACGTCAGACAGCCTTAGAAACGCGAGCCGCACCACCTGTGACGGCCTTACGCTAAACCGCTCAGCTTATTGGGTGCCCGCCCTCTATGATACGTTCGGTGAGCGTATCACTTACGTTGAGCCGCTGTTTTACTATAAAACCGGTTATCATCTTCCCGCGGCCTCTATTCAAGCGCCACCGCCGAATCTAAAAATGATTGCCGGACAAGCTATGCCCGATACGCTGCAGAGTACTCAAGTGGTGAAGTTTCGGTGTGCTAGCTGGGTTTCAAACCAGATATGGTTTGATCAAGGTGATCCGTTAGATCATGTTGCGTATATTCCCGACTGCCCAGTTGACGATTTACTCGAAATACGAATCGTCTTCCCGCAATGCTGGGACGGTGAAAACCTAGACTCGGAAGATTTTCAGAGTCATATGGCGTATCCCAGTGAGGCTACGCCGCCGCAAGCCGGCACGGGTAGCTGCCCCGCCAGCCACCCCATTGCTATTCCAGAGATATCGTATAACTTTAGTATTTACGTGACCGATGAGACCGGCCCCTCCTCTTCTTGGTCATTTTCGTCTGACATGAACGAGACTTTGCCGGCAGGGCATAGCGCGCACGCGGATTGGATGAACGGTTGGGATGCCGAGATTATGCAAGCCATGGTAGAAAATTGCCTGCAGCCCGCCTTTGAGTGCAGCGTTGGGTTATTGGCCGATGGCACGCGTCTGGTATCGGTAATTGAAGAATAGACGCTTGATTCGGGCTATCAAACCTTGTGGTACCACATAATTAAACTCGCCCTCTGAATAACGCTAAACAATACGCACTAGATATTTTGGATGGCTAACTGATTGCAGATACACACGCAAACTTGCTTACTGAAGGGCTCCTATAAAGGTAACTTCTCGCCCAAGCCAAAAGGCGTTGCGTAGATGCTTGCTTGAGTGCGCCGTCTCGCGTATTTTGACCGCTCGTAAATATTCACATGATTGATCTTGGTCTGGTTCCATGCAAAACATCGCACTTTGGCGACACGTTGGTTTTTTTCTGAACGTCGTCGCGCTCGCATTATTCTTCCCTGGCATTTTTATGCCCATGTTCTCGCTTGAGATGTCAATGTCTGCTGGGCTGGGCAGTTCAACAAGTATGACAACCGAGCTGATCAATCAAGAGTTGTCGATTATGCAAACGGTTGAGCAACTTTGGTCCGAAAATCGCTTGCTCGTCGCGGTGTTGATCTTTGTTTTTTCTGTATGCATCCCGCTATTGAAATCAAGTTTAGTGACCTATGCATACTTCGCGAAACGCCAACTATTAAGGGCAAAAATCATCGGCTTTGTGGGTGCAATCGGTAAGTGGTCGATGGCAGATGTCTTTGTCGTTGCCATTTTCTTGGCCGTGCTCTCAACCAATCATGCAGATACTGCCACCCAGCAAAACATAAACATGCTCGGCTTCAAATTCGTGCTCGACATAAGCTCCTCTACCTTGTCGAACATTGGTATCGGCTTTTACTTTTTTGTAGCTTATTGCCTGCTATCCTTGGCCGGTACGCAATGCCTAGGACGATCGGTGAGACTCGCTAACGAACGCTCGTAGTCGTGTTCCCAAAATCTGGTTTAGCTTTTTAATAAAAAGTAGCGATCTTTTTGTGCGCAGCCTTGATCTATTGTTTGCATAAAGTTCTGCACAAGTTGGCGGCTCTGCAAATGATAAATAGCGGACATACGCGCTTCACTCGCTTTTAGACATAAGCGGACTTAAAACTTACGAGGCATCTCTTCGGCTATCACACCAAAGCGGACGTCAGAGGGTTATTAGATTCACATTGGTCTTGTGAGATTAGCGAACATAAGTTTAAGGCGCATTTGTGCCAAAACTTGTCGTTGACGGTGCAATTTAGTTTTGGCCTAAACGTTCATATTTCATCTCACAATCATCCGCGAGTATGTGTCCATACATTGTTATTTTTTGCTCGATAAACCAGATGTTTCAGTACAAAAAACAGTAGCTTTCTGTCTACGCTGTTAGCTAAAGCAGGGACTTACTACTAGGCTATCTTTACATAAATTCAGCAACACTTTTTATTGCAAGGTTCATTGTTATGATTGATCAAAAAGTTATGTGCCACGATAAAGAGGAAATATTGAAGAGAAATAATGTCAATATTACTGGAAGTGGAGATAAAACTGTTCTGTTGGCACATGGTTTCGGCTGTGATCAAAATATGTGGCGGCTTATTCTTCCGGCGCTTGAGAAAAAGTTTAAAGTTATTTTGTTTGATTACGTCGGGTCTGGAAAATCAGACGTAAATAGCTTCTCTCAAAAAAGATACGCAAGCCTTGATGGTTATGCGAAAGACATAGAAGAAATATTAGTAGCTTTAGATCTTTCTAATGTGACGATTATTGGTCATTCGGTAAGCTCTATTATTGCAGGTATTGCCTCCATTAATTGTGGTGAGAGAATTTCCGACATCACCATGATCTGCCCTTCACCTTGTTTTCTGAATATGCCGCCAGACTATAACGGTGGATTTGAGCGAGAAGATTTAGAAGAATTATTAAACTTAATGGACAAGAATTATATAGGCTGGGCGAACTATTTAGCTCCTCTTGTTATGGGGGCTGGACACTCACCTGAACTTATTGGAGAGCTATCTGGCAGCTTTTGCAGCACTGACCCGGTCGTCGCAAAAACGTTTGCTAAAGCCACATTCTTCTCCGACTACCGACCGATTCTAAAAGACATTTCTAAGCCTACATTTATTTTTCAGAGTTCAAAGGATTCTTTAGCCTCTCCACAGATAGGTGAATATATGGCTAAAAATATCAATGATAGTCAATTGGCTTTGATTGAGGCCGAGGGACATTGTATTCACATGACAAACCCAACCTTACTTGAGCCTCTGCTTATAAACTTCATAAACGAAAACAACGCTTAGGTGCTCAAGTGGATTCTTTCTTAGATAATTTCTATTCCGGTCACTTGGTCGTGAATTCTAAGAGATCTATTACTTATAGTAATAAGCAAATGTTGCCCTTACTTGACTGGAAAAAAGAAGACCTGTTTTCAGCGCCACTGTCTAATATTTTCACCAAAGCCTCGAATATTTTTATTGACAGTTATGTGTACCCGTTATTGGTTAATGAGTTTTATGCTGAAGAAGTACAACTCACTATGATTACACCTCAAGGTAAAAAAGTTCCTGTAGTCGCTAATATAAGGCTAGATGAAGAACACACCACTTACTGGTCACTTTTTGGCTGTGCCAATAGAGACAAGCTATATCAAGAACTCATTGAAACAAAAGAGCTGCTGGAAAGACAAAGCCAGGAGCTTTTAGATATGGCAACAGTAGACCCTCTCACAGGGTTATTGAATAGAAGAGAGCTTGAGAGCCGATCAGCTAGGCTATTAGCTCAAGCTCAGAGAAACAAGTCACCAGTTGCGGTGATGATCATAGATATAGATTACTTTAAAAAAATTAATGACACTTATGGGCATGCTTTTGGAGATGATGTTTTAAAGCACTTAGGCAAAAGTCTACTCAAAGGTCACAGAAAGCAAGATGTCGTTGCACGATATGGGGGAGAAGAGTTTGTTTTAGTTTTACCCGATACTGATGATGCAAACGCATTAAACGTTGCTGAAAAAATCCGTTGCGATATTGAAACAACAATGATTAATGGTATTAACATCACCGCCAGCATTGGTTTAAGTATAAATAAAGATAATAAAAATGAATTCGATGCCTTATTTAAGGAAGCTGATTCAGCGCTATACAAGGCCAAAAAGAATGGACGGAATATGACAATACTACACTGAATATGTCACCGTATTTTAAGTTTATAGACGAGCACTTAACTTTGAGAGCACGCGATAGTAGTTTTCCTTTTCGCTCAAAACTGGCGATTTTCTGATATTTAAATATGAACGCTTTCAACAAAAAGAAATTGGTATTTTAGCATTGCTAGAAAAGCCGCTTTTGCTGACCTTCGTGAGTTATCTCAATTTTTAATCTGGCTAAATTTCCCTGAATAGAGTCAGCAGCCGTGCGTCTTGTTTGCGAATATTTATGTTGTTCACTAATGTCTGCTCCTCAGCAACAACCTTTGTGATTTTTCAACAATCGGCATGTCCGCTTCTTGGTGTTTGCCGAAGTGATGGACCAAAAACTCTTTAGTCTGCTTTTGTCTAAAAGGTAGCGTAATTTGTGGTGGTGTTTGTGTCCGCTTCCTTTAAAAAATAGCCTCTTACATGCCGCTCACTTCAGTACTAGGGTATTGATGCGCATGGGTCGTTAAAC
>CAJWAD010000018.1 GCA_913020245.1 uncultured Oleiphilus sp.
TAGGGCAGCGGCGCCAACAATACTTGAGCATCGTGGCACAGCAGCTCGTCGATGACATTGCGCTTGAAGCGCAAGAATGGCTTGGATCTCAGGGTTATTTCAATCAAGCGCTGAGGGCTTTTAGCCCAGAACAGCTCGCGCAGTTCAGCATTGCCTTAAATGATGAAACACAAGTCGAAGCTTGGCTAACAACCGAGCAAGACCATTTTGAGCAAGAGGCTGTAAACCAACTATTGCTCTCGCTTAACACGCTAAAAGAGCTTGTCAACCCTGCGGCAACACCCGAACGAATAACGCCTTCAAATAACGTGTCTCCGGGATAGCAGACAGCACTGGATGATCTGCACCCTGCGTAAAGCGCTCAATGATTTGCGTGTCCTTCTCAAGCGTTCGCGCGGTTTTACGCAAGATATCAACCAGCGTCTCTTCCGCCAAATGCATTGAACATGACGCGGAAACCAGCAAACCATCTTTTGATAATAAACGCATTGCAAGTTGGTTTAAGCGCTGATAGGCAGCTTCCCCCGCCTTCTTATCTTTGCGACGAGGTATAAACGCCGGCGGATCTGCAATGACGACATCAAAGCGTTGTCCCTCAGCTTTCAATGTTTTGCACACATCGAAAACGTCGCCTTCTAATACGCTTACCTTATCCGCACATTCATTTAACTGCGCATTTTTGGCCACATACTCTAGCGCTTGACTAGAACTATCCACACAGACAACTTCTTTTGCGCCAAATGCTGCGGCTTGCACGCCCCACCCCCCTATGTAACTAAACAAATCTAAAACCCGTTTACCTTTTACATAGTGGCGCAAAGCGTCACGCCCTTCGCGATGGTCGTAAAACCAGCCCGTTTTTTGCCCAGTGGTCGTTGGCACCCTAAATTTGACGCCATTTTCCTCAAGTTGCGGCACGGCACAATCGCCTTTGGCGAAAGTCACATAACTCTCTAAACCCTCTGAGAGGCGCATCTTCCCATTATTTTTGAATAAAATAGACTCCGGCTTAAAAAGCTTCTCTAATACCTGCACTATCTCATCCTTTAACCTTTCCATGCCCGCATTAGAGATCTGCACAACAAAATGATTAAGAAATCGATCAATTACCAAACCGGGTAAACCGTCACTGTCTCCGTATACGAGACGATAGCAAGCTGAGTCGTAACGTTGCTCGCGTAACGCACTTGCAATTTTAATTCGGTGCGTCAGCAAAGATTTATCCAACTTTGCTTGCTTGTCACGACTTACCAACCTCCCACAAATTAGATTAGCAGGGTTTACGATTACTAAACCCAAATGCTGACCCGACGCACTTTCGAGCAGACACTGTTCGCCCGCACTAAAATCTTTTAATGGCGTCGCGTTAACATCTACCTCATTACTATATACCCATAGATGCCCGGCTTTTATCCGCTTTTCTGCACCTTTGCGCAGCTTCAACTGTTTCATATTTATTTTCTCTTAGGCGTTCGATCGACAAGGTGGGCAAAACAATTCATTAGCGCAAAATAAAAGCAAGCCGAAGCTTGCTTTCTTAACCCCTAAACACACTAAACTAACTAGCAGATGAATAGGCGACATCCAACTCTCTTGCAGCCTTTACATCATCCAAACGTTTAACTGGTTGAGTATAAGGCGCATGCGTCACAAGATCAGCATTTTCTTCAGCTTCTTTTTGTATAGCGATCATCGCCTCCACGAACCCTTCAAGTTCGTCAATTGACTCCGTTTCAGTCGGCTCAATCAAGAAGCACTCTGGCACTAACAATGGAAAATATGTTGTCGGTGCATGATAACCATAGTCCAACAAGCGCTTGGCAAAATCCATTGCCGTTACACCTAAGGTTTTCGCTTGTTCATTTAAGGTAACAATAAACTCATGCGTAGCGCGACGCTCTGGGTATGCCAGCTTAAAGCCTGCGTCCGCCATCAACTTGGCCATATAGTTTGCATTTAAGGTGGAAAATTCACCAACCCGATGCAAACCGTCACGACCCAACAACACCGCGTAAACATATGCGCGCAAGATAATACCAGCATTGCCCATGAATGCGCTCAGGCGACCAATCGTGTTTGGCAAGTCGTTTTCATCCAGCCAACGAAAAGAAGAGTCATCCTTCGTTTTACCAACAATTGGCGTAGGCAAAAAGGGAAGTAATCGCTCGCCTACAGCGACTGGACCCGAGCCTGGCCCACCGCCGCCATGGGGCGTTGCGAACGTTTTATGTAAATTCATATGCAAAACATCGAAACCCATATCGCCGGGCCGCACCTTGCCTAAAATAGCGTTTAAATTAGCGCCATCGTAATACAGCAAACCGCCCGCATCGTGAACGGTTTTAGAGATTTCCTCGATCTGACGTTCAAACACGCCGCACGTAGACGGGTTTGTCATCATAATTCCCGCTGTTTGCGGGCCAACAACGTCTTTCAATGCATCTAAATCAACGTCTCCATCAGGCAACACTGGAATTTCTTTCACTTTAAAGCCGCACATAACCGCCGTTGCGGGATTCGTACCATGAGCCGCCTCGGGTACAATAATTTCTTGTCGCTCGGTGTCACCACGCGCTTCATGGTAAGCCTTAATCATAGCAACGCCAGCCAATTCACCCTGAGCGCCCGCCATGGGCGTCAAAGAGACGCCGGCCATGCCCGTTACTTCTTTGAGAATATCTTGCAGTTCATATACACAAGACAGATACCCTTGACTATGTGACTCGGGTGCTAAAGGGTGGCGTGACAAATGGCCCGGCAAGCTTGCCGCACGGTGCGCGCCACGCGGGTTATATTTCATCGTACAAGAGCCAAGCGGGTAAAACTGCGTATCGATTGCAAAGTTTTTGCGCGACAAGTTGGTAAAATGGCGCACAACTTGTAACTCAGATGCTTCAGGTAACTCCGCCATCTCTTTTCGGAGTAAATGGTCGGGAATACCACTTACGGCAGCTTTCGTTTGTGGCGCTTGTGCCTTGGCGTAACGACCCTCAGAACTCTTTTCAAATATCAACATCACGCAGCCTCCGCGTCTTGCAGAGCGTCACCGAGCGCCTGCACATATTTATCTAGGTCGGTCTGCGTTTTTACTTCCGTCACACACACCAAGATTGCCGAATTCAGCTCCGGATAATAATCACTGACGTTAAAGCCACCTAAAACATCACGTTCCGCCATACTCGCAAGTACCGATGCCGCCGGCTTGTCTAACTGTAGGATAAATTCATGGAAAGTAGACGCTTGCGACGCGAGGGTCACACCAGCGACGCCAGCAAGCTGAGACTTCAACTGCTGCGCACCCGCATGTGAAGCATTCGCAACACGTGATAACCCTTCATACCCCAACAAAGACATATAAATGGTCGCCGCTGTCACAGCAAGCCCTTGATTCGTACAAATGTTGGACGTCGCCTTAGAGCGACGAATATGTTGCTCCCGTGCTTGCAAGGTAAGCGTGAAACCTGGTTTACCGTCCGTATCGATCGTTCGACCAATAATACGACCAGGCATTTGGCGCACCAGCTTATCTGTACAACAGATAAATCCGAAATAAGGGCCACCCGACGCTAAAGGGATACCAAGGGGCTGACCTTCGCCCACTGCGATATCGGCTCCCGTTTCGCCCCAAGTTCCTGGCGCTGATAACAATGCAAGTGATGTAGGATTTACGACACCAATCACTAGCATACCCTGCGCATGTCCCCAGTCAGTCAACGCATCAACGTCTTCTAAAGTACCAAAGAAATTGGGTTGTGCAATAATCAAGGCTGCGTAATCTTGACCTTCAAAATCTGCCAAGGCGCTAACAGGCGTATTCAGAAGGCTCGAATCAAATGTCACTTCATCAACAGAGATACCTTGATTTTCAACAATCGATTCAACCGTTTTGCGATAAAGTGGATGCACAGAACCCGCCACTAGCACGCGTTTACTTTTCGACTTACGGTTTCCTCGAATAGCCATCAATACGGCCTCAGCTAGCCCCGATGCGCCGTCATAAAGCGAAGCATTCGAGATAGGCAAACCGGTCAGCGCGCTCATCATTGATTGGTACTCATAGATAAGCTGAAGAGTGCCCTGGCTTGCTTCCGCTTGGTAAGGTGTATACGCCGTCATAAACTCACCACGCGTGGTAATATCCCATACCGCCGCGGGAATATGATGTTCATACGCGCCCGCACCAATAAAGCACAAAGCACCAGCGTCTTGCTGCGCACGCTCAGATAAGCGCCGCATCATATCCATTTCACTCAGACCTTCCGGCACCTTATGCAGGGGCTTAGCACGCAAGTGACTCGGAATTTCATCAAATAACTGGTCGATAGAATCGACACCGATTACGTCTAACATCTTTTCGATGTCTTTTTCGGTATGGGGCACAAAAGGCATGTCCGCTCCTATGTAAGGCTATTTAGGACTATTTAAAAGACGAAAAAGCGTAACATCAACTGCCACGCTTATTTAGAGAGTTTATCTAAGCCATATCGCTAAGCGATACGTTAATTAATGAGCGTCAGCTTCGCACACTTCCGCATAGGCGTCTGCGTCCATCAAGGCAGCTAACTCATCCTTGTCTGATATTTTCAATTTGAAAAACCAACCATCTTCGTATGGCTCACTGTTTACCGTTTCCGGTGAATCTTCCAACTCTTCATTAATTGCGATAACTTCGCCGCTGATTGGCGCAAAAATATCTGAAGCTGCTTTCACCGATTCAACAACACCCGCCTCGTCACCCGCGGCGATGTTCGCGCCCACTTCTGGTAACTCAACGAATACCACATCACCCAATAACGATTGAGCGTGAAAAGTAATACCTACAGTTGCTGTTTCGCCATCATCTTCTATACGCACCCATTCGTGGCTCGATAGATACTTCAGCTCTCCAGGAATATTGCTCATCTTCTTTTCCTCTTTATTTCGCCCCGATCGAACGGAGCATCTAAGTTCTCGTATTAATTTGCCTACTTATAAACGCGCTGACCGTTGCGCACGAACGGCGGCGCCACCACGCTAACTTGTACGCGTTTACCGCGTATCTCTACTTCGCATGCATCACCAACTTCGGTCGGCACACGAGCCAAAGCAACAGAATAACCAAGGGTCGGTGAAAATGTACCGCTAGTAATTTCCCCTGCCAATTCGCCAGATTCGGTCGTCACGATTACTTTTTGATGCCCTCGAAGTACACCACGCGACTCCAGAACGAGGCCCTTCAAACGCATACAGAGACCTGCTTCTTTTTGCGCCAGTAAAGCGCGTTTACCTATGAAATCGCGCGCTCCATCTAACGCGACCGTCCACGCCATGTTTGATTCGAGCGGTGTGACACTCTCATCCATGTCTGAACCATATAAATTCATACCCGCCTCTAGGCGCAAAGTATCACGCGAACCTAAGCCACAAGGATGCACGCCTGCCGCTTCGAGTTGTTTCCAGAAGGCAACGGCATCTGCTTCCGGCACCAGTATTTCAAGGCCATCTTCACCCGTATAACCCGTCCGGCAATACATCCAACCACCGCGCTCTTTGCCTTGAAATACCGAGAGGCTTTCAATCAGCTGAGCATCCTCCGATCGACAGGCTTTCACTTTGTCAATGGCCTCCGGGCCTTGTACAGCAATCATTGCTAATTCGGGCTTTTCAACCAGCGTTACATTAAAACGCTGTGCCTGTTTCGCCATCCACGCAAGATCCTTCTCACGCGTGGCGCAATTTACCACTAAGCGATAATCCTGAGGCATACGATAGACAATTAAATCGTCAAGTACTTTGCCTTCCTCATTTAGCATCCCGCTATACAACGCTTTGCCTTCAATCGTGAGCTTATCAACATCATTCGCCAGCAGGTAACGCAAAAATGGACGCGAATCAGGCCCTTCGACATCGACTATGGTCATATGCGATACATCGAACATTCCAGAGGATTTGCGGACGAAATGATGCTCTTCTAATTGAGAACCATAATGGAGCGGCATATCCCATCCGCCAAAGTCTACTACTTTAGCACCTGAATCTAGGTGCGCTTGATACAGCGAAGTCTTGTTTCCCAAAACTGGCTCCAAGTCGAGAAAAGAACAAGCTGGGTATTTTACCGAAGCCAAGCTTAAAAACTAGCCTAAAAGCCTGTTCAAATGCGTTTTATTTGATCAAAAAACTGGCATATCGAAGGCAAAGCCTTTGCAAAATTCTGAAAAGCATGGTCACCCCCATAATCCAACCATAGTTTCGCAGTTGGCATCAACTCACACGCTTGACGAAAATCGAGCACCTCATCGTCTGTTTGCGTTAACAAAAACAAATTTTGATCATTTATATCATCCGCCGCTACTTTGAGCGCTAAAAGTTGCTCCATATGCTGCGGCGCAACCTCATAACGTTCGTCTGTGTAGGGGTTTATATTTTCACCAATGTAAGCTTGTAAGAGCTCGTAAGGGCGGATCGCAGGATTAATGAGCACCGCTGGCAAACCGAACTGAGCATGCAAGTGCAGACTGTAAAAACCACCCAAGCTGCTGCCAATCAGACCAACCACGTCATTTTTCCCCTGATTGATCATCGTCTTTATTTTTGTCATTGCTGTACGCGGTTCCGGCGGCAAAGCAGGCACAACAATTTCGATCGATGCAGACGCTCTCTGCGCAAAAAACGCGGACGTTAACTGTGCTTTTTCTGACTGAGGAGAGCTATTAAAACCATGTAAATACAGTAGCTTTTTCAATAGCCTCGACTCTGCATATCAAGTTGATATTCGAAGCTTTCAGCTCGAACGACCTCGGTTTCGATCCGACCATCGGCATGTAACTCTAACCATCGGTAACCGGGCGCTAAATCGTCCAATGCAAAACCTTCCGAGTTTGGTTTAAACTGAATACAGGTCGAGGGTGAAGCCAGCAGGCGAACGCCCTCTTTTTCCTCATCATAAACTTGATGAATATGACCCCAAAGAACACCTTGAAGATGGCTTTTACCTGCAAGCATTTGCCAAAACTCCTCACTGTTGCGTAAGCCAATGTTATCTATCCAGCCACTTCCCACCGACACAGGGTGGTGATGCAAACAAACCAACGTATGCTTCTCACTCTCTTGCAAGGCCCTGTCAAGCGTGTCCAGCTCCACTTGATCCAATTTTCCGGAAACTTGGCCGCTATCTAAAGAATCAAGCAACACAACTTGCCAACGCTCAAACCGTTTCACTTTTTCTAAAAAGCCAGGGGCGGACCCAACCTGCTGCATATTTTCTCGATTATCATGGTTACCGGGGAACCAAGCTATCGGACATGAATAGCCTGACAGAGACTCTTTGAGTGCCTGATAAGCGGCTATCGAGCCATCTTGCGCTATATCACCTGTTACCAAAATAAGATCAGGGTTACGCTGATCGGCTCTGACTTGTGCCAACACCGCCAGGAGACTGGCGTGCGTCTTCATACCAAGCAGATCGCCTTCACGGTTTTCAATCAAATGGCAATCGGTAATGTGAAGCACTTTTAGCGCTGTTAAGTTGGTTTGCGTATCCATTGATGCATAAAGATGTATTCGGCCAGAAATATAGCTCACGTGAGCCTGTGTCTAATCATCGTTGCAATGCCCCTAATTGTTTAGCTGCGGCATTGCAAAACTGTCTTTCGCTTTTTCTAATTATTGTCTACGTACTATAAGCGTCTGCGTGAGAATTTCTAATACCGCTCTCACACTTTTTTTGGGACAAAAGGATGTACTTCACAACATCCATATAAAAGACAAAAACTCAGCCACTCAGCAAGGAAAGCGTTCAATTGACGCTTCTCATCAGGGTGATGCATTTTGTCATTCGGATAACTATGCACCCCTGTGAGCGGCTTATTATTTTTGGAAATGACCTCAGCTACCGCCGCGTCATGGTATAAACGCACGGTAAGGTTTGGATTATTTAGCCACTTCCCCGCCGCAGATACCTGCTCTAACAGTATTGTATCGGTGTACTTCGAGCGTTCGACACTTTTTATTGAGACGCGACCGATAAAGTGATCCCCATTAAACAGTTCAATATGCAGCTTATCATCGTCCTTTGAGAGCGCTAGCAGCTTAATCAATCGACGATAATTACTCTCAAATAAGGCCCCTAACTCAACAATGTTAGGCACATATTTTTTCTGCTGCCTGACACCAGACAAATTATTCACGTCACTGGCTACCCTCACTGATAGCGCCCCCCCATTCCTCTTCAAGCTGCGCTTGATGCTGGCGCAGCCACATTAACGCCATAATCACCGGTGAATTATCCAGCGCCCCTTCATCGAGCAAACCGTAGGCATCTTGAAGTTTAATATTGCGCACCAGTATATCTTCACCCTCTGCTTCCAAACCATGAATACCGCCCAACTCAGTTGCGTCTACCTGACCACAGAATAAGTGAATCTTTTCATTGCAACCACCGGGGGAAGGATAATAAACGGAAATTTCTTTCATCGCATTCACCCTCGCACCCGCCTCCTCAAGAGCTTCTCGACGCGCAACCGCCTCTGGCACCTCACCTTCTTCCTGCAGGCCCGCGACGAGCTCCAGCATCCACGGGGAGCGTCCCTCAAGCAATACCCCCACCCGAATCTGCTCGACCAAGACGACACGTTTTAACCGAGGATCGAAAAGCAAAACGCAACTGGCATCTGGTCGAACAAACACCTCTCGCGTAACAACAGAGCTCCATCCACCCTTAAATAATTTATGGGTAAAATGTAGCCGCATCATCCTAAAAAAACCTCGGTAACACGTTTCTTTTTCAATAATCTTACAGTCTGATGCACTAAAACTCATAATCACCCAACAAAACCTTTCGCACCTATTGGCAAACTCATATTACCCATAGCGAGACATAACACTTTGAGCTAAACATGCGACAAAGTGTAGAGTTACGCCTATATATTGTCCATAATGCTGTTCGGCTGACACCGTCAGTCAGTGAAAACGCTTATCGTTTTTTAATTTTGAGGTAGGAATGACTAAACTCGCAACACGGGTCTTCGCAGCAGCCCTAGTCGGCTTAACGGCGTTATCTGCAACACAGGTAACCGCACAAACTTTCGATCTTCTGACCTTATATCAAAGTTCACTCGATTTCGATGCCGATATTGCAGCAGCAGAGGCCGCTTATCGAGCAGAGCAAGAGGCAGAAGGGATCGCCTTGGCACCATTGTTGCCAAACCTGAGCGCGAGCGCCGCGCAAGGACAAACCAACTCTAATATTCATAAAGGCCTTCAAAACAGCGATTTCTTTAAGGACGGTGGTCTTTCTGTCAACCTGTCGCAATCACTTTTTGATCTGCCTAATTGGTATGAACTGGACACGTCAGAAGCTAACTCGGCGCAAGCGGAAGCGATATATTTAGAGGCGCAGCAAGACCTAATCCTAAATGTATCGACCGCGTATTTTAACGTGTTGAGCGCTGAATCTGATCTGACTGCGGCAAAAGCCCTAGAGACAGCAGTTAAACGACAGTACCAGCAGGCAAAGGAACAATTTGATGTAGGCCTAATTGCGATCACCGACGTACACGAAGCCAAAGCATCTTTTGATTCATCAAAAACAACTCGCATCCGAGCAGAAGGCGCCTTAACCTTGTCGCATGAGACCTTAGCGCGTATTACCGGCATCTACACTGAAAATTTGTTCGAATTAGATGAAGACTTCCCAATAATCGCTGACCCATCCAATACAGCAGACTCTTGGGTGGAAATCGCTGAAGAGAATAGTTTAGCGATTAAAGCGGCTCAATATGCTTATCAATCAGTGGAATCGACGCATAGCGCCAGTAAAGCAGAGCATTGGCCGACCTTAACGCTCAACGCAGCATATGAAAACAGAGATTTCGACAACTACAAATCTGGTGTGAATGGGCAAACAGAAACAGAGACCAGCAATGTGTTTCTCAATTTTAATTTACCTATCTATTCTGGCGGTGGAACTCAAGCGAACGTGCGTCGAACTCGCTTTCAGCTTGAGCAAGCGCGCCAACAACTCGAATCAACGAAACGTTTGGCGCGATTAGAAACGCGTACCGAATTCATCAACATCACCACCAATATACAAACGGTTGAATCTCTACAACAAAATATTATTTCACGAGAGAGCGCGCTCGAAGCAACCCGAGAAGGGTATAACGTAGGCACGCGCAACATTGTTGAGGTATTAGATGCAGAACGTAATTACTTTACCGCATTACGTGATTACGCAGCCGCGCGCTTTGACTTCGTTGAAAGCACACTGCGTATCAGGAAAGCCGCAGGACTCTTGAGCTTACCTGACATTGAAGCCTTGAACGCTTATTTGGTGCTCCCTCAGCCCGAGACAGAACAAACGACCACAGAGCAATATTAAGTAGTCAATAGCGGTGCAATGTGATCAACGACACGCTGCACCGCACCTCTTCCCTCCAAAATCACATCTAGCGCATGCTGGCCTTGCGCTTTCGCCCGCTCAGGCTGCTGTAATAGGGTCGTTAATTCACGCTCAAGTTCAGCTAAATCAGCACATAAGGTCAAGGCCCCAGCTTGTGCTAACTGCTCACAAATAACCTGAAAATTAAAATAATGCGGGCCAATTAACGCAGGTAGCCCTAGGGCGCCCGGCTCAATTGGATTATGCCCACCAACCGGCACAAAGGATCCACCGATCACGGCGACATCTGATGCGGCATAAAAACGCATCAATTCACCCATTGCATCCAAAACATATACCTGCATAGTGTCTGGCCGCTGCGCATGCTCCGAAAAACGCGCGGTTCGAAAATCATACTGTTTTGCCAATTCATACGATGACTGAAATCGCTCGGGATGACGAGGCACCAGCACTAATAATAAATCAGGCAGTTTTTTTAGTAGGCGCTGATGCAAAGCAAGCAAAAGCTCATCTTCACCCTCATGGGTACTCGCCGCAATCCAAAGCATCCGTTGCGGCGCCAACTCATCACGCAAGCTCCGCCCTTTTTCCAGCAAACTTGTCTCAAGCTCAAAATCATACTTGAGACTACCGGTCACACTTACCTTTTCTTTAGGCAACCCTAAACTTAAAAAACGCTGGGCATCTGGCTCATATTGGCTCAACACAAGTGATAGATCGTCCAGCATCCAACCAACGGCAGGCTTTAAACGCTGATACCCCTTCGCTGAACGCTCAGATAAGCGTGCATTCGCTAACACCACAGGGCAATCATTGCGGGAGGCATAGTGAATCATATTCGGCCATAATTCCGTTTCCATAATAATCACAGCTTTCGGCTGAATACGCTTGAGGAAGTGCTTAACAAAGCAAGGCACATCATACGGGGCGTATACATGAAAGACTTCATCCCCAAAGAGCTTCTGCAAGAGCTCGGAACTGGTCGGCGTCATTGTCGTTACAGTGATTGTTAAATTAGGAAAACGACGGAACAGTTCTCGAATAATGGGCTCTGCTGCAAGCACTTCACCCACCGACACCGCATGCACCCATACGTCTTGGGCTTGAACCGGCGGCGCAAACAATCCCAGACGCTCAAGCCGGCGACGGCGATAACTTTTCGCTTTCCAGCCACGCCAAACTAAGTTTAGTAAGACAAAAGGCATACAGAAAATTAGAAGTATTGAGTACACTAGGCGAAACATAGGTCGCGCTCGCTCCAAAATAAGTTACAAAACAGTATAACGGAGAGCGTAAACGGCGCCCATTACCAATAATCTAGGCAGTCAATCGCTAACCAACATCAACCAACGCTATGTTCAATAAAACCTTACAAGCATGTTTTATTCATGACGGAAAAGCGGGTCATCTGAGCCAACTGATTGGCTTAAAATCGGCGATGGAAAAACTGAGCAATTTGGACGCGGACGTTTTGCCTTATCAAACGGTAAAAAAGCAAAAAAAAGATCCGGCTAACCCGTATCAATTGATTATAAGCGCTGGAAGCAAAAGCCAGAAACTAGGATTAAGGTTGGCCCATCAGCATCAAGCGGTCAGTGTTTCCTTGATGAAGCCACGCTGGCGATTGAATCAGTTTGATTTCATCATCACACCAAAACACGACAAACTCAAACCAGCTGAAAATATATTGCTCACCGAAGGCGCACTTAGCAGCGTAAAAACACCTGAACAACAAGATGCCAATATCATAAAAGATAAACACTTGATTCTACTCGGCGGCCCCTCCAAACATTATGCATGGGAATGCCAAACGCTTATTGAACAAATAAAAGCCCTCGCCGACCACAATACGCATCAGCCATGGCAATTATTTAGCTCTCGTCGCACCCCGCAATACACATTAGAGAAACTGCAGGCACTTGCGCTCCCTAACCTAAGCGTTTTCACACCGCAACATGCCAACCGTCAGGTTTACCATGCCGCATTGGAAACTGCTAAAAACTGCTGGGTAAGCCCCGATAGCGTATCGCTGCTCTACGAGGCGCTGACAGCCGGGGCACAAGTGGGCTTGCTGTCGTTAGCGCAAAAACGAAAGAAACTCGCAGCAAGCCATCAATCACTCTGTGAGGCGGGCCATGTCACAATGTTTACGACATGGCAGGTATCTACTGAGCTTGCACCTAATACACTTGCGCTCGACGAAAGCTTGCGCTCCGCACAATGGCTGCTAAACCATTTGCGCCAGAACACCAACTAACGCTATGCGCATCCTGCAAGTAGTGCCGGCGCTTAATACGGGCGGCGTCGAACAAGGCTGCATCGATATCGCGAAGGCACTTATCATGCGCGGACATCCGGCATTAATTGTATCATCGGGCGGCAGGTTAACGGGCTCTCTAAACGAAATGGGTGCTACCCATTTTCAGCTGCCTGTGCA
Source organism: uncultured Oleiphilus sp. (assembly GCA_913020245.1). GTDB lineage: Bacteria > Pseudomonadota > Gammaproteobacteria > Pseudomonadales > Oleiphilaceae > PZPK01. The sequence goes on from CAJWAD010000018.1 coordinate 12,816, forward strand.
CAGCAAAAATCCGCTTCGCATACTGATGAATGCGTTCACCCTAGCCAAGCTATGCCGTCAATTTGAAGTGGATTTGATTCATGTGCGATCCCGTGCGCCCGCTTGGACTTGCTGGCTTTTGCAAAAATGTTGGGGCATCCCTTACCTGTCTACATTTCACGGACAATATGGCCATCACTCGCGCTTGAAACGTTTATACAACTCCGCTATGTTGCGAGGCCGTGCCTGTATTGCTGTCTCCGATTTTATCGCTCACCACATAAACTTAACGTACGCCTCCCTCCTTAACCAGGGTGCAAATTCATCTGAACAGCTTGCACATAAGCCTGCTATCATAAAAATTCTACGTGGTATCAATTTAGACTATTTTGCAATCGAAAAAGTCGATAACTTGGTCAAAGAGTCACTGATCAAGCGCTGGCAACTTGACGTCAATGAACCGCTGCTCATTTTACCGGGTCGATTGACGCGCTTAAAAGGTCATCAACTGGTTATTGATGCATTAGCGGGTCTACCCAGAACAACCAAATACCTGTGCCTGTTTATTGGTCCAACCAAAACAAACGATCATTACCTAAAGGAACTTAAAAAGAGTATCCAGCAAAAAGGGTTAAGCGATAAGATTAAATTTGTTGGCGATTGCGATCACATGCGCGAGGCCTACGCCCTCAGTGACCTTGTCATTTCCGCCTCAACCAAGCCAGAATCATTTGGTCGTATCGCGGTTGAAGCACAAGCCATGGGCTGCACAGTATTGGCAAGCAAGCATGGCGGCAGCGAGGAAACCATTGCCCCCAATAATGCATGGGGGTTATTTGAACCGAATTCTTCTCAAGCACTGACTCAGACTCTTAGCTTAGCCTTACAATTGCCACCAACGTGCAATAAAAATCCCAAGGACGCTGCGCTGCAAACACGCGACTTTATTCAGAAAAGCTTTGACACAAAACGCATGGAAAAAGAAACCTTAGCGCTCTATGCTAAGCTCATCAAACAAAGTAAATAGTTATCCTCTAAACACTCAGGTAAACTTTGCTTCATTGCCAAAAAATCGCTAAGACCTGCCAAGATAGCTTGCTATGCCAAACTCACAAAGTAATCGGACCCATCCTGTGCAAATAAACACAGACCTGATATACGATTCAGAGGGTACTTTCTTACTGCTCAATCCCGACGTATTTGACGCGGTTGACACCGCGTATTTCGATGCGAGTTATTGGCAAAAAAATGATGCCATTAAAGGGCAAGAAAAAGGGCGAGGCACCACTTGGTTTATTGAACATGACGCACAGCAACTTGTGCTAAGACATTATTACCGCGGCGGCGTAATCAGCAAGTTCAATCGAGATAGCTATCTATACCTGAGCATGAAAAATACGCGCGCAGTAAAAGAGTACAAACTCCTTCAAGCGCTGAATGCATTGCAATTACCCGTGCCATTGGCAGTCGGCGCCCGCGTCAAACGCAATGGGCTATTTTACCGAGCAGATATACTTTCTGGCCGCATTGAACACGCAAAAGACCTAGTGCAAATCCTTCAAACAACCGCGAACGAAGCGCTTTTTGCAACCATTGGCGAAACCGTGGCGCGCTTTCATCAAGCAAAGGTCTATCATCCTGATCTGAACATTCAAAACATCTTGGTAGATCACATGCAGAAAGTATGGCTGATAGATTTTGATCAAGCTAGCATGGGTAAGCTCAGCACCTCGAAGGCGAACAGCATGCTGTCTCGTCTTAAACGAAGCTTTATAAAAGAGGTCGGGCGTCACAACATCCAATTTTCTGAGGCAAATTGGCAAGCGCTAATGCGCGCATATCAAGCCGCCTTAGCATCGTAGTCTATTCTCGCCAATCATTGGCCAACCACACACACGGCTTAATTGGTTTATTCCAACGTTTGTACCAGGAAAAGCCTCGCCCCCACCTACCTGCGATGGCATCAGGCGGGTTGGGCCGCCCATGAAAAACGACGATTTTGGCACCAGTGGGGCGCGCGTACTCCTGCACCCAAAACTTGGGTAAGCCGCTGGGCATGACATGTTTTTTGTAGCTTAAACACCAGCCTTCTGGGAAAAAATGACAATTTTCAAGGCCAAGTCGCTGTGCAATGTATGCCTGTTCAGTTTTGTACTTTGCCGCAATACCATCAGGATTTTTCTCATACTCATCGAGTAAATATTGCCAACGACCCGCCTCAAAGCAAAATACAGAAGCTTGCCCGATATGCTTACCCGGCTGATACCAGTTTTCCAACATAGAAAATTTGTCAGAATGGCTAAACAACGTATCTATGCAGTTTAAGAGCACCACGTCTAAATCTAAAAAGAGTACTTTTCCTCGCATTGAAGCTAAATCAGTGCGGAATAATGCGAGCTTCCGCCAAGCCTGACAAATGCGCCGATAGGGCTCAGAGGGCTCTTTAAAGGCTGGCAAAGGCTGCACCTCGATAAGCCCATTTAGCCCCTTAGGTTGATCGGTAAAACAAATAAAACGAAACGGGAGGCCCAGTTGGCGCTGAACCATGGCGTACAGAATGTTGACATACTCCGGGCCGTATAGATCGCCCCATTTCATGCACACAACATTCACTACGCGCATTTCACGCGTCTCAACTGATGCGCACGCCAATACCGCTGAGTCCTATGACCGAAGTTATAATCGACCAGACTGTTAATCCGATCATTAACCGTGCGACTAACCATACGTATGCCGACTGCCCTTGCGTGCATCTTTAAAACGCTTGTATTCCCATTGGTACTGTTCAGGTCTGTCGCGCACACAGGCTTCAACACTGCGGTTCAAGGCCGCGACGGACGTTTCAACATCCTTACTGTAAATCTCCGGATCAGCCTTTCGAAAAACCATATCAAAGCCCTGTCCATCTGACCGTCGCATGGCACACAGACTTACGACCAAACAATTGGTGCGATCAATCAAGCGCGAGACTAATTTTATTGTATTCGTCTCGACCCCCATAAAAGGTGCAAATAAACCACCAGTTCCACCGGGCACCTGATCAGGCAGAATCCCGACCATCCCGTGATCTTTCAGGATAGAAAACAAACGCACAACCCCGCGTTTATTTGTCGGCACTAACTCTGAACCATGACGACCCCGCACCGAGGACATATAGTCCTCAAGTGTTTTGATCTTGGGGGGTTTATACAGCGCAGCCATCGGACGTAACGTCGATAAATAAAGCCCAACCAATTCCCAATTACCGTGATGCGGCGCCAGCACAATTAGCCCTTTCCCTTGTTCGGTGGCTAGATCAAACAACTCTTTATTTTCAACGGAATGGATCAAGCCAAGGGCTTTCTCGCTCGGCCATTCCCACATCACACCAAATTCGGCAAACAGCTTACCGGTCTCAATCAAACTAGCCTGAATTAATGCCTTTTGCTCATCAGGCGAACGCTCTGGAAAAGCTAGTTCAACATTTACTTTCGTAACACGCGTCGCCGATGAATCCCCCAGCCAAAATAACTTACCCAACACACCACCTAAACGCTGCGTGTTGGCAAAACTTAATTTAGCGAGACAGCGAAGTAAAAAAATTACCACCGTCGCCAAAACTCTTTCTTTCATGTTTATTTTTCATTTACCAAAGGACACTAGAACCAAAGTGTAGAGGAATTACCTGTTAAATTCAGCCTTGATAGACGCTACACTGGTAAATATGCTGACACCTAAATTCTCTTATCTCATCACACGATGAAAGTGGTCCAAATATGCGCCTCCGCAGGGCAATTGCTTGGGGGTATGGAAACTCAAGTGCTGAAGCTCAGCGAACGTATCGCAAAGCAACAGCCTATGAACATGCATCTTGTGGCATCAGAACATCTGTGTGCACAGACCAGCACACAAATCCGTGCGCATACTTTAAATTTTTCACGAAGCCGGCGGCATCCCAAATTACTATGGGATTTAGTGCTTTTACTGAAACAAATAAAACCCGACATCATTCACTGCCACGGTAACAAAGCCGGCCAGATGCTTGCGTTACTATCGCCCTGTTTGTCCGGCATAAAATTAATTTGTACGATGCATGGCACAAAAAATAACTATGGTTTTTTGAAAAAGTTTGATCGCGTCATAGTAGTCAGCAAAGACATTCAAAATCAGCTCGCTACGTTCAAACCGCTATTAATCGAGAACGGTGTCGAAAACAAAGGTACCAAGCAGACTGGCAGACAAGCCCTCTATCAGCAGTTCAACCTAGACCCGCATCGTCCGCTTCTAATCGCTGTTGGCAGGCTGGCTAAAGTAAAGCGTTATGATCTACTCATGCAAGCCTCGCAGCACTTGCCGGTTAATTTATTGGTCATGGGTGATGGTCCGGAACGCGAATATTTGGCGCAATTCGAAACCCAGCATATTAAACTGGCAGGCTTTCGCAGTGATGTAGTCGATTTTTACGGCGCCGCGGATGCCCTCGTTATTACCTCACAAAGGGAAGGGTTCAGCCTGAGCCTAATAGAAGCGTTACAGGCTGAATTACCTGTACTCAGCACACCCGTTTCTGGCAGTGCTAGTCTATTGCCAAAAAGTTGTTTATTACCAACATTATCGGCATCAGAAAAGCCCCAACTTCTTCATCAAGCATTAAAACAAGCCATCACTCGACTGCCTAAAATCAAAGAAGACTGCGGTCCCGCTTTTGCCTATGCGCAACATGAACTTACGTTGGAAAAAGCCGCAGAAAAACTGCGCGCATGTTATGATTCAACAGGTTCACTCACCCAACCACCCTTTTAAGCAAGGGACGCAATTAAACGCATAAGGACACTCATGAAGCCTTCCAGAAAGGCCTTACTACTCGACAGAGATGGCGTCATCAATGTGAACCATGGTTACGTTCATCACCCTGAGGACTGTGATTTCATCCCAGGCATATTCTCGTTATGTGCCGCCGCGCAAAAACGAGGCTATCGCATTATTATTGTGACCAACCAATCGGGTATTGCACGTCGCTATTATTCACGTGCACAGTTTCACGCATTTTCACGCTGGATAGAACATGCTTTTTTTACCCGCGGCATCTCCATACAACAAACACTTCATTGCCCGCACCACCCTAAAGAATCAGGTGCGTTCGGCTTTCAATGCTGCTGCCGAAAGCCGCGCGCCGGTATGATTTTCCGCGCACAACGCCGGTTCCATCTTAACCTGAGCCAGAGCATTATGGTTGGCGATAGCTGGTCAGATGTGCGCTGTGGGCAACATGCCAAAATAGGTAAAATTGTACACTTCCAAGATCCACTTCTGGTTAAAGCGCAAAGCACGCCTTTCACCCCAAACTTGTACAAAGTGCGCAGTCGCGACTATTATCGTGCTAAATCACTTAGGAGCATCACTCGTTTACTCTAGCTGTCTACAAATTTCAGCGAGGTGCAAGCGACTTATTCGGAATAATTATGAAACAGAGAATCAAAGATCACATTGAGCGCAGTCTGAATGCCAAGCAGCGTATTTTAGAAGACGACACGTTTATTGCGCAGCTCGAAGAGGCAGCCGTACGCTGCGCCGAGGCCATCAAACAAGGCAAAAAAGTGATCTTCGCAGGTAATGGTGGCAGTGCCTCAGATGCGCAACACCTTGCCGCGGAGCTTGTAGGCCGCTACAAGCACGACCGTCCCTCTATCGCATCCATTGCTATCACGACAGATACTTCCGCACTCACCGCAATTGGCAACGATTATGGCTACGAGGAAGTCTTTGCACGGCAAATTTCGGGGCTTGGCCAAGCCGGTGATGTGTTTATTGCTATTTCAACTTCCGGTAACTCTAAGAACATTATCAAGGCGGTAGATGCCGCTAGGCAAAAAAACATCCACGTGATTGGTTTAAGTGGCGCCAAAGGCCAATTGAAAGAGATAAGCGATTTATGCTTTGCAGTGCCTGCACCTGAAACAGCGAGTATTCAAGAGGCCCACATCATGATCGGCCATATTATTTGCGATGGTATTGAACAGCTTTTATTTGACGACCTACCGAGCTAGCTTTTCCGCAAATAAGGCACGGCTTTTTAAGATAGTTAAGTTTGCCAAGCGAGCGCTTTTACGCGCTCAAGCGCCGCCCAAACCTTATTGGGCAACATGTCCTCTAAACACTTGTAATGCCCGTAGGGGCAATCACGTTTGAAACAAGGGCTACAGTCAATCGTTGCTTTGACAATTTCGCAATGCTTGCTTAGTGGTGGCGTATAATCGGGCGAAGTAGAGCCAAACAAAGCGACCAGTGGTACTTCAAGCGCTGCAGCCACGTGCATTAACCCTGAATCATTTGCGACCGCTAAATCAGCTTGAGACATCAACGCAACCGCTTGTTCTAAGGTGGTCGACCCTGCCAACATTTTTAACGCATCGCTGGGTAAGCCACTAGCAATTACTTCACAGGCCGGTACATCGTTCGCCGAGCCAAATAGCCATACTTGACCACCTTCGGCGATATGCCGTTTAGCAATTTCTGCATAATGTCGTTCTGGCCACTTTTTAGCGCGTCCAAATTCTGCGCCCGGGCATAAGGCTAATACCGGCCTGCCCTTATCCAAATTAAAAGATGCAAGTGCCGATTCAATATTTTCTGCCTTCGGTCTTAACTTGGGCGGCGGACATTCATAATGCGCGGGCGTTGTGCCTTTGTCATAAGCCAAGCCTACGTACTTATGCACCATCAAAGAATAAATAGACTTATCTAGCGGCCGCAGGTCGTTCAATAAGCCATAACGCATTTCGCCCTTCCAACCCGTGCGGCGCGGAATTTTTGCAAACCAAGGCACTAAAGCTGATTTGAGTGAATTAGGTAAAACGATTGACCAATCATAAGCCCTTGTTTGGAGCGCACGCGCTAGCTCTCTGCGCACGCTAAGTTGCAATGCGCCATGGCCGACTGGCATAGAAATCGTCTTATTGACCTCTGGCATCGCCTCGATAATCGGACGACTCCAGGCCGGTGCTAAGACATCAATTTGAGACTCAGGATGCTCGCGGCGCAAGGTCATAAATAAACTTTGCGCCATCACCATATCTCCAACCCACGAGGGGCCAACGATAAGTATTTTCAAAGCTGCTCCTGTTTGTAAAGTCGCGGTTTAAACGAAGCTCAACCAATCAGAATTCTGCGCTCGACGGCCTTTCACCGCGTCGAAATACATGGTCTGGAATTTCTCCGTTAATTCGCCACGCTTTCCGGTGCCAATCTTGCGTCCATCAAGATCTCGAATGGGTAACACCTCTGCTGCCGTGCCTGTAAAGAAGGCCTCGTCAGCAACGTAAACTTCATCACGGGTGAGGCGTTTCTCAACGATCTCCACCCCTAACTCCTCAGCAAAACTAAATATTGTGCGGCGCGTGAGGCCGTCTAAGCATGAGGTCAGCTCTGGGGTATACATTTTGCCTTCACGAATAATAAAGATATTCTCACCGCTACCCTCAGCGACGTAACCTTCGGTATCAAGCATTAATGCCTCTTCACACCCGCTGTCTAACGCTTCTTTCAAGGCTAGCATCGAATTGATGTAATGTCCGTTTGCCTTCGCTTTGCACATGCTGATATTTACATGGTGACGCGTATAGGAGGAGGTACGCACCTTAATGCCCTGCTCTCGGGCCTCTGGTGACATATAAGAGGGCCATTCCCAAGCTGCAACAATTACATGCACTTTCAAATTATCAGCGCGCAGGCCCATTCCTTCGGAGCCATAAAAAGCCATGGGGCGAAGATAGGCTTCTTTCAAGTTATTCTCTCGCACGACGGCTTTTTGAGCCTCATTAATGGTGTCTTTATCAAAAGGCATATCCATCATCATGATATGTGCAGATCGAAACAAACGATCGGTATGGTCTTGCATCTTAAAAATAGCGGTGCCGGTGTCGGTCTCGTATGCCCGAACCCCCTCAAATACACCCATACCATAGTGCAAGGTATGCGTTAAAACATGTACCTGTGCATCACGCCAAGGGACCATTTCGCCATCAAACCAAATCAGGCCATCTCTATCAGCCATTGACATTGTGTACCGCTCCTCACTTATGACCGAGTTAACCAATTAATATCGGCACCCGTGAATCTATTTATATCAAGTTAGTGTTGCTCGACGCCTTTACTGTCGTCCCAGCAAAAAGAGCGCCATTCTAGCACTATTGCCACGACCCGCCTATGCCCAATACCGCCGAAAAACGCGCGATACCGCATATTCATTTAGGCAAACATTACTTTTTCCCATACCGTTTGCGCCGCTTGTACTGGCTCAGGGAATGCACGTAAACCTTCAGCATAACGTTCCCCTGACAACACCTGCGTATGCAGTGCAGCGCGCAAGGTACGGTAAGCATCAATTAAAATAGGTAAAGATTGATGGGCCGGAATTAGCTCCGTAAATTTTGGTTGGGCCAATTGCTCAAGTAAGCGCACATTATCACTCCACTCACATAATTCAGGGTAGGTCTCAGCCCAGGCAAGTACGAGGTATTGCGTAATGAACTCAATATCTATCAGCCCGCCTCGCCCTTGTTTTATATTGTTCGCTGCAGAGGCCTCATCGCCAAACTTTTCTATCGCCGCCGCACGCATTTTGTCGCGCATTAGCAGTACCTCTTCGCGTAATTTAGCGGCATTGCGCTGCTGGCTGAGAATGCCCTGTCGTACCTGAGCAAAACGCTCCATTAATAGCAGATCCCCTGCAATGGCACGCGCGCGAACCAAGGCCTGATGCTCCCACGTCCAGGCATCATCTGCTTGATATTTCTCGAATGCCTTAAGAGACGAGACCAACATACCGGAATTACCTGAGGGGCGCAGACGCATATCTACTTCGTACAGGCAACCTTGCGTGGTTTGCGTGGCTAAAATATGGATAACCTTTTGCCCCAATCGTGTATAGAACAATTGGTTGTTGATGGGTTTCGGGCCGTTGGTGAGGCCAAAATCATCGACATCATACAAGAACACCATGTCAAGATCTGAAGCATAACCCAACTCAATTCCACCCAGTTTACCGTACGCGATCACGGCAAACCCTGCTGCTAACGTGCCATCCTCAAGCTCACTAGGCCAACCATGCTTCACCACCAACTCACGCCAAGCGATCTCAATCGCCGCATCAATGCTTACCTCAGCAATCCATGTTAAGTAATCGCTTACTTTCATAACGGGAAGACTACCCGTGATCTCTGCCGCGGCAACGCGTAACAAATGCGACTGTTTATAATTACGCAAACAGTCCATCGAGGCCTCTAAATCACCCTCAGGAATCCGTAACATCGATTGTCGCAACTCATTACTGAGTTCTATTTTTTGGGGTGGCGAATACAAACTGCTAGGGTTGAGCAAATCATCCAATATAATCGGCGATTTAGCGATATGCTCGGCGAACCATGCACTCTCAGAGCACAAACGGCACAACTGCGTTAAGGCTTGTGTGTTTTCATTTAGCAGCACAAAGTAAATACTTCGGCCAAGAATGGCGCGCACCAAATGTAATGCGCGGGTAAACGTTAAGCTGGGGCATGCATAGTCTGTAGCAGCGCTTAATAGTCGGGGTAAAAAGCTCTCAAATCGTTCACGCCCCTCGCGCGACATAGCATTAAACTGCCGCAACTGCCGCAACTCTTCAATGGCCTGATAAGTTTGCGCTGGCGCATCGTAACCGGCCTCTTCGAGTGCTTGAAGCCATGCGTCTTTATCCGATGCGATTTGCCATAACACACGCCAACCATCGGACACAGCGTCGGTTTTGGCACCCGGTGTATCTGGGCTAAGAAACGCTTCGAAAATATCTGACACCCGCTCACGATGCGCATCGAGTTCATCTAATAATGCCGCCCAACTTGCCTGCTGCATCACCATGCATACTTGCGCTTGCTCTCGCTCACTCGCCGGTAACAACTGCGTTTGCTTATCTGCCAAGCCCTGGATGGCATGCTCAAGGTCACGTAGAAATCGGTAAGCCACTAACAGCTGATCTACCCACTCTGCCGGCAAATAGGCCTGCGCTTTAATCGTGTCGAAAACCGTTTGTAACCCCGTGTCTTGAAGTCGTGCATCACGCCCGCCATAAATTAATTGCGTTGCTTGTGCGATAAATTCAACCTCGCGAATGCCACCGGCACCCAGCTTTATGTTCTGCTGACCGCCCTTTCGATGCACCTCAGACATAATTAAACGCTTCATTTCACGGAGGGCGTCAAAACTAGAAAAATCAGAATAACCGCGGTAAACGAAGGGGCGAATAATCGACATCAATTGCTCAACATCATCTGCTGGCCCAGTAATGGCGTGCGCCTTTATCATCGCGAAACGCTCCCATTCGCGACCCTGCGATTGAAAGTAGTCATCGAAGGCCGCAAAATTTAAGGCCAACGCGCCACTGCTACCGTAGGGCCGTAAACGCATATCTACACGGTAAACAAACCCCTCTGCTGTCACCTGATCTAATACATGAATTAAGCGCTGACCCACACGTGAAAAAAATAAATGATTATCGATCGGCTTGCTCGGATGGTTGGTCGCACCGGCTTCAGGGTAGGCAAAAATTAAATCAATATCAGACGAAATGTTCAGCTCATGAGCACCCAGTTTGCCCATACCGAGCACAACAAGGTGCTGTTGCACGCCTGCCGCATTTAAGGGCTGGCCATATTTTTCACTCGCCCATTGCTCTAAATACTGCAGCGCGACACGAATACAGGCATTCGCGAGGGCAGAAACCTCAAGTAGAATGTCATCGAGGTTGGCAAGCATCGTTGCATTGCGCCATATAAGCCGCGCCTGATGCTCTTGACGAAACACCCTCAGCGCGCGCATTAAAGTCGCTTCATCGCACACGCTTTCACATGCATGATCTAGTCGTTTTATTATCCCTTCGACATCCAAGGTTTGATAAAGATCGGATTCGGGTTTAGACCATTTTTTTAATAATGCCGTGTATTTTATTAAGCTCTCGAGACAGTAATCACTGCGCTCAATCGCCGCAAGCAGTAAATGCCAAAACGCATTAGAATACTCGGCATCGACGTCAATATGCGACGCCAGCCGATTGAACGCTTGCTTTGCTTGTGGGCTTGCAGTGGGAACAATGGTTTCGATAACGGTTTGCAGCTTCATAACGTTTATACACTTGACAGGTTTTCAAAGCATAATGGATTCAGTTACGCTGACAAGCAAGAACTGGCCACACCAGACAGCCCCGCGTGCTCTTATGTTTAATGCTCTAAAGCTTACGTTTTTCCGCCGGCGTAAAAATGGCGTTAACCGACCAGTCATAATTTAAATAGTCGTCAATTTCCCAGTTTGCAGGCAATAGACCAACCGGGGCATATTTTTCGACAAACCGCTGCACACCCCCGCCGGCTTCAAAATCTTCATCAAACCAATCAAACAACGGCGACAACACCACCTCATTTTTCGTAACTTGAATACCTTTGCGCAATTGGGTGAGAAAAATGCGTGATTGTTCATCGAGCTGCGCGTCAATGCGATCAGCCGCGTAAGGCTCAAACCGAAGATCAGGACAGCTCATCGATGCGCAATTCAGCGCAAAATGGATACGCGGATCACCAAGCGAGCGCAAAATCTCATGCTCTAAAATGCGTAGGGTCATATCTTCGCCACACAGCTTACCCGCACCATGTGTCCACACGGGAACAAGAAAATTACCAAGCCCTCGCAAACTCTTTAAGGGCCAATTCTGCGCGACTTTCTCCATCGCTAAAATATTATACGCGTTCAAATAAAACGCGAGTTGTTGCGATTGTGTCACTAAGGCTTCTTTTGAGTAATGCGCTAACCAAACACGCACTTGTTTAAAATCTGCATCGGTTGCAAGGTCGCCATAGCGCACCATATTTGCCGGCAAACCGTTCTTGACTTCCGTATAGACATGCCGCTCTAAAACAGTTTGATAAAGTGCATTAATTTGCGCAACGGAAGCCTGCTTGGTGAGAAGCGGTTCTGCGGATGTGCTGGCACAACTGCTCAAGAACACTAAGCAACAAACACCTTCAACTATTTTTTTGGAGCAAGCCAAAACCCCGCTCAGCCTTACTAACATCATCTGGATACCCTGAAAATACAGCCTGTGCCTTTGATGATACTGCTCGCATCACGTCAAGCGGATCGATTTCTTTTGCACACGCCTCTTGCGCAATAAGCTCTAACTCAAGCTCGTTTATGTTACTCACTTTTTGCCCTGCAATAATTTTACCGTGGTCATAAACCAACTCTATTTGACAGCCGTAAAAATAAAAAGTTGCGCAATAGCGCGTAAAGTTGGTTTCAAACATCGGCAAAAGTGCAGCGATACTTTGATCTTGCGGCCAAGCCTCGCAGGCACTCAGCAACTCTGCATTTAGGCGGGGCACGGAATTAGTGGAGTGTGCGGGCATGCTTGGCAATGGCCACTCCCACTCACCGCGTTGATGCAAGCCATCCATCGAAACGCCTTTGGTCTTTAGGGTTTGTACCCAAACCCTTTCGTATTGCCGTAAACGCAAGGCAATTTTGCGCTCATGTAAGGCTAACTGGGCCGAATCAAAATAAATATTACGTAAAACGTTTGTCGGGCAGGCCACAAACCGGTCATCGCTGATCAATTCACCCAACGAGAGAAAGCGCTCATGCGATAAGGTGTCGTGCAATGAAAGTTTCACTTCAACCTCTGTCACGCATGCCTCCAGCTACAAAAAAATAAAACGCAAAAATACGAGAACACCCATAAAAATCACGAATATAAGCAAAAAAAAACCGGTGCAAGCACCGGTTTTCTCATAGCGTGACTTTTTTGTAAAGTCTTAGAATGCGTACGTTGCACCTACGGCTGTTGCAGTCTCATCTGTGTCTTTCACATTACCTGCGTTAGACGTTTGAGAAGCTTCAACATACACGTACATATTGTCAGAAACGTTATACAGCGCTTGTACAAATAGCTGCTCCGCATCTTCGTCAGCACCTTCCGCGCCGTAAATACCGTAACCCAAGGCTAGTTGCGTTGCTTTGATACCATAGATGGCTTGAAGACCAAGGTAATCTCCAGTGTCATCTTCATCTTCGTACTGTGCTTGCAGTGTTAGATCACCGATATAAGCTTCAGCCGCCAAACCAAAGGCATCTGTGCCCTTTGTCGCGCCGTAATCCTTATCTGACTCCATAGAGTAAGCAAGACCAACATAAAAAGCGTCTGATGAGTAAGCACCACCGACCTGCGCTCCGCGTTGCGTTGCGCTATCGCCGTCTATTTTATATGTTAGACCTACAGTGAAATCACCGAAGCTACCGACGTATTGGGCGTTGTCGCCTTCACCGATACCCGTCAAGTTACCCGAAATACCAACTTGCTCACTGATATCTGTAATGTTCAACATCTGCTCATAAACAGTGTCGTCAGAACCAATTTGGATCGAACCGAAGTCGCCTTTCAAACCAATGAATGCTTCGTCAAAACCGTTAAGACCACCGTTACCAGCTTTGTCGTCTGCATCAAATTCAAGCTCTGCTTTGAAGAAGCCGGTTAGGTCTTCTGTGATAGCGTGATCATGCTTGAAGCCGATGGTTGAACCGCCGTCAGCGAACTCGTGCGAGCTAGTTTTTGAACCACCCTTAGGGTCCACTTCCGACCAGAATTGTGCTAGCTGAATGTTACCGTAAACTTCAGGCATACTTTCAAGCATTTCTGCAAGATCAGATGCATTGTCCATGGCGAACGCGTTTGATGATAGTGCAGCGGCTGCTACAGCTGAAGCGATCAGAGTCTTTTTCATTTCGTCTTCCTTATTACTATTTGAAGATAATGGGATAATCCCGATTTCTTAGTTAATAAAAACTTTCGTTATTAGTATGGTCAATAGGCGTACTATGGGGCCTATTTAATTTCATAGTTATGACAGCTATATGACAGAAGCAAAGTTCACCCATATTTCCCTCAAACCGTTAATGCCTTTTTCACCAAGCCCTTAGCAAAAAAACAATTAACTGCGTATACCGACGTAATATTAAGCGAATTTTGTTAACTAACGCACGTTACAGCTTATTAACAAATAAGCATTGGTACCGATTTTAGCCGTTAACCCGTTTTCCTCTCAATATTTCGAAGCCCGTGTCAGCGCTTCCGTCTCGTTAATGTTTCGCCTCTACCTAGATATATTTGCCAAAAACTTTAAACACAACTGCTATGTTTACAAGCTCTTAGCGAACGCACTTAACGTAGAGCATTATAATTTTTTAGTACACCTTTCTCATTTGTGCAACTTTATTGTGCATTTTTGTAAGTAAATACGAATAAAACGCAAAATCAATAGCAGATTACACCGCCAGCCAAAAAGTAACAGGCCCGTTATTCAGTATAGACACTTTCATGTCTGCACCAAACACGCCTGTTGCAACCGAAATATTCTTATTTTCAGCCGCTAACACAAATCGGTCATACAAATATTTGCCCAATTCGGGCGAGGCAGCCTCTGAAAAACTCGGCCGCCTGCCTTTTTGGGTATTTGCTACCAGCGTAAATTGAGACACAATTAAGAGCTCGCCCTGTATCTCAATTAAGCTTCGATTCATCTTTCCAAGGTCATCTTCAAAGACGCGATAATGAAGGACTTTCTCCAACAATTGTTGGCCCAATGCTTCATCATCTTTCTTTTCGATTCCGAGAAACAAAACGAGCCCTTCATTAATTGCAGCAATTTGTTGCCCTTCGACATGAACCGCTGCGTGACTGACTCGCTGAATCAACGCTTTCATTTAACTATCCTAAGAGACACTTTCCAGACCAGCATGGCAAAAAAACATATATTTCAATAGTTTAAAATAATCCTTCGCCGACCGAAAATAATCGTTATTACTATTTTTTGACAGTTACGCCCTATTTTAGCGCAAACCACTGCCCGTAAAATAAAAAAAGCCAAGAACAAGTCTTGGCTTTTTAGTATTAACGTGGCGTTTTATATCGCCTACTTAGGCCTAAGCCAAGTTACTTGGCACGCTTACGTGCGTTTTCGGCAAGTAGCTTTTTACGAATACGAATACTAACTGGCGTGACCTCTACCAATTCATCGTCTTCAATAAACTCCAGTGCCTGCTCAAGCGTATGCTTAATAGGTGGCACCAAGGTCAGCGCCTCATCGGTACCGGCGGCACGGATATTCGTTAACTGCTTCGCTTTTGTTGGGTTCACGGTCAAATCGTTTGAACGCGAGTGAATCCCAATCACCTGCCCTTCGTATACATCAATTGCGTGCCCCAAGAACAGACGACCACGGTCTTGCAAATTAAATAACGAGTAGGCTAAGGTTTTGCCTTTCACCATCGAGATCAACACACCGTTTTGACGCGAGACTACCTCACCTTCTTTTACGACGTCATAACGATCGAATACGCTCGTCATGATACCGCTACCCGATGTTAGTGTCAGAAACTCGCCACGAAAGCCAATCAACCCTCTTGATGGAACAGAAAACTCAAGCTTTACACGCCCTTTCCCGTCTGGCTCCATGTTGGTCAACTCTGCTTTTCGTAGGCCGAGCTCTTCCATAATAGAACCCTGATGCTGATCTTCGATGTCGATCACAACATTTTCATAAGGCTCTTGTAACACGCCATCTATTTCTTTTTGAATAACTTCTGGGCGCGAAACAGCCAGCTCAAAACCTTCCCGTCGCATGGTTTCAATTAACACCGACAAGTGCAATTCACCCCGACCCGAGACAATAAACTTGTCTGCGCTATCACCAGGCTTAACCCGTAAGGCAACGTTATAGATTAGCTCTTGCTCTAAACGCTCTTTAATGTTCCGTGAGGTGACGAACTTACCCTCTAACCCTGCAAACGGCGAATCATTTACCCAAAAAGTCACACTAACCGTTGGCTCATCCACTGATAAAGCCGGCAAGGCTTCAACTGTTTCCGGATCACACAACGTATCTGAGATACCTAAACCGTCAATCCCATTAATACAGACAATGTCACCGGCCGTCGCTTTATTGGTGTCCACGCGCTCAAGCCCGAGATAGCCCTTCACGTTTAATACTTTACCTTTGCGCTCCTTCCCCTCACGCTCTTTTACAATCACCTGCTGGCCTGGTGATAAGCTGCCTCGCGTGATGCGACCGATACCGATAACGCCAACATAACTATCGTAGTCGAGGGCTGAAATCTGCATTTGCAGAGGTCCATCTAGATCAACATCTGGCGATGGCACTTTGTCGACGATCATTTCAAACAAAGGTGCCATGTCGTCCGCCATGGTATCTGGGTCATTCCCCGCAATGCCGTTTAAGGCTGAGGTGTAAATAACAGGAAAATCGAGTTGCTCGTCCGTCGCACCCAGGCGGTCAAACAAATCAAATACTTGATCCATCACCCAATCTGGCCGCGCACCCGGACGGTCTATCTTGTTAATGACCACGATAGGGTTCAAGCCTTTCTCAAACGCTTTCTGGGTAACGAAACGGGTTTGCGGCATAGGGCCATCCACCGCATCGACTAACAAACAAACAGAATCGACCATCGACAACACACGCTCCACCTCACCACCGAAGTCTGCGTGCCCTGGCGTGTCGACGATATTGATCCGGTAATCATTCCACTTAATGGCGGTATTTTTGGCCAGTATGGTAATCCCACGTTCTTTCTCTTGATCATTTGAATCCATGATCCGTTCAGCGCCTTCATCTTTCCGGTCTAAGGTGCCAGACTGACTCAAGAGCTTATCAACCAGCGTTGTTTTGCCGTGGTCAACGTGAGCAATAATTGCAATATTTCTGAGGTTTTCGATCACTTTAGATGTCCTGATAGATTGCGCTGATAATAAAAGGTCGCGGATTATACAGAAACTACGCGACGATAGACATCATCTGCACACTTATTTGCATTTGCCTTGCGCACTATTGTTGTGCCAAAAAGGTATGCGCGCACAATTACGGTGCGTAAAAATAAATAATAGCGAAGCAGTATTTATTTTTGGGTCTAAAATTCAGTCACTTAAATAGAAAATACAGGTTGGCACAACACCTGCTTAAAGTGTGATCCAAAAGTGGGCAAATTCGGCTCGAAGTCTAGGCACACGCAAGATGGTCGTGCTATGCTCGGCAGCTTTCTAAGGTTGCTGAACAAGCGAACTAGAACGGCTCGGCTTCAAGCCGTTGCCCTATCAATGTATAGCGTCGATGACCAGCGTCAGGACAGAACCCTCGCGGGTGCAGCGCGACTGTCTTAGCATTGAATAACAACCATGAAACAACTCGATTGTTTTGAACCAACATCCCTAAAAGATGGAGAAAATAGAATGTCAGAGAAAACTCTGGGGCTCATCAAAGAGAACGAAGTAAAGTGGGTCGACCTTCGCTTCACAGACACACGCGGTAAAGAGCAACACGTAAGCATCCCTGTTTCAGAAGTAGATGCGGACTTCTTCGAAGAAGGCAAAATGTTTGACGGTTCGTCAATCGCTGGCTGGAAAGGTATTAACGAATCAGACATGATTCTAATGCCGGACGATTCAACGTCTGTCATGGACCCTTTCACAGAAGAAAGCACGCTGAACTTACGCTGCGATATTGTAGAGCCTCTAACTATGCAAGGTTATGAGCGCGATCCTCGCTCTGTCGCAAAACGCGCTGAAGAATATTTAAAATCTACCGGCATTGCAGACTCTGCTTTGTTTGGCCCAGAACCAGAATTCTTTGTGTTTGACGATGTGAAGTGGAAAGCCGACATGAGCGGTGCCATGTATGAAATTAATGCTGAAGAAGCTGCATGGTCAAGCGGCGCCGACTTTGAAGGCGGTAACACCGGTCACCGTCCTGGCGTGAAAGGCGGTTATTTCCCTGTACCTCCAGTTGATTCTTTGCATGATCTGCGTGGCGCAATGTGTGCAGCCATGGAAGCGATGGGCCTCGTAATTGAAGTACACCACCACGAAGTGGGAACTGCTGGCCAGTGTGAAATTGGCGTTGGCGCTAACACGCTTGTTAGAAAAGCGGATGAAGTTCAAATCCTTAAGTACTGCGTACACAATGTTGCCCATGCTTACGGCAAAACGTCAACCTTTATGCCGAAGCCACTTGTGGGTGACAACGGTTCAGGTATGCACGTTCACCAATCACTGTCAAAAGATGGCGTGAACATCATGGCGGGCGATGGCTATGCAGGCCTGTCTGATGAGTGCTTGTATTACATTGGCGGTATCATTAAGCATGCACGCACGCTTAATGCATTCACGAATGCATCGACTAACTCATACAAGCGTTTGGTTCCAGGCTTTGAAGCGCCAGTTATGCTTGCTTACTCTGCACGTAACCGTTCCGCTTCTATCCGTATTCCGTTTGTTAACTCACCCAAGGCGCGTCGTCTTGAGTGTCGTTTCCCTGATCCGACTGCAAACCCATATTTGGCGTTCTCCGCAATGCTGATGGCGGGTATCGACGGCATCAAAAACAAGATCCACCCTGGTGATCCAGCGGACAAAGACTTGTACGATCTTCCTGCGGAAGAAGCAGCGGCGATCCCAACGGTTGCCGAAACACTAGACGTGGCACTGAATGCACTTGAAGCAGACCATGAGTTCTTAACTCAAGGCGGCGTGTTCACCGAAGACATGATCGAGGGTTACCTTGCTCTAAAACGTGAAGAAGTTGAAAAGCTGAATATGACAACTCACCCTGTTGAGTTCGAATTGTACTATTCACTATAAGTAGACACTTCCTTCAAAAACCCGGGCAACGCGCTCGGGTTTTTTTTACCCCCCCAAAACTAGTTACAATAACTCGGTAAGTGCTAATATTTAATCCTCTTTGAAAAGTGAGAATTTCATGAACTTACATCGTTTTCTTAATAAGTCTTTTGGTCAATTTACCTGCCTTCTACTATTTTGGGTCCTTTCTTTCTGTGCGGTTAGCGCCACCAAAGTGTATAAAGTCGTGAATCCTGACGGCAGCATCAGCTACTCAGATCAAGCGCAAAACAATGCAGAGGAATTGAGCATTGAGTCGGTACCGACCATTCCCGCCTACCGCAGCCCTTTATTACCCAATACACAAAATGAAGAGAGCCAATCGCTTGCGATTTACACACGACTGTCTATTGACGAGCCACGACCCAACGCCGCCTTTAATTCGGGCAATGGTGATGTCTCTATTCGTGTTAGCACCGACCCCAACTTAAAGGCAAGCCACTTTTTTGAGTTCTATCTTGACGGAGAACTGGTTGGCCAACAGGAATCTGCCTCGTTGCTGCTAACTAATGTCGACCGCGGCAGTCATACCATTTCCGTCGTCATTACGAATGGCAGCGGCAATGAATTTATAAAAACGACCAATAACTTCACTATACATAGGCCGAGCATACAACGTGCGCGGTAGGCTGACAGACTAAATGCACCATACCTTTCCTTAAATCAAATAGCGCACCATTAGTGTGCGCAACCATTTAAAAACCTCTACACTAACTGCTCATGGATGTGTCTGCTTGCGAAGAAAAATCAAGACTTTCTAAGCAAAAACAATCATTTAAATGCAAAAATCTGAACATGCCATAACAAGCTATTAGTACTGGTTTGTTTTTTGCAAACATATTCTGGTTAGCGTTTTCAATGTTCAAAGATGGCGCACCACACCTAGCATGCGGCATACAAGGCACACGTAACTGATGAACCAAACACTCGATACCGGCACTATTTTAGAGGGGCTCTCAACCGCTGTATTCATGCTCGATAATGAGCTGAACGTGCAGTTCTTCAACCCTGCGGCTGAAATGCTGTTAAAAATTAGCACGAAACGTATCGAAAACAGCCCATTTGGCGAACTGTTTCTAAAAATTGACGATACGCTCGCGAGCGAATTGGATGTCATTGTAAAAACCGGGCATTCGTACACACAGCGCGAATCTGAATTTATCTTGCACAGCGGTGCGAGCATTCTGGTGGACTGCACAGTATCGTCTGCGATGAATGGTGGCGGTTTACTTGTGGAAATTCAAACCAAAGATCGCCTCATGCGTATTAGCCGAGAAGAACAGATTCATGAAAATCAAGAGACCGCAAAAATTCTCGTGCGGGGGCTCGCTCATGAGATTAAAAACCCGCTAGGCGGCATTCGCGGCGCAGCGCAACTCTTAGATGCAGAACTTGATGCGGATAAAACTGAATATACCCGTGTAATTATCGAGGAGGCGGATCGCCTGAGACATCTTGTCGATCGCATGCTGGGCACAAACAAAGCTTTAGTATTAAAAAATCTCAACGTACATGAAATTCTCGAGCGCGTCTGTTCGCTCATCCATGCTGAATCCGGAAAAAAGGTTCGCATTATTAAAGATTACGACCCCAGCATTCCCGAAATAAAAGGGGACAAGAGCCAATTAATTCAAGCATTTTTGAACATTGCAAAAAATGCATTGCAGGCATTATTTAGCCAAGTTGAACGCGGTGAGGATGCCACCATCACGATTCGTACCCGCGCGGTGCGCCAATTCACCATTGGGACGATACGAAATCCATTAGTCGTGAAAATAGATGTCATAGACAATGGCCCCGGCATTGCCCGCGAATATTTACAAAGTATCTTTTACCCCATGATCAGCGGCCGAGCAGAGGGCACGGGTCTGGGCTTATCAATTACGCAAAGTATTTTTACCAAACACGATGGTTTAGTTGAGTGCGAGAGTATACCTGGGCACACCAACTTTATTGTCTACCTACCCGTGGAGTTAAACAAATGAGCGCACACGCACCTTTGGTATGGATAATCGATGATGATCGCTCCATTCGCTGGGTTTTAGAAAAGGCCTTGCAAAAAGCTAACTATGACATTGTCAGCTTTGAAAGTGCCGAGGGCGTGCTGGAACGCCTTAATGTCGAGCAGCCCGATGCAGTGATTAGCGATATTCGCATGCCTGGCATTGATGGCTTAGAGCTTCTGTCTAATGTGCATAAAAGCCATCCAGATGTGCCGGTCATTATTATGACGGCGCATTCCGATTTAGACAGTGCTGTTACGTCCTATCAGAGCGGCGCTTTTGAATACTTGCCAAAACCCTTTGATCTTGAGGATGCCGTGGCGCTGACCAAACGCGCCATTGCGCACTCTCAAGAACAAAAAGCGCGCAGCAACCCAAGCAAAAACGAAGACACCATTGAAAGCACCGAAATCATTGGCGAAGCACCCGCCATGCAAGAAGTGTTTCGCGCAATTGGTCGGCTCTCGCAATCAAACATTACCGTGCTTATAAACGGCGAATCGGGAACCGGTAAAGAATTAGTTGCTAAAGCACTGCACCAGCACAGCCCGCGTGCCAATCATTCATTTATTGCCCTAAACATGGCAGCAATCCCGAAAGATTTAATTGAATCCGAATTATTCGGTCACGAAAAAGGCTCATTCACGGGCGCAGGCGGCCAGCGCACAGGGCGTTTTGAGCAGGCGAATGGCGGGACACTGTTCCTGGACGAGATTGGTGACATGCCTGCCGATACGCAAACACGTCTATTGCGGGTACTGGCAGACGGTGAATTCTACCGCGTCGGGGGCGCAACACCCGTCAAGGTCGATGTGCGTATTATTGCAGCCACGCATCAGAACTTGGAAAAACTGGTCAGCGCGGGATCATTTCGCGAGGATCTGTTTCATCGTCTGAATGTTATTCGCGTACATTTGCCAAAATTGAGTGATCGTCGTGAAGATATTCCAAAACTGATGCATCATTTTCTTAAGAGAGCGGCGGATGAATTGGCCGTTGAGCCAAAGCAATTGCGTCCAGAAACCGAAGAATATTTGAGCGTAATTCCCTGGCCTGGCAACGTGCGCCAGCTTGAAAATACCTGCCGCTGGCTGACCGTGATGGCAAGTGGTCGAGATATTCACGTTTCAGATCTACCGCCGGAACTGCTTGACCAAGAGAACATCATCCCGACTGGCAGTACGTGGCAGGAAGCCCTCAGAAAGTGGGCAGATCAGGAGCTTAAAAAAGGTAAGCAGGCGATTCTCGATACCGCTATCCCCGAATTCGAAAAAATCATGATAGACACCGCGTTAAGCCATACGGGCGGCAGACGACGTGATGCGTCACTTTTGCTTGGCTGGGGACGAAACACTCTGACGCGCAAAATAAAAGAGCTGGGTATGGGCGGAGAAGAGGACGCGGACGAAAGCTAGATGCTAGAGCCTGGCAGAAGCGCGTGCTAATTGAGTAAGTTGAGAAAGTTGAGTAAGGAAATCGTGACTTTTCACTATTAGACGCAGCCCCTTAAGGCCCCGCGCCGTTCTCTCGCCAGAATATTACGCGGTCATGCCCGCGAAACTGGCCAAAGCGCACCATGGCATCGGGCGGGTCAGAGACTGTGCCCGCTTGCCAACTATGCCGTAACCAAGGCAAATTCGATAGATCACTTTCTAACTGCACAGAACCTTCAACACCGGGCGCCGAAAACGCAATATTCGCATCCCCGTCTTGGAATGCGGTCGTCAACGCCGTCGAACTCGTGTCCACTTTGATATTGCCTAAATCTACCGCCAACGCGCCATCTGTATCTCTCACCTGTAACGCACCGCTAGTCGCTGTGCAATTGTCATCAGTATTGAGACGATAATCACCAGAACTTGCTAAGTATTCAGTAAAGCCTGGCACCGATAAGGGCTGACTAAACGCACCAGATGCCGAGGTGGTAACCCAACGTCCATAACGAATAGGTGTCGAGGCCGGCGTCCAAATACCTAGCGTAGCGCCTGGCAAAACGCTGATGCCATCAGTATCAGCGAAACTAGTCAATTGTATTTGTACATCGGTATCAAACGGCACGATAGCGGATTCACTGTCTTTGTCATATTCGAGACTGTCTTGCGGGCCAAATGCGTAGCGCACACTGCCCGCGGACACTTCATTAACGCCAGAACCAACGGTTGAGAATATACGGCCCTGTGGGAATAGGGAATCGCTCGAATAAGTTAAACCGAGCGCCGCTCCCGTTCGGTCAAGGGCGGACGCATCAGTGTTCGGTAGGCCCCGCGCAAAGCTCGCAGCAGTCAACCTCATGAAGTCATTGGCACTATAATTTTGCACAACATCCCCCTGGGCATTACGTGCGGTTGCTAACACACTCGGCAGATCTGTTACCGCATAATCAAACGGTTGCCCTAGGTAAGTAAAAGTGCCACAAGCGGGTGCAAACGCGCCGTTAGTGAAGGCTAAATCGAAATAACTGGGCGTAAATCGGCCGACCTTCTTCAATTCACCTGAGACGCGTGCAGCACTCTCACCAAGATAGGTACCGAGAGACAGCTGTGTATCAATAATCCCGACTTCGGCGTAACTTAAATCAATACGAGAATCCCCTCCATTAAAGGTGCTTGCCGAGCCACCCACTTGAAAATTAGTCGCCACTAAATTCCCGTCTACACTGTTTGGTTCAGTTGGTGCAACGCGACTGGCAACAATATTGTGCGTTTGCGCATTCGACTCTTGACCGAAATTAGGTGTCAGCGCGTTATCGAGTAGACGCGCCGTATCGTCCGGCAAGCCATTTTGATCCAAATCGTCTCCCGCCTGCCAAACGACCGCGCGCACATCGGCGCTGAAGGTCTCCCCTGCAGCAATAAATTTCGAACCACCCGCATTAACCGCCACACTGCTAGCCACATTTATTGGGTCCGAGTTAAAGCTTTCATCTAACACGCCATTATCCGCAAGGTCTTGATCACGCTGAGTTTGAATGTCCATGTGCAAAGCAAACGGGCGCACCACAAAGGCCGGGCTCTGACCCTCGAGTATCCGATCTGGTGCGCCTCGAAGACCCGGTATAACCTGACGAGCATGCAGCTCTATTCTTCCAGCGTCTTCATATAAAAAGCGGATCGGAGCAACGCCTTGATTGTTAAAGCGCAATGGCACCGAGTCATAGCTAAGCGTGGCACCAAAATCGCTGCCATCAATGGAAGCAGACCCTTCACCTCTAATTTGCAACTGGTTTGTACCGGCACAATTACTTGGGTCTAGGCATGTAAATGCAAAGTCGACGTCTCGCGCACCGCGAAGATAGCGCTCACAGGCGCGTGTATTTTGATCCAATCTGATCCCTGCAAGTGTGAGGCCGCTGGTCGCATCGGGTCCCTCATCGCTAAATTTCCCTGCGATTTGCTGCGGTAAATCGCCTGGCCCCAGCGCATTGCCATCTAAGAAAAACCGAAAGCCCGACTCCACAAAGGAGAGCGGAGGGTCCAAAGCGGCGTCACCATCTACATCTGAAACAAAGCCATCCGTCACATCAATATCAATATTGCTCTCCGCCGTAAGCTTAGTGACAAAAACATTGGCAGCGCTGCGCCCCCGGCGGATCCGTATCCGGGCAGGTCGAATCGAATCAAAGCTTGTTGAAGCGGAAAAGTTTAGGAATGTATCCCGTGTCACATTCACCGGCTGATCACTTGCATCATATGCGGTAATGCGAATGCGTTCCTCTTCGCACGTGAAGGCTGTATTGCCATGCTGTATGCGATAATACGTTGGCAACACAACAGGCACGCTCGGCCGAATCGTGCACACCTCCAAGTCACCTATTTCATGAATATTCGTACGTCCGCCGGTGGAGCCGGTAAAGCTCAGAAACACATTCGCCGGAATGTTGACTTGGCTCGGGTTTACATCACGCACACGAAACTTAGGCACAATGACTTGATATCCAGCACCCGTATCACGCTCCACCATCACGAGCGCGTTGCGCCGACCGCCACTGGCGTTATCAATACTAATACGATAGCGGTGCGCAGGCGCCGGTGTGTTCCCCCCCGCGTCAATCCCAGGGCTCAATGAATTCGTTGTAAACAAAAAGGGATAACCCGTTTGCTGGCTGCCAGATCCACGCAACGTAACCGCCTCACGCTGACGGCCTACACCGCCCTCACGGCCTTCGGTTTGGTTTGAGAAATTGCCATATTCGTCGAGCCCGACGCCCAGCCAGCCGCCGGCAAAACCATCAATACCGCTGCGTTGTGCATACCCCAATGAGCCACCAAACCCACCAGCACTCGGGCCTTGCAGACTATCAGACAAGACCACCGCAATGCCGTCTGCACCGTTCCCGCCATAGGCATAATGCGTAAACTCGATACTGACAAAATTATTCGCCGATGGAATTTGTCGGAGCAAAGTGGCGAGAGTTGCGTTATTTCGCTGTGCACTGGTGAAACGCAAACGTCCAGAATCAATCACCCGAGGCGCACCAAATGGCCCCGCGCTGCTGCTGGTCGTCCAATCCGCACCGAGCGCCCCAGTGCTACTGAAATCTGCCGTGTAGCAATCATTAACGCAGTCTTGTCGAAAGGTTTGCGTCGAGGCAACCCAAGGCGCCGAGGAACCCAAGGCCAGAATACGTACAACACGCACTGTGTAAAGGTCGCGCTGCTCTGGATTTCGGCTTAAGCGTAAGGTCACCTCGCGAGGTGCCGTTAAAGTTGCGCTGCGCACTCCGGTACGACGCCCCGCCGAGCTGCGTATTATATAATTGCCACGCCGTGTAATACTCGAGGGCTCAAGGTCTTTATCGAAGGTCAAAACAAGTTGGCGTAAATCCGCACAACTTGACGCGACTGAGAGCAAACGCGCATCTGCGCTGGCGAACAATGCAAACATCCAGCAAAAAATAAAGCAGAGTGCCTTATGTAAGCTGCGCATTAAAAAGCCCTCGCCTGCACCTTGATCGCCCGTTGCGCTTGATCAAAACCGCGACCACATAAAGCGGTGGATGTGATCATCCAGGTGGTGACGGTGGCAACGGTGGACTCTGTGCAACTTAACTCAACACGACAATCTGTCAAACCTTCGTCGTTACTTAAGTCTAAAGACCCCAAGCTACCCGCGCAGGCGTCTGGTGTCGGTTTAGAGAGGCGCTGTAATGCGATTTCAACACCGCCCTCAGCGGCATAAAATGCTCGCTGAGAATTTAAATCTTGGCCAAAGGACTGTGCTGAGATTTCAGTGAAATTACCCAAGGCCAATACAACTATCGTCACAACCACTAATAAAAATATACTCGCGATTAAACCGATGCCTTGTTGTTTGCCGACGCTAGGGTACATTGCGAATTTGCACCTCTTGGTCAAAATCAAAGGTCTGCCCTCCAGCGAGTGCAAACCGTGTTTGCACACTGACCGTAGCATTTTTACTGAGCGCCGACCCATCATACTCGAAACTACCTGATTGCATGCCCGTTGCAATCACAACAGGATTCGCCAAATTACTCACGGCAAAATTGCCATTAAAGCCATAATCTTGATAACGATTCAACACGCCACCAATAAAGCAGTAGGCAACTGGGTCGGTCACCAAATATGCTCGGCTTTGTGGCGAACTATCTTGAAACTCAAAATCACTCGTAAAATTTACCGTAGACGTACTGCCCGTGGATACGCTCGAAATGACAGAGCTTATCGCGCCGGGATTGTTTAAATTATAATTAGACGCGACATCGCGTGAATATACCGCTAAGCGATCATTGTTGCCGACGGCATTAATATTTTGAAATTCCATTACCTCGGCTGATGGCCCCTCTGCACCAAACGGTATACTGAGGTAATACGTACCCGCAATCGTGGGAATAAATTCGAGGCACACATCGCTGCCGCCGCTGCTGCCCAGGCGGACGCTATCGGGCAGAGCATTACGCAAATCACGGCTTACCTTTTCTGACACAACCCAAGCAATCGAAGCCACCTGTTGACGCTCCGCCGTATCAGACACGCCCTTCACGGCTTGGCTAATAAACAGGGTTGAACCTATCGCTAAAATACCCGCAATCACCATCACCGCAATTAGCTCAACAAGCGTAAATCCCGTCTGTTCATGCAGCGATGCGCCGTGCATTAATAATTACCCTTGAAGCTTGCAAACAAGAGCGGCTGACCACGCGGTGGTGTGACGCTGACCAAAATTTTCTTAATTTGATTGCTCGGCTGCCCAAACTGATCCCCAACACATGTCACGGTGACTTGTACGCGGTAATTCGCATAGCCACTTAGCGGCCCGTCCTGCTTCACCGGCGGTGAATCGTCGGTATTGTGAAAGTCGTCTACATCATTGTAATCTGCGCGGCTTTGGCCATCTGCACCCAGTGCGGAACAGTCTGGCGAGGGCACGGCCGGTAGGCCACCTTGCGGAGTATTATCGTCGTAGTATTTTGATAACGCTTCATCTAAGTAAATTTGCGCCAGCTTCATACTTTTTGTACGCAATAAAGGATCGACACTCGCCGCGGTCGAAATACCAAAAGCATTTAGCAGTGCGACCATAGATACCGAAATAATGATCATGGAAATAACCAACTCAACCAGCGTTAAGCCTGTTTGGTGACGAGACAAGGGTATCGTAGTCATGGGCAACTCGTGGCCACACGGTAGGCAAACCCGGCGGCGGATAGACAAACGGTTTGGCTGCTTTCGCCCTGCACCCGAATTGTATAATTCTGATAGGGCGTTAAATTGGCATTGGCATCCCAAGCAAAGGTCACCGTGTCGCCCGAATTAATGGCATTACCATCGACAGACATTGCCGTGTTTCCACGTTCAAGATCCACCACAAAACGCAATGGATCGCCACCGGCGGGGTTCGTTTTTAATAGCGCTAATTGCCAGGTTGCATCGCTGGCATTGATTTGCATACTTACCGGATTCGCTTGATTACTCATGCCCAGCGCCACGCGCTGCGCTAACTGCAATTGGCTTATGAGCTGTTCACTGACAAGTTTTGACGCGAGTTGTTGACTGGAAAAAAAAAGGGGCGCGGCCACAAATGATAGCACACCAATAATGATCATCACGATCACAAGTTCAACGAGCGTAAACCCAAGCTGACGCCGCATGGTTCCCCCCGTTTAACTCGTCATCAGAAAGACCGCCAGGGCACAAGCCTAGCGTGCTTCGTTACATTAGCAACCGGATGTCTCTATCACAACATTGTAAGATGAAGAATTTGCTGCCGTGTATGTGGCGATACATGTGCTAGCCGTATAGCCAATAACGTATGTTGAACCAGCCGTGGCATCCCCAGCGGTATCGATATCATAAGACGCTACATCAATACCCGCAGCCAAAATAATACCTGCAGCATTTGCCGTCGGATAACCCTCGACCATCGTGATGTCCTCACCCTCCAAGGTAACATCCTCCGCTGGCCCATCGCCATCCACCAACTGTTGAGCATGCGCAATGGCAGCAGCGGAACGCATCGCACCGGCCACGCCGGCTAACGAGGCGGCTCTCGCATCCGAGCCAAAATTTGCAAATTTAGGCAAGGCAAACGCGGACAAAATGCCCAAAATCACGATCACCATCACCAGTTCGATAATTGTAAAGCCGGCTTGTTTTTTCACGGTAATCTCCCGTTTATTTTAATAAATTAGTTATCTTGTGGTTATCGACTAAATAACACCGATCTTGAATGCTTTATTTACTATCGTTGCGCCAAGGCCTGTGCAGTGAGGGGCGCGCCATCCCTGTCGATTGTCGCGGTATTAGAGGCGCTTAAATATAACGCGAGGTTTGACTGCCGCTCGACAACATCTTGCTGAATATTCTCCGCCACGGCTTTGGCCAGTACCACTTGCGATTCAACTTTGCTTATTTGCACACCCATCAAGGTAAACACCAATGCTGACGTGGCGGCAATCACTAAAAAACGGCCCGTAAAACCTGATCCCTGCGGCGCTGGGTGGTGGTTTTTTTCAGCTTGTTGTTTTATTTTTAAGGCCATTTTTTGTTCCTGCCCAAAAGAGATAGTGCGAGCGTCATAATGACGTTCTACGCATAACCTAAGTTTAGCACCAATTGCTGAAAGCGATTCACCTTTGTTTACAAATTGTCATGTGTTGGTTGGGTTAGCCACGCCCCATGGCCGCGCTGCCTAAATCCCAAATAGGTAAAAATACACCCAATGCCAGCACCAGTACGATGGCCCCCATGGCGACAATTAAGATCGGCTCGATTGATTCAGATAAGCGTTTTAACGAATAGTCGGCCTCTTCGTCGTAAAAATCAGCCACCTCTATCAACAAGCTGTCAAGCGCACCGGTTTCTTCGCCTACCGCAATCATTTGCAGCACCAAGGGCGTAAATATCTCAGTCGAACGGGCGGCTCTGAGTAAATTTTCACCGCGCTCGATAGAGCTTTTCATCTCTTTGATGCGCGCGCCTACAAAGTGATTGCCGGCTGCCTCTGAGGCGATCGCCAGTGCTTGAATCAGCGGCACGCCGGCGGCAAGCATCATGGCAAAATTGCGGGTAAACCGAGATAGGGTCACTTGTTCATACAGCGGCCCGGCGATAGGCAAACGCAGTTTGGTGCGATCCCAGATCAAACGCCCCTGCTCGGTGGCTGTCCAGCGTTGAAATGAAATGACCGTACCCACCATTGCGATTAACAACAGCCACCAGTAGTTGAGCGTAAACTCTGAGGTGGCGACCAATACCTGCGTCGCAAACGGCAAGTCTGCACCAAACCGCTTAAATACCGAATCAAATTGCGGAATAACCAAAAAGTTAACCACAAACAGTGCAATCATAATGGCGACAAAGACCATGGTCGGGTAGCGCGTTGCTTGCTTTACGCGCTTGCGGGTATCCCGCTCCATTTCTAAATTATCACTCAGATACTTAAACGCCTCTTCCAGGCGGCCTGTGTTTTCGCCCACATGTATCATGGCGATAAATAACTCGGAGAACACTTTATTATGGGGCTGCATAGAGGCGGCCATACTTAACCCCGATTCCAAGCGCTCAACAATGTCTATTAAGCTTGTCGATAAGGTTTTCGAGCGGGTTGAATCGGCTAAGCCTTTAATCGCACGAATTATCGGAATGCCCGCTTTGGTCAAGGCATACATTTGTCGACAAAAAATAATCAACTCATCAAGGCTTACTTTTTTGGGCCATAGCTCAAGCGCCAGCACATTCGTCTCGCTCGCGGCCGAGACTTGTGCAATGTGCGTCGGAATTAACCCTTTACCCGAAAGATCAACCGCGATCGACTCGGCCGTGGACGCGTCTAGCTCACCTTCAATCAGCTCTCCGGCCGCGTTACGTGCTTTATAGTTAAACGTAGGCAAAGCCTAATCTCCCTATGCGTGCGCTGATATTATATCTCCGCATCCAAGGCACTCATGTCTAATTCATCATTTAAGGCATCATTGAGTTCGTCATCGATCAGCGTATTGGTTGGAGCCACGTCTAACTTGGTCGACACGCGTAACACCTCATCCACCGTTGTTTTACCTTCAATGGCGAAGTCGAGCGCGCAACGCTCTAATGGGCGGTACATTTCATTGGCGTGCGCCGCCTGTGCAAAGGCTTCTGGATCAGCGCGTCGCAATGCACTGAGGCACGCATCATCGAGCTCTAACCACTCATAAACGCCCATACGCCCTTGATAACCCGTGTTACCGCATTGATAACAGCCTTCTCCGCGCACAAATTTTTCGGGAAGCGTTTCGCCCTCATCCAATAAGGCGGTTAAATACAAGCGGTCTTGCTCGCTGATTTGATGCTCTGTGCCACAGTTAGGGCATACGCGTCGAATCAAACGCTGCGCTAATACACCAACTAAGGAACTGGCGACCAAATACGGCTCCGCCCCCATATCAATTAATCGCATGGCACTGCCCAGCGCGTCATTGGTATGCAAGGTCGACATTACCATGTGGCCAGTCATCGCTGCGCGCAGCCCAATCTCTACCGTTTCTTGGTCACGCATTTCACCCACCAGCAAAATATCGGGGTCTTGTCGCAAGCATGAGCGTAACACCGTGGCAAAATCTAACCCGACCTTGCTGTTTACCTGCACTTGCGTAATACGAGGCAAGCGATATTCGACAGGGTCTTCCGCAGTAATGATTTTATGCTCTGGCTTATTCAAGTAATTAAGCGCGCCATATAAGGTAGTGGTTTTACCGCTCCCTGTCGGCCCGGTCACCAGAACCATACCATGGGGACGCGTGACCGCGGTTTTGAACCGCTGCATAATTTCGGGCGGCATGCCGGTATTTTCGAGCCCTAACATCCCGCCGGATTGATCAAGCAAACGCATCACCACAGATTCACCATACTGAGTTGGCAAGGTGGAGAGCCGCACATCAATCGATTTTGCTTTTACTCGAATATTAAAACGACCATCTTGCGGCAGCCGCTTCTCTGAGATATTTAACCCCGACATTAACTTTAAACGCAGTACCAGTGCCGAGTTGATACGAGTCTCGTTCATGACCTGTTCTTGCAGCACCCCATCAACGCGTAACCGAATGCGCACGACATTTTCATCAGGCTCTATATGAATATCCGAGGCGCGGGCTTGCACCGCATCTTCGAAAATAGATTGTAGTAAACGCACGACTGGCGCGTCACTGTCATCGGTATCTGCAGTAAGGTCTGCTAAATCGAAGGCGTCATCCGCCAGCTCGCTGTCAAGCTCGACTGCGAGGCTGGTAATCTCTTCCGTGCGTCGATACACCATATCGATGGTCGAGATAAGCTCATTTTCGCGCACCACTGCCTGGCGCAATGGCTGTTTAACTTGGCGCCCCGCTTCATCCATCGCGATCAAATCAAGCGGATCAACCATACCAACCAAGAGCTCGCCGTCTTGCTCATCTAAAACAATCATCCTAAACCGACGCGCATAAGTTTCAGGTAACTTAGCCACCAGCTCAGGTTTAAACTGATAAGAATTTAACTGCACAAAAGGGATATCAAGTTGTCGCGATAGCAAATCAAGTAAGGCGTCCTCATCGATAAAGCCCATGTTTATCAAGGTGCGGCCAAGACGCTGACCAGACGCTTTTTGTTCCGCCAGCGCGGACATCAACTGGTCTTCGGTAATCACACCATTTGCGATCAACAAGTCACCAATACGCAGTTTTTTCTTTGTTTCTGTCATAAGTACTCAGTAAGCCCTAAGTTGCTGCGCACGCTGATTCGCAAATGCCAGTAGTTGCGGGTCTCGCAAATTTAATTCT
>CAJWAD010000019.1 GCA_913020245.1 uncultured Oleiphilus sp.
AAAACGCAATGACCGATAGCAACTTTTCCAAAGAGCAAGAAAAAACAATTGCGCTTGCCGGCATTCTTCAGTCCTGTTATTTGGTGGATCGCATCGCACAAACAGGCCAGTGCGATCAAGCAACCTTGACCGTATTGATGGAGAGCGTATTACAGACTGACCCCGCGTCAACCCTTGATGTTTATAAAGACTTGACGCACTTAAAAGAAGGGTTAGCGCTACTAAATCAATTACTCAACACGGGCAGCCAAACACGGTCACATACAGTGCGCTATGCGCTTGCGATTATGCATTTACAACGAAAATTAAATAAACGCTCGGATTTTCTACAAGAAATTTCCAAACGCCTGAGTTCTGCCCAGGTTCAAGTGCAGCACTTTGGCGCCGCGCATGAAAACGTGATTTTCAATTTAGCGGGCATCTACTCAGATACGGTGAGCACCTTTGCTATGCGAATTCAGGTTGCAGGCCATGCTCAACATTTGCAAGTTGACCTGAATGCAGCAAAAATTCGTGCCTTATTTTTAGCCGCTATTCGCTCATCAATGCTGTGGCGTCAGCTAGGCGGGCACCGCTGGCAGTTTATCGTTAATAAGAGAAAACTGGTGACCACCAGCCAATCTCTGCTCGATCGACTGAATTAAGGTGTCCTGCCCGCCGATTAGCCTAAAGCTGGGACTTACCTCGACTTTATAGTAGAATCACGCGCTTCTTTTTTGCAGTAAAACAAGAGTCTAGTCATGGAATTAAGCGCTTTAACCGCCGTATCACCAATTGATGGCCGCTATGGCAGCAAAGTAAGCCAACTACGTCAAAGCTTCAGCGAATTCGGTTTGATACGTGCCCGTGTTGAAGTGGAGATTCGTTGGTTGCAAGCCTTGGCAAATAATTCAGATATTCTTGAGTTACCCGCATTCTCAGATGCGGCTACCAAGTTTTTGAATGCCATTGTCGACGATTTCTCGCTCGATGATGCACAGCGTGTAAAAGATATAGAAGCAACCACTAATCATGATGTAAAAGCGGTTGAGTATCTGATTAAAGAGAAATTTTCTACACAAGCTGATCAACTCCCTGAACTAAATGACAGCCTAGAATTCGTTCACTTTGCTTGCACCTCAGAAGATATAAATAATCTGTCTCATGCCTTAATGCTGAAATCTGGCTTTTATGAGGGCGTGCTGCCAGCCATGCAAAAAGTGGTAGAAAAGCTACGGGCACTTGCGCTTGAGCTTGCTGACCAACCAATGCTATCTCGCACCCATGGCCAAACCGCTTCACCTTCCACGATTGGTAAAGAACTGGCAAATGTAGTGGCTCGCCTCGAACGTCAGCTGATGCAAATCAGCAACATTGAACTACTAGGCAAAATTAACGGTGCCGTTGGCAACTATAACGCGCATATATCGGCCTATCCACAAGTCGACTGGCCAGCACATTCACAAGCGTTCGTTGAGTCGCTTGGCATTACGTTTAATCCCTATACCACGCAGATCGAACCGCATGACTACATAGCCGAACTTTTCGACGCTATTGCCAGGTTTAACACGATTCTCATTGATCTAGACCGTGATATCTGGGGCTATATTTCGATGGGCTTCTTTAAGCAAAAAACGATTGCGGGAGAGGTAGGCTCATCAACTATGCCCCACAAAGTAAACCCTATAGACTTTGAAAACTCTGAGGGTAATCTGGGACTCGCGAATGCTATTCTGACGCATCTTGCTCAAAAGCTTCCCGTATCTCGCTGGCAACGCGACCTGACTGACTCAACTGTCCTACGAAACCTAGGTGTTGGTTTAGCACACGGTTTAATTGCTTACCAATCAACGCTAAAAGGCTTGAACAAATTAGAAGTAAACCCAACAAAACTTGCATCAGATTTAGACAATGCATGGGAAGTGCTTGCTGAACCCATTCAAACGGTGATGCGTCGATACAAGATCGAGCAGGCTTACGAGAAGCTCAAAGAGCTGACACGCGGTAACGCAATGAATAAACAAAGCATCCAAAACTTTGTATCTAAGTTAGATATTCCAGAAGATGCGAAGAAGGCGCTACTTGCACTGACACCGGCTACCTACATCGGTAATGCAGCCGACCAAGCCAATGCCATCGATGGACAGCACTAAACAGCCGCGCGTCCCAACAATACTCGGGGGTATTAGCCCCGAGCAATTTCTCGATCAATATTGGCAAAAACAGCCTTTACTCATTCGCCAAGCATTCCCAAATTTTGAGTCGCCAATTGATGGTAATGAACTGGCAGGATTGGCACTTGAAGAGGACGTAGAATCGCGACTGATCATCGAGCATCCAAAAGAGAATCGTTGGGAATTAAAGAGCGGCCCATTCACTGATTCAGATTTTGGACGACTTCCGAGCAGCCATTGGACCCTGCTTATTCAGCAATTAGATGCATGGTCATCTGAGATAAATGCAATAAAAAGGGCCTTTAACTTCATTCCCAACTGGCGCATTGATGACGTCATGGCCTCCTATGCGCCGATAGGTGGCAGCGTAGGTCCTCACTTCGACAATTATGATGTATTTCTAGTACAAGCAAATGGTACACGCGAGTGGAAAACAGGACAAAATTGTGGACCAGAAAGCCCAACCTTGCTCAACACACCATTGTGTATCCTTGAGCATTTTGACGAGCGAAACAAGTGGACGCTCGCACCAGGTGACATGCTATATTTGCCGCCAAAGCTCGCGCATTATGGCATTGCATCGAGTGATGCATGTATTACCTTATCAATTGGCTTTCGCGCCCCAACCGCCAGTCAGCTTCTTGGCAGTTTTACCGATTTTATACTCGAACGTTCAAATCACCCTGCGTTTTATGAGGATCCCACTTTCAACCTTCAAGATAACCCAGGCGAGATCGTGCCAGCGGCGCAGCATGCAATCAAAGCGCTCTTGAATGAGCAGTTAAATAACAATATCTACTTTACAGAGTGGCTGGGCGAATTTCTCACCGAAGCTAAAAATCCAGCGACCCTTGTTAGCGATGATAGTAAATTTGATATAGACCGTTTAATCGGTGCGTTGAACAATAGTCAAACATTTTACCGTAATGAAGGGTCACGCTTCGCATACATACGCAAGCAAGATAATGTTCAATTATTTGTTGATGGGAAGAGTTTTACGCTCAGTGAGCAGTGCCTAGCATTTGTAAAATTACTCTGCTTGGAGGATGAGATTAGCGCTAAGCAACTTCAAAAAAGTTCAGCTACACTGAGATCAGACGAGCAAATTAAGCCAGTGCACCAAGTGCTTTGTGAGCTCATTAACCTTGGAAGTATACTCTTAGAAGACTAATCGAACATTCGCTTATAAAAAAATTTGGGTACCTTATGTCGTCCGTCAGTATTAATTTTTTGTCGGAAAAGGATCTTCCTTACTATTTACATGAACAGGTAGAAACGCTTCATCGAGTAAAACTTATAGAAGATGATTTACTTTGCATAGCCCTTGTTGGTAATCATCTACTAGCCAGCTGTTTATGCAGACATCACCGCGCACATGAATATACCATTGCGTTAGATGTGCTTCCGGCACATGCACAAACACAGCTAGGTGAAGTGGTACTTATACGAGGCCTAGAACAGCTTACTGAGCGCGCCGTTAATCATATAACTGTATATCCGACACCGAAGCAAAAGGCGCTTTTTAACACACTCGGCTTTATCACCCGCGACGTCGTCCAAAACGACCAAAGTATGAACGACGTTGAACCAACGCTGGCTATGCATCTCATCGAGCCAGCAAAGGCGATTCGTGCATATCGTGAACGATGCGCTATAAACACCCGAGTCGAGAGCCGTAACCATAATGAACAAATCGCTCGTCAATTAAGTAAAGATGCGAATGGCAATTTAACTTTCGAAGACGAATCGACCTTTCTTACCGCGCATCGACACTTACTTATGAACAGTGACCGTCGCGTTTGGATATTGGCTGAGTCCTTAGAAAACCCAATCTTTTGCGATCGGATCATTACCCAACAACTACAAAACATTGCACTTGCTGGACGCCAAGCGGAGATCCGTATACTTGTTAAGAACGACCGTCGACAAACGTTTGGCCGGAATCAAATTATTGCGCTTGCGCAAAAACTCTCGAGCTTTATCCAAATTCGCACCTATAAAAATGTTAGCTACAACGTAAAGCAATGGGTCTCTATCATTGACTATGATAAGTGTATATCCCGTGGCATAGAGCATGGTTTTCATGGTACCGCTTATGCGAAAAACCCACTTTTTAACGAGCGGATGCGGCATCAATTTGAAGATCTTTGGCAACAAGCACAACCCTCTATAGAAGCAAGACGCTTGGCTATCTGAAGCGGCTATCGACAAGAATAAAAAGATTGATCCCCCTGCTCCCGTGGCCCCTTATAGACAGGATTTCATCCCGCTGGACGTTCTCAAGTTTGACTAACGCATCACATTTAAAATAAGTCACAGCTAACCATGTCTGACCGTTTGTACTAATATTCAAATATAGATAGTTACTATGAATGGATTAAATGGCTACATCTACAAGCACTGATTGCTCGCCCGCTGACGTACGCGAAGAAACCATAAGAACGTGGCTTGCTAAAAAGGAAAGCGTCTGTCCCTATGCGCCAGGTTTAGCGCGCTTTACCTATCTGCCAAAAATAGACACTCTGAACATGGAGGGTGTTCGTTATTTTGCAAATGAATTATCGGGTTTTTACAAAGCGCGCAAAAATAATAAACGAGTCGGTCGGTGGATACTTCTGCCGCACCAAAATTGGACAACGCATGCGGATGCGTTTGAAGAGTCAGAACGCTTGTTTTGGCTACTAAATGCCGCGTACTACTACCAAACCAAAGATAAATCAAACGTAAAAAAAACATTGCATCGTAAAATAGAGGGAATAGAACAAGACCCGCATCGAGGTATCACTAACCCAATTATTGGAAAATTACCATGCCAAAACGCGAAGGTTATTCCCCCTAGAACGCTTTTTTGTACGGCAATGAGCCCTCTTTACTCGAGCGATAAATTCTATCGATACACCCCAGAATCAGTGTTATTCCTTATCTACTTATCTGAATTTAAGTCCAAGCAAGTGCGCCATCCCGATATCACTAAAAGAATCGCGATTGACATGGCATTTGGTAGCATTCTCGAGCACTTCGGTGACGAGTTTGAACCACAGAAAGAGAAACTCGAGCATGAACTCCCAATTTGGGGAGCATTAATTGAGCAAAGCGTGGCGCTTTACCATGGTGGAGATAATATTTGCAGCCCGGATAGAGCAATTCAGTTTTTTCAGCGCATTCCATCGAGCTTCATAACAGCAGTCTATCAACGCTTCGCTAACGAACTAACGCTATTGCCTGAACTGATCGACAAAAGCAGCAGAAGTCCTAAAACAGTTCTTTCCGTATGCTTTGCGGGGTCGGGATTATATGTCACGCCTTGCCCAACGGTTATAAATCCAGCAAAAATATAAACCAGCAAAATTCAGCCATAAAAAAACCGGCACCAGCCGGTTTTTTTATGGCTATTAAAGCAGAATTTACTGCGCTTTAAACTTCAAACGATAAGCATGAAGCAGCGGCTCAGTATAACCACTTGGCTGCTCTTTACCTTTAAATATAAGATCAGACGCAGCGCTAAAAGCGATACCATCAAAACTTGGGGCCATAGGAATATATGCTTGATCGCCCGCATTTTGTTCATCAACAATTGCAGCCATTCGCTTCAGACTTTCTTCTACTTGTTCTCGCGAACAAACATCATGAGCCAACCAGTTAGCGACATGTTGTGAAGAGATACGCAGCGTTGCTCGGTCTTCCATCAGGCCAACATTATTGATATCTGGCACTTTAGAACAACCTACACCCTGATCAACCCAGCGCACAACATAACCAAGAATACCCTGACAATTATTATCCAACTCGGTTTGAATTTGCGCAGGCGTTAATGCATTCTTTTCTTCCTCTGTCATCAAAGGAATAGTCAGGATATCATCAACATTAGCGTGAGTACGTAATTTTAGTTCATTCTGCACCGTAAACACATCGACCATGTGATAATGGACCGCATGCAGGGCTGCAGCGGTCGGTGAAGGCACCCATGCTGTATTTGCACCTGCTTTCGGATGTCCAATTTTTTGCTCCATCATCAGGCCCAATTCATCAGGTATTGGCCACATACCCTTACCGATTTGCGCTCGTCCCTGCAAAGATGTCTCAAGGCCTGTATCGACATTCCAATCTTCGTAGGCATTGATCCACGTTTGTTGTTTCATGACAGTTTTTGGTACAAAAGCACCGGCTAGCATTGACGTATGAATTTCGTCACCCGTGCGATCTAAAAAGCCTGTATTTATAAATACAACACGGTCTTTCGCCGCCCGGATACACTCTTTTAAGTTAACGGTCGTGCGACGTTCCTCGTCCATTATACCCATTTTCACAGTAAATCGAGGTAAACCGAGCACATCTTCAACGCTTGCAAATAACTCGTTCGCGAAGGCCACTTCCTCGGGACCGTGCATTTTAGGTTTAACAATATTGACCGAACCAGTCGTTGAATTCTGGAATGGGCTATTACCTGTTAAATCATGAATTGCGATCAACGAAGTAATCATGCCATCCATTATACCTTCAGGAATCTCGGTGCCGTCCTCAAGCAAAATCGCTGGGTTCGTCATGAGGTGACCAACGTTACGTACGAACAGCATTGAACGCCCTTTAAGTGAAAACGTTTTGCCGTCTACTCCGCTAAACTGACGATCTTTATTCATTACTCGGGTGAATGTTTTACCGCCTTTAGAGACCTCTTCAGAAAGATCGCCTTTCATAAGGCCTAACCAATTACCATACGTAATCACTTTGTCTTCTGCATCAACCGCCGCAACCGAATCTTCACAATCCATAATAGTTGTGAGTGCCGCTTCCATCGTTAAGTCAGTAACACCTGCCGCATCAGTTGAACCCACCGGACTGTTACGATCAATCAGAATCTCAATATGAAGCCCATTATTTCTTAACAAGAAAGAAGTGGGTGCAGCCACGTCACCGGTATAGCCGACAAACTTCTCAACATGCGCTAAGCCTGATGTTGAGCCATCAGCCAGCGTAACCACTAACTTACCCGCATCGATAGCATAGTTAGTTGAGCCAACATGAGAGCCGGCTGCCAACGGTGCAGCGGTATCTAGCACGTCGCGTGCGTAAGCAATAACTTTATCACCGCGTACTTTGTTGTAACCGCCTTTAGCTTTCTCTGCGCCATTTTCTTCAGAAATGACACTAGAACCATAAAGTGCATCGTACAAAGAACCCCAACGTGCATTCGATGCGTTGAGCGCAAAACGCGCATTCATAACAGGCACAACAAGTTGAGGGCCCGCCATTTCTGCAATTTCCGGTTCGACGTTCACGGTTGTTGCATCGAAATCTGCACCCTCTTCAACTAAGTAGCCGATTTCTTTCAAAAATGCTTTATATTCAGAAAAATTATGGGGCTGCCCTTGTCTCTCAGTATGATAAGCATCAATGTTCGCTTGTAGCTCATCACGTTTAGCCAGTAATTCGCGATTGCGCGGTGCAAGCTCATTAGCCATGGCACTAAAGCCTGCCCAAAATGCGTCTTGTTCCAAGCCAGTGCCCGGAATTGCTTTCTCGTTTACGAAATCGAATAGCTCTTTAGCGACCTTTAGGCCACCCGCTTGAACGCGTTCTGTCATGTGTTTCAGCCTCAACACTTGTTTACTTGAATACTGCCTTTTGGCAACCAAGACCGATCCATCCAGACCAATCTATAATAAGGGCTTTGCAACCCCGAAAGGCGCAAGATTTTACATGAAAAATTGTCAAATCCCAACCGACGCAGCTTGCTAATTTCCAGCGCAAATAAATTTATTAATAAATGCGCAGAAATATCTGGGGCCTTAGATAGGTGACGAAAACAACAACTTGTCTATACTGAGGTCATATACGTAAATTCTTTTCTTTTTAGATACTTAAGTATGTCCGGAATTGTCATCACCATTGGTATTACCAGTATAATCTGTATCGGGATTGCACTGACCGTTTATTTGCAAGCACGCGAGCGTGCAAAGATTGAGAAAATACGGCGTATTACCATGCTAAATGAACGCATGATCAACCTGCAGCGTCTGCTTTCGGATTTGCCACCACAATACTTAAACAACGCGTTGCGCCTGCTGATCGCACAGCAATCATTGATCACCGCTAAAGATTTGTTTCAACTTAAACCAACCAAGCGCATCCGGTCTTATCTTGATCACAGTGCCGAGCAATTGAAAAGTTTTCAAGAGGCGGGCCCTGCACCGAAAGCAGTGCCCATAACAGATGAAGCGCAAGCGAGAGAGGCGCGCGAGTTACTTCAAATTCTGTATACCTTTTTACACCGCCTGCATCGAACGAACGCAATCGATGACAAACAAGCTAAACAATATATCGGACATGTAGGATATTTAGCACATAAATCTAAAGCAGATGTATACGCGATGCGCGGAGAACAAGCACAGGCGGCGAACAAAATCCGCAGTGCAATTCATGCTTATCATAATGCGGTGGAATCGCTCGGCGCCGTATCGAGCCATCCTGAAGCGGTCGCAAACCTTGAAGATTATCGTACACGTATCAAAAAACTCACAAAGATTGCAGAGGCGAATAATCAACGCGTAAAAGAAGAGGCTCAGAAAAAAATCGAAAACAGTTCAGAATGGGAAGAGTATTTAGAAGAGGACAAACGTGATCCTTATAAGGATTACGACTAGTCCTCCGTCGCTTAATAGTTAATTTGAACGTTTACATCGGCTTGATAACCCAACCAACACTTACGCTAAAAGGCCTTTAATATCTTTCGCGATATCTTTTGGCTCTGTATTCGGTGCATAGCGCTTCAGTATCTCGCCCTCAGCATTAACCAAAAATTTGGTAAAGTTCCATTTAATTTTTTCTGAGCCTAGTAAGCCTTTCGCAGACGATTTCAGTAGGTTGTACAAAGGATGTGTATCTGGGCCGTTTACTTCAACCTTTGAGAACATCGGAAACGTGACGCCATAATTTAGTTCACAGAACTCACTTATGTCCGCATCACTGCCAGGGTCTTGACTTAAAAATTGATTACACGGGAACCCCAGTACAATAAGGCCTTTGTCCTTGTATTCGTCATACAAACTTTCTAAACCTTTAAATTGGGGTGTAAAACCACACTTACTGGCGGTATTAACAATAAGCATCACCTGACCTTTGAATTCACTCAGATCTTTGGTCTCACCCTTTATTGTGGTGACGGGAATATCGTAAACACTGCTCATCAAAAGCTCCTTGACGTTAATCGTTCTCGAAAACGAATCTATAAAAAAGAAGCGTAACGGTAGCAGATCCAAGGCGAGGAAGAAACGCTTTCTACCTGACTAAATACGCTCAAATAAAGATAATGAAGTGATTTTTGAAAATGACGAATAGGCTGCTTCAAGCGTAAATTGCTGCACCGTCAACAAACTAACTGTTTCGGCATAATCAACCGCTTCTAGTGTATTCAGTACATCTTGGGTCAGTATTTCTGCATCTTTAAGCTGCTCAGCGCTCGCCTCAATTGTATTTAAGCGCGCCCCCACCTGCCCTCTAACTTCTAATACAGAGGTCTCAGCTGAATCCAAATTGGCAATGGTGCTTTCTAATAAATTATTGAAGCTTTCTTTACCCGCGGCGGTATCGTTAATATTGCGTAAGCCATAAATGAATTTTTCTATCGTCGTGAGAAGGCCCTGTTTCTCTGATGAATTCACTGTAAAACTATCGCCAGCAACCGGCGCACCCACAATCTCAAATTGCACACCATTAACTGAAATAGGACCATTCGACGAGTACGGCACATTTGATTGAATGGTGACACCAGTCGATTTCTCAATAATATTAAAATCAGTCGGGGTAGTGAATTGAATCACCATATCCTCAGGATAAAAGGCATCGTATAGCGCTTGATCTGTTATCTGCCCAACACTGATACGAGCGGGTGGCACCGCCTGATTAGACGTGCTGGCTTCGGTAAAAAATGTGTTGGTGTAAGAGGGGATATTCTGAAAAATATCGTAACCGTTTTCGGTGACCGCTACCGAAACGCTGCTTTCAATTTTAACGAAGCGCTGTCCTTGATCTCCCTGGTAACGGTATGCGCCGGAATCTGTTAACTGAAAGGGCTCTACTGCACCCTGAAATCCAGCGAATACGTACTCGCCCGTTGCATCTCTTGAATTCAATAACCCAGCAGTCTGATCCAAACGCTCCTCGACTTCTGCCGCAATTGATCCCAAATCATCTGCGGTTAACGCACCATTACCTGCGGTAACTGCTAATTCACGAATACGCTGAATCACATCGTTAATCCCACCTAACCGATCATCTTGCAACGTAAGCCGGCCCTCCGCCAACTCAATATTACGTTGAAACTGGTTATTAATGGAAAGCTCTTGATTTAGTTCAAGAATGCGGGTCGATGCGACGGGATCATCAGATGGATTAAGCACGCGACGACCCGTTGCCAACTGCTGCTGCGTTTTTTGCTGCTGCTGCGTGACATCCTGAATCGAGTTAATCCCTTGATTGTAAATTTGTATCGTGGATATTCTCATTATCTTCTACCTGTCTAGTGCCGCGCGCGGTCTTATCGGAATGCACCGAGCAATGTATCGAATAGTTCTCTAGCTACCGACACGACCTGTGCCGATGCATTGTAGGCCGCTTGATACTGAATCAACTTACCGGCTTCTTCATCTAAATTAACAGCCGAAATGGAGTCACGGTATTGCGTTGTTTGCTGCAATAAAGCTTTCGCCGAGTCTGTTTCGAGGCGCGTCCTGTTGGTCACGGTCCCGATTTCTTCGACAATCTGTGAATACGACTCACCATAACTTGCAACGCCTCCGGCAATCAGTCCTGCCGCCTCCAAAGCGCCAATCGCAAGCGCATTTCGGTTGTCCGAGACACCGTCAGTATTATATTCAATGGTGAACTCATCACCCTTTCTCGTTTCACCTTGAATTTCAAATTGAAAGCCAAGGTATGCAGACTGTGCAACC
The DNA here is from genome assembly GCA_913020245.1 of uncultured Oleiphilus sp. Lineage (GTDB taxonomy): Bacteria > Pseudomonadota > Gammaproteobacteria > Pseudomonadales > Oleiphilaceae > PZPK01. Next base: position 11,102 of record CAJWAD010000019.1, read on the forward strand.
GGGGCTAAATCAAATACCGTGGATGTATCGGCCGTAAAATTAATGCCATTGGCAAGCGTGACATCTACGTTTCCGCCAACCGCAACCCCTTGGCCGGCATTCACCGTTTGCGTACTCAATACTGGTGTACCTGGGCTGTACGGATCTAGCTTACTGACATCAGCACTATCACCAACGCCCGTTATCTCAACAACAATATCCTCACCGGTAAATGCGCGGATATCTAAGTTAACGCCATCACTTACCGCAACAATATTGAGATTTTGTAAATTGGTGTTAGCATTGATAACACTTGCAAGCTCAACTGGGCTAAACGCCGTGAGTGGCGGCAATGTAATCGCTTCCCCATTTACCGTAATCCCAAGCGGTGTTGGGTCCCCATCATCAAAGAAATTCGATACCCGCACTTGCGTGTACGCATTTGCCTCGATGCCTTGCACACTCGTCATCTGTTCTGCGATTTGTTTTGCTGAACTATCCGCAGAAATACTAACGGTCTGCGCCGTCACAACATTTGTTTCTAAATCACGGGATTGCACTGTTAGGTTTTGCGCGCCATAACCATTTAAAAAGGGGCCTGCCGAAGGTGCCGGCACAACCTGCGTGTCAGGCCCCTGCGCAATCACTATGTTTGCACCCGGATCAGCATTAAAAATCTCATTTGAAAGGCCTTGTGCAAAGCGCTGATTATTTAGAGGGGGAACCAAGGGTTGCGGATTGGCTGGATCGCTCACATCTAGTACTTCGTAATAATCATCGCTGATAAAACGAATTGCGAGCGGTGGGTTTAACTCTCCATCCACCGAAAATGTATCAAGTGTCTGGTTGGTAAGCGGACTCGATACATCAAGCATGTCACCGAAGGTGATTTGAGCATTACCTAAATTTCCTAAGTTTGCTTTGGCGCGAATAGGTGCAGCCAGCGCAATTTCTTCAACGCGATCGACAACTTGAGTAATGTCTGTCGCACCATTTCGAGTAGGATATAAGGTAAAGGTATCGCCTACTTTAAACGTGCCACCATCAAACTGTATTTCAAAACCATCTAATTCAATACTGGTGGGAAAGACATTGCTCAAGGTCGACTTAAACGCAATGTCTCGGGTGCCTTGTCGATATATAACAAAATCAGAATTGGAAGGACCCTCAAATCGTAACTCATAATTATCGATCGTCAATTCGCTCGAATTAATAATATTAACTCGCAGTGATTGGTCATCTGGCGGCAAATTATTGCTACTGGCAAGCACGCGGTTTGTGGCGATAATTTGATCATTTACATCACCAAAAAATAACCCGCCGAGCTTATTTTCCAGATCCATACCGAGGCCGTGCTGATCGTTAACGGTTTCGGAAATCGTCAACGCAATACGGCCCAGTGCGTTAATCACTTCGCTCAGCTCATTTTCGCGAAATTGCAGTGCACCACCAACAGAACCACCTGAAATATTTTGCGTTATGTTCTGGACCGTTCCATTCAACACGATGCCTACATCTGTAATGGAACCATCAGAAGGGTTTCGGATAGTTTCCAATCGGGTTGCTTGATCACCAACCACCAATGGCTCGCCTTTGCCGAAAAATACGTTTACGCGGCCATCGGGATTCTCAACGACACGCAGTGCCACAAGCTCAGATAATTTACGCAGTGTTTCATCACGCTCATCTAATAACTGATTGGGCGTCTGCCCAGCAGCACCGGTACTACTCGCTAACGAGATAGCGGTATTCGCCTCAGCCAAGCCCTGAGACAAGGCATTTATCTCAGAAATATCCGCCTCTAACTGCTGGTTAATATTCGTAACCTGCCCTTTCAAACGAGCATCCAGAGTTTGAAAACGTGTCACCAAGCCCTCTGTTTGTGTGAGCAGTAATTGACGCTGAGGAATGGATGTTGGGTTATCCGCAGCGCCTTGAAATGCTTCAAAAAAACGACTTAATGAGGGTGTTAAACCCGTTGCTTCACTTGCTAGCAAGTTGTCGATAATGGAAGCCTGGGACAACATCGCATTGCGTTCAAAAAATACAGTTGTATCCGCACGCTGCTGCTCAACGACAAAGCTTTGTGTAATACGGCGTATTGTTTCAACGCTCGATCCTTGCCCAAGATACCCTCCACCCGTCAATTCAGCCTGCGTATCAACAAAAATAGCTTCTTGTCGGCTGTAGCCGGGTGTATTGATATTAGCAACGTTATTACCGGTTACTGACAACCCTATTTGATGTGTTTTAAGCCCTGTAAGACCAATACCAATCAGATCTGCCATCTGTTGCCCCCTCTAATAATTAACATTATTGACGGGCCTCAGTGCTACCTGAAAAAAGCTCAGGCAGGTCAGAAAGATGTTTACCCATAATCGATTGCAATTTGTTCGCATAAGCGGGGTCCGTCGCATAACCGGAATTCTGTAATGCTTCAGAAAAAGCCATAGGATCGTCACGTTTATCCAATGCCGCCTGATAACGCTCGTTAGTTTGTAAAAAGTTAGCGTAATCGCGGAAACTAGCTAAGTAGGAGTCATAGGAGCGGAAATTATCGCGAACCTTTATGGGGACCCCTTCACGGTATTCCGTTGTCAAAATCTCGGTGCGTCCACCCGACCAGTCTGATTGCGCTTTTATCCCAAATAAATTGCGGCTTGAGGACCCATCTTGATGGCGAATTTCATGCTGCCCCCACCCCGTTTCAAGCGCCGACTGCGCCAGCATTAAGCGCGCATCAATACCACTTTCTGCTTCGATTTTTTTGGCCATTGGATAAAGCGAACGTATAAAACTATCCGGTGATGAGAAATCGATGCCCGGCTCTTCCGAGGTCGTTAACTCAACTGCTGCTTTCAGTGCAGATTGCGCATTCGTCTCAGGCGCATGTTGCATAATGTGCTCAATCTCAACCATTGCCTCCTGTATATCTTGACTGCGACGCAGATGCGAAAAGTCTTTACGTTGGTAGGCATCCATACTGGCTATCGCGAGGGGCTCATTGCGGTTTTCCGGTTTCAGGTTACGCCGTTCCATTAACTGTTTTTCGATCACATCTGCCAACCCAATACCTCGTCCACTTGAAAGCGATACCGCCAGCTGGCTGTCAAACATCTCTTGGTAAAACTCTGAATCTTTGCTGCTCAGCATATTACCTTCAGAAAACCCCTTATTTGCCGCGCGCATCGATTTAAGCATCATCGATACAAACAAAGACTCAAATTGCTGTGCGACGGCCTTAACGTTCTGCTCTTCTTTACCTGGCTTGTTTACCTTTAAGCGCTGTAGTGAGGCAAGATCGTTATAGTTGTCGAGTCGAGAGGATTCCAACATGCTTTCTCTACTTAATTACCCTGTATTAAATCACTATCAAGTCGGCTTTTAATGCGCCAGCTTGTTTGAGTGCTTCAAGCACCGCCATAATATCACCAGGTGCGGCACCAACTTGATTCACCGCTTGTACAATCTCGCTTAACGTTGTGGCTGGACCAAATTCAAACATTCGACCCTGTTCTTGCTCAATCTCAATGTCTGTGCGCGGCACAACAACTGTTTCGCCATCGCCAAACGCACCGGGCTGACTAACGTCAAGATCTTCATTAATTGAAACAGTCAGGTTACCGTGGGTAATTGCGGCCGGCAGCACTTTGACGTTTTTGCCCACCACAATCGTGCCGGTTCGGGAATTAATAATGACTTTTGCCGGCGCTTCACCGGGGTCAACACTCAAATTCTCAAGCATGGACATATAGGCCACGCGCTGCGATGCGTCCCGTGGCGCCTTAACTTGAATCGATGCACTGTCTTGCGCATAGGCGGTGCCGGGCCCGAGCAGATCATTAATCTGTTCAGTCACATTCATTGCCGTGGTGAAATCTGGGTGATGTAAATTAAAGGTTAGGGTATCGCCGCGATTGAACGGGCTATCAATACCTCGCTCAACCGTCGCCCCATTAGGAATGCGCCCCACACTGGGTATATTCACCGTAATTGACGAACCATCACTGCCCTCTGCGCCAAAGCCACCGACGACCAAGCTACCTTGGGACATCGCGTAAATACGGCCATCCGCGCCTTTGAGCGGGGTCATGAGCAGTGAACCACCACGTAAGCTTTTTGAGTCACCTAATGACGACACAGTTACGTCAATCCGTTGGCCTGGTTTCGTAAAGGCAGGTAACTCGGCATGTACGGCAACGGCAGCGATATTTTTTGAACCGATGTCTTCTCCCGTGGGGATAGTGATCCCAAATTTATCCAACAAATTACTAAAGGTTTGGCTCGTGAAATCGGTCTTATCGCCCGTCCCATCTAAGCCCACCACCAAACCATAACCCACTAACTGATTGCTGCGTATGCCCTCAATACTGGCCATATCTTTCAATCGGTCAGCCAGCGCAAGCTCTGTATAGAAAAGCGAAAACGCGATTAATGCTAACGAATAAACTTTCATTGAAACCAATCTGTTTTTCATCGTAATGAACCTTCAAAGCCGACCATTAAAGTGGCCACCAATCGCTATAGAAAAAACGCGATAACCAACCCTGTCGGTTCGCGTCATCAAAGGCACCTGTGCCTCCATACGCGAACCGTGCGTCAGCAATTTTAGATGAGAATATCGTATTGTCCGTGCCAATATCCTGTGGTCGAACCAAACCTGTTACGCGTATATACTCGTCACCCTGATTCAAAGTAAGCCATTTCTCTCCCTGAATCCGCAGTAGTCCATTGGGGTAAACCTCTGCGACGGTTACAGAAATACTGCCTGCCAACGAATTGCTTTGATCACTCTCAGCACTGCCATCAAAAGAACGCTCAAAATTGGGATTCGTTAGTAAACTCAAGCCTTTTAAGTCAACGGCATTACCAAGAATATTCGCCTCGTTGAATGAGACCTCATCATCTTTATCAATAGAGGTATCCGCGCTCTTCGATGCCGACGTACTTTCTTGTAATATGACGGTTAAAATATCACCCACGTTTAACGCGACTTGATCACCATAAAAACTAAACTGACGAGAGTTTTGATAGATCGAGCCGTTCACTTCTTCGCCCATACGCAAAGCCTGAGCAGGAATCGGCGCGTAACGTGGATCATCTGGCACCGGACGATCTCGAGAAAGCGTGCTACAACCAGCCAAAACACTTAGCAGACAGACACCAACCAAGCCTGCTTTGATAAGGTCAACCAATACGTGATAGCGCGGCATCATAATTATCAACCTATAGATTTTGTGAAATAAACTGCAACATTTGGTCGGCTGTGGAGACCACTTTTGAATTCATTTCGTAGGAACGTTGCGTGGTAATCATATCGACTAATTCGGTCACCACGTTCACATTTGACGCTTCCAACATGCCTTGATTTATCGAACCAAACCCGTCCAAACTCGGCGTCCCCGTTATTGGATTTCCACTGGCTTCGGTTTCGCGAAATAAGTTGTTACCAATGGCTTTCAAACCCTGCGGATTAACAAAGTTCACTAAATCAATCTGACCAAACTCTTGAAGATCCACTTCCCCATCAACCGTGCCCGCGACAATGCCATCGGCTGAGATAGTGAGCTGCGATACATCTTCTGGAATCGTAATCGAAGGTTCTAAGGGATGACCGTTGGCGGTAACAATTTGCCCATCCGAATCAACTTGAAACTGCCCATCACGGGTATATGAGATAGTCCCATCAGGCAAAAGAATCTGAAACATACCCAAGCCCTGAATGGCGGTATCGAGCGGCTGCTCGGTTACCTCCAACGAGCCTTGACTAAATTGTTTAGTGGTTCCCACCACACGCACACCGGTCCCTAACTGAAGCCCAGAAGGTAGTTGTGAATCTTGCGAAGTGAGTGCACCTGGATCACGCTTGATTTGATAGAGCAAATCTTGAAAAACTGCATCGTCGCGTTTATAACCAATTGTCGATACGTTTGCCAAGTTGTTAGAAATGGTTCGTAGCGAGGTGTCTTGCGCGCTAAGGCCGGTTTGACTGACGTAGAGAGCTGAATGCATGCTTTACTCCTAGTAACTTAAGCGTTTGCAAATCAGATCATAAAGAAGCGGTAAGCAGCAGGTTTATGCCGCTTTTATGCTGTGATTTGCTGTTACTAAGAGAATTGCAACAAGCGTGCCGAAGATTGACTAATTTGGTCAGCTTGACTCATCAATTTTATTTGCATTTCATATTGACGAGATAAGGAGAGGATTTCTGTCAGGGAGGCCACGGCATTGACGTTAGAACCCTCAAGAAACCCTGGTTCAACACGTATATCAGCATCCGTTTCAGGCAAGGGTTGATCACCTTTAACATGAATGAGGCCATCGCCCCGCTTTTCGATCAAAGCTGGGTCTGGATTCACTAATCGAAGACGATCAATTTGTGCCAAAGCACTGCCATCAGCGGGAATAACCGTGATCGTGCCGTCTGCACCAATTTCCACTTCCTCACCGGGAGGTAAGGCGATCTGACCCCCTTCACCTAAGACCGGTAAACCGGAACCCGTGCGCAAAATACCATTCACATCCACCTGCAAATCCCCTGCACGTGTGTATGCCTCACCACCTTGAGCTGTTTGCACCGCCAACCACCCTTCACCTTTAATGGCCAAGTCAAGCCGGTTACCCGTTTCAATGAGCGGCCCCTGCGCAAACTTTGTACCGGGGCGCTCCGTCATGGCATAAGCCCGCGTCGGGAAATGCTCTCCAAAGACGGACATCGCGCGAGCTTGCGCGAAGTCTTCTTTGAACCCAGTGGTGTTCACATTTGCAAGGTTATTCGAATGCGCTCGCTGTGCCAGCATATTTTGCTTAGCACCGCTCATCGCAATATATAGGGCCTTATCCATACTAGGCTAACTCTCTATTAAATGTTCAGAATGGTTTGCTGGATGGTATCGGCCGTTTCAATCGTCTTTGAATTAGCCTGATAATTTCGCTGCGCGACAATCAGATTTACCAATTCTTGTGAGAGATCAACATTCGATGACTCAACCGCTGACGCTGTTAAGACGCCTAACGAGGCCGTACCAGGGGCGCCTATAACGGCATCACCTGAAGAAAATGTCTCGACCCAAACACTGTCACCAATCGGTGCTAAACCCTCCTTATCACGGAAATTAGCCAATGCTACCTGCCCCAACGTAAGGGATTCACCGTTTGAAAAACGCGAGAGGATGATACCCGAAGAGTCAACATCCAAGCCCACTAATCGTCCGGTCGTAAAACCATTTTGGCTTAAATCGTTCACCGCAAACGGGCTACCGTATTGCGTGAGTGTGGCAAGATCAATCTCAAAGTTTGAGCTAGTGGGTGGAAACTCAACCGGCAATGACCCACCGTTGATTACATTTATTGGCGCCGCCGCCCCATTGGGATTACCATCCGCATCACTGGGTACCCAATTAGAAATTAACACATCATCCGTGACTAACTCATTTACACTGCCGTCGTCATTGAACACAATGTTAAACGTAGCTCGGGAGGCGGTGTTGCCAATTAGTGGGTCACCCACGTCTTGACCATCTATTTGCACATGCATTTGCCAAGAATTAGGCTGTGTTGACGCATTTGCCTCTTGTTTCACAAAGTACAAACTTAAAATATGACTGTTGCCTAAACTGTCGTAAATGGTGGTCGACGTCGCATGGTTATAAGTGCCTGCATCAGCTGGGTCGAACGCATTATTAGTGAAAGGTTGTCCCACAAAAGTTGCGACAATCGAAGTGCCTGCATTGTTTGCGAAGCTGACATTGTCATCCAAGATGAATTGCACCGAACCGCCCACAACCGCGGAGGTATTTGCAGTCGCGAGCGCCTGTGTGCTTGCGCCCAGATCTGCACCTTGCACCGTAAACGTATCAGTACCCCCACCCGCAAACGCAAATTGTAAATCCGCACCCTGATCTTGAATAATCTCAAGGTCGTTGCCATTTAAAACCGCTGTAATACCAACCAACGCCGATTCATTGATCTGTGCACCTAAATCCGCAAGTTCTTCCTGTGTATTTGCACCACTGGGCTGGAATGTAATGCCGTTTACCGTGATATTCATGGTACCGGACGTATTGTTGTAACCCGCAGACAGAATACTCGCAGATGTTCTGGCCGTCGCATCTACGCCATTTAATAAACTAAACTGCGCGGCAGTGGCACCCGCGGTTGCATCGGCAACCGTAGTAATCGAGTTTACGGTGCCATCGGCCAAGGTGACATCAATCGTCTGTGGCGTATAACCGTTATTTGCACCGGCTAAAGCCGTACCAATCGTCGTCCCATCAGAATCAATCGTTGACCCCGAATCGGCTAACACCGCCTCCGATGAGTCGAGATTTAGCAGTGTTTCAACATCGGTCGTTTGGCGGGGGGCCAAATCGTTTGTTTCGACCTCTAGATCGCCCAATACACCGGAAACGGTACCCTCTTCATCGGCTTGAAACCCCTGCACGCGCATACCTGTGCTATTCACCAGAAAACCTTCTCGATCAACACCGAATTGTCCCGCCCGTGAATACTTAACTTCACCGCTATCATTTAAAACAAAGTAACCATTACCCGTAATCGCCAAATCGAGGCCGCTATCGGTAAAACTTACATTGCCCTGGCTGTGGATCTGTCGGATATTTTGAACAGAAACTCCGTCCCCAACATCCGTCACACCGCCACCGAAGAAGCTGTTTGAATAAGCATCAGCGAACTCAGCTCGAGATCGTTTGAAGCCAACCGTGCTGGCATTGGCTATATTATTGCCCGTTACTTCTAAGTCTGTGGATGACGCACGTAATCCACTCAGTGCCACGTTAAATGTCATACTTCACCTCTGCTGTTCTTAATTTATTTCTCTTACATTCTCAAGTGGCACGCCACCGATACCTGCAAGATTTAGAGTTATGTCGCCTGAATTAGCTATCGATACGCTGTTCACTTGAGAAGATAATAATGTATCGAGCTGCTCTGTATCGGATCCGTTCTGTGCCTCGGCTACAATTGTGTAGCGATCTTGAGGCATTGCCTCACCATCTTGATTTAATCCGTCCCATGTAAAAGGTATGGTACCGGCAATTTGTTGCCCCATTTCGATTTGCCGCACTAACTCACCGGACGGGCTCATAATACTTAAGGTTAGCCGCCCTGTGCTCGCTGGCACGTCTACCAGACCAGAGATCTGACCATTCTCATCTGTTGGTGCTTGCGATGATGGCACCAATACAGAACGGCCCACCATTGCAGAAGCCTGCAAAGCCTGAGAAGACTGAAAGCTAGTCGCAAAGCTCTGCACCGTGGTATTCACCTGCTGCATCTCTTCCAGGGCGCTAAATTCGGCCAATTGAGAAATGAACGCGCCGTTATCTTGAGGCTCGAGAGGGTTTTGATTTTCAAGTTGCGCAATCATTAATTCCAAGAACTCATTCTTGCCCAGATCGCCGCCATCTTTCTGCTCGACTTCCTGGTTTTCAAGCCGATAATTCGCTAAGGGGTCGGTCGTATTTACATTGGTAATATTCGTCATGGTTTATTTCCCCTACTGCCCTAACGTTAAGATACGTTGCATCATGGTTTTTGCCGCATCCATAACATCGACATTAGTCTGAAAACTGCGCGACGCTGATAACATATCAGCCATTTCCTCTACTACATTTACGTTCGGATACATCACATAACCCTGCTCATCTGCTAACGGATGATCTGGTTGATAACGCATATCTAATGCTGCATCGCTCTCGACAATCCCTTTTACTTGAACGCCTTTTGAAGCTTCTTGGTTATTGTCGCTTTTAAACACTTGTTGCATGGCCTGCTGTTCAATCGCAGCAAAAATAGGCTTTCGCGCCCGATACACGCTATCGGTGCTGCTTGCTGCACTGTCTGCATTTGCAATGTTACTAGCCGTTGCGTTTAAGCGGATAGATTGCGCAGACATACCACTACCGGCAATATCAAAAATACGATCAAGTGACATATGGTTTACTCCCCTTTTATCGCTTTGGAGAGCGATTTAAACTTTGAATTCAAGAACTGGAAGCTAGCCTGATAATCAAGAACATTTTTCGTGAACTCTGCTAACTCTTTTTGTGTGTCTACGGTATTACCATCGACGGAGGGTTGCGTAGGCGTGCGGTATAATAATGACGCATCAGACGCTATATCCATTGCAATATGCTGGCGGTCTGTACGCTGCATGCTTAACGGTTGCTTGGCACCGTTGTCCATCTGCTCGCCCAGCATCGCTCTAAAATCCACATCGCGCGCTTTAAACCCTGGTGTGTCAGCGTTGGCAAGATTGTTTGCCATGATTTCAGCACGCTGGACGCGAACTTCCAGCGCTTTTGGATGAATGCCTAAGGCGTTTTGAAAATTAATTGCCATTGCCGCTCTGCGTCTCTTAAAACTGTCTGACAGTCAAATAGCAAGAGCGATGCCAAAAATATTTACTATATATTTCAGCAACTTATATAAATTAGAACCTTAGAAAAACGGCAATCTTTCGCCCGCCAGTTTGCCGCTTTATTTCGAAGATGTGTGAGGCAAACGGTTCTATAAAAAAGACCATATACCCGTACAACCCGTGATACCAGAAGTGAATAAAATCTCGTGAAAAGTTAAGGCTGCCAAACCTTAAAAAAATCTGCCGGATCGAGAGGCTCTATTTTCTTCGGGTCGCCAAGCGGCGTGCCAACGTACAAAAACCCAACGATACGTTCCTGCGCCTGCACACCCAAACCCGCTTTTACATGCGCATTTTCTGCCATATCACCCGTTCGCCAAATCCCACCAAACCCATTGCTTTGAAGGGCTAGAAGCATGTAAGACAAACCCGCACCAACGGATAATTCTTGCTCATGCATGGGGACTTTTGCGTGCGGTAAGTTTTTTGAAATAGCGACAATGATTAGCGGTGCACGAAGGGGCATTTTTCTTAGCTTTTCTCGCTGCGTTTCTGACAAAGTCTCGTCACGCTGCATGGATGCCTCAATCGAAGCCGTCTCAAATAAGTTACCCAAAAACTCTCGATGCGCACCCTCTACTAACAGATAACGCCATGGCCTAAGCCGCATATGATCTGGCGCACGCAAAGCGCAACGAAACACCTCATCCAATATTTCAGGACTGGGCGAAGGTTCAGATAACCTCGGGTTCGAAACCCTCGACAGTAACTGATCAACCGGGGAACTTTGCATAGCGATTTTATTCCGTGAGAAAATGACATTATGACTCAACATCGCACACGTATGAAGAAGGATTATCGCTAAAGTTTGTGTCTAATTTTACTAGCTGCTAGTCTATGCGCTGTCCACTGTCGGGCCGAGCAAAAACTTGAATGGATTCAAGAAGGCCTGGCAAAAAATAGTCAGGTGAGCCATATAGAGCTTAACGAAAAAGCTCCCTTGCCTGTATAGATAGCATAAAAATAAAGTAGATAGCGTTTAAGTCAGTAGTCTACTCGAAGAAGTGCGAATTTGTTATGAAGTCAAAAGTATTACGCGCCAACGAAGAATCCCCACCCTCGGTAATGCCCGCCTACAATGCGCGGGTGCTAGCCTATCTAGTGAATGCGCTCACAATGGTTGCCGGCATTATGACCGGCCATTTTGCCAAAACACTAATTTGGTTTGTTCCCTTTGCAATGCTATGGCCGCACATAGTCTATTTTGTTGTGCGCAGCCTGAAACTCACCGAAAGCCCCTCAGCCCGCGAATATAGTGTGCTAATCGATGCAGTATTTATTGGTGCTGTTTTGGTGCTTGTCGACTTCAGCCTAACGGTGACCTTATTCTCTATTGTCATGGCGGTCTTCAGCTATATCGTTGTAGGTGGAATGCGACTCTTCGTCATGGGTACCTTGTTAACCATCATCTCCACCTTAATTTCAACGATGGTGTTAGGCTTAGACTTTGCAGGCACAGAACCTGTTATCGTGAGCCTTATCGCAGGCATTGGCACCGGCATCTATGTCTCAGTCACAGCTTACTATACTCACCAGCAAGCGAAGGCTTTAGTAAAAGCCAAGTCTCAAATCCAACACCAGCGAGAGCAATCTATTTCGCTCTCACATAAATTGGCAAAGTATCTCTCTCCTCAAGTTTGGCAGTCTATTTTTACAGGTGAGCGCGATGTTCGCCTCGAAACACAACGCAAAAAACTCACTATTTTCTTCTCTGATATCAAAGGGTTTACAGAGCTTTCTGAAGAAATGGAGCCTGAGGGGCTGACTGAACTACTAAACACCTACTTTAACGAGATGTCTCAAATCGCGCTAAAGTACGGTGGCACCATTGATAAATTCGTTGGCGACTCTATTATGATTTTCTTCGGCGATCCGACGAGTCGTGGCCCTAAAGAGGATACCTTAGCCTGCGTGGCAATGGCGATTGAGATGCGCAAGCATATGAAAATTCTGCGTCAGAAATGGCAGAGTCAAGGTATTAAAACCCCACTGCAAATTCGTATCGGTATCTCCACGGGTTACAGTACCGTCGGCAACTTTGGCGCCGAAAATCGAATGGATTACACGATCATCGGTAAAGAAGTAAATTTAGCGTCGCGTTTGGAGGCACTAGCGGAACCGGGGGAAATCCTTATTTCCTACGAGACCTTCTCACTAGTAAAAGATAAGGTAATGTGCCGCGACAAGGGCGAAATTACGGTGAAAGGTTTCTCCCGTCCGGTGCCCATCTATCAAATCATCGACTTTCGCCGCGACATCGGTGCGGGGCAGAGCTTTATCGAGCATGAAACCGGCGGATTTGCACTTTATCTAGACACTGACAAAGTGAATCAAGAAGAAAGAGACCTTGTAGTTCGTGCACTTGAACGCGCCGCAGAACGCCTAAAAGATAAGAGTTAACATTCTCTAACTTCCGTGATTCAAATGAAATTTATTGCCTAATAAAGCGCATCGAAGGTATTTGCGCCGCGCAGTCTGGTGTCGCGCGATACGGATTAATATCCAATCCTCCTCGACGTGTGTAACGGGCGAATACCGCTAACGATTCACACTCGCATATCGCCATAATATCCGTAAAAATCTGCTCAACACATTGCTCATGAAAATCCTGGCATAGGCGGAAGGAAACAATATAACGTAACAGGCTTTCATGGCTAATTTTCATGCCACGGTATGCAATATAGACAGTTGCCCAGTCTGGTTGGTCAGTGACCGGGCAGTTAGAACGCAACAAATCTGAATAAAGCGTTTCTTCAACCAAGCCATGCGAATTTTCGTCAAGTTCTAGCAAAGATGCATTAGGCGAGTATTCAAAATTCTCTGCGTCTAGTTGGTCAATACAAACCGCTGCCTCATCCGGATTAGTCATCTTAAATTCAGCTTGATTTAACGCGACAAGATTAACCGTCACAGGCTTACCGGCGGCCGCAGAAAGATCAGTTTGCATTAGCGATTGTACGATTTGTTTTGAATCAAACATTTCTTGGTTAAACGAATTCAGATAAAGTTTGAAAGACTTTGACTCAATAATATGACTGGAATCGCAAGGGATATGAAAGTAGCCTAAAGCAACACACGGTTTGCCACTGCGTTCTAGCCACGATACTTCAAAGCTTGTCCAGACATCTTCCCCCACAAATGGCAGCTCTTTCTGCTTGATACCAAGACGCTTGCGGCTTTCTGACCGCGCGATAGGAAAAAGCTGTGTCGGATCATAACGGTCTGTAAAAACCGCTTTTTTACCTAACAGGCTATCTTCGACATGGCTCATTGTTCGCTTAAAACCTCTTGTACATTGATACACTGCCTTACATTAAATGGACGCTTAACCAACTGAGTTCGTCATCAATTTCGAATGCCTTTACCTGAATTAAGCAAATGCAGGGATACAGAGAACAATATAGCAATCGATACAGCCACCATCAAAAAGGCATTCATAATACTAATATCACTGACTCCCAAAATACCATAACGAAACGCATTGACCATATACAGAATCGGATTTATTTGCGACACGCCTTGCCAGAATTCGGGTAATAACGAAATGCTGTAAAACACGCCCCCTAGGTAGGTAAGCGGTGTCAGTACGAACGTCGGCACAATCGAAATATCATCAAAGCTTCTCGCAAAAACCGCGTTAATAAAACCGCCAAGCGCGAACACAACCGCCGTCAGCATTACAACGCTCGCGGTAATCGCAACATTATGGATTTGCAGGTCAGTAAAACCTAGTGAAAGCAAAGTTACAATGAACCCCACAGCCAAACCACGTACCACACCACCCGTAACATACCCGAGTAAAACAACCCAATTTGGTACCGGCGACACAAGGATTTCCTCAATATTTTTTTGGAATTTTAGGCTAAAAAAGGAGGAGACAACATTCGAATATGAGTTAGTTATCACCGACATCATTATTAATCCGGGCACGATAAAATCCATATAGTCGTAGCCGTCCATTTCGCCAATTCTTGACCCGATTAAATTACCAAATATCACAAAATATAGAGCCATAGTAATGGCTGGTGGTAGAAGTGTCTGCGGCCATATCCGCATAAAGCGACGTATTTCCTTAACAACAATGGTCGAGAAAGCGATCCAGATTTGTCTAGCCGTCACAATACTTTCTCCTCAGAGTTGAGGTCCTGTCCTGAACTAACCAGCGATAAAAACAACTCCTCTAGGCGATTAGATTTTGTTCTAACCGAAGCAACTTGAAACTTATGATCAGTAATTGCATTGAAAAACGCGCTCATCGTCTGCGTACCTTGCATATCTACCTCTAATTGCCCTCCTGCATCTAAGCTGACATCGAAACCGGCTATTTCCGGTATTGTTTGCAACACGGGAATTGTTTCCATCACAAACGTTTGCTTATGCAGCTTACTCAGTAAAGCCTTCATACTCGTGTTTTCGAGAATGGTGCCGCGATCAATGATCGCAATGTTACGGCAAAGCTCCTCTGCTTCCTCAAGATAGTGAGTGGTGAGAATTATGGTGGTCCCCGCCTCATTAATATTACGCAAGAAACGCCACATAGAGCGACGTAGCTCAATATCGACGCCCGCCGTTGGTTCGTCAAGAATCAGCAACTTTGGCTTATGTACCAACGCTCGCGCAATCATCAGCCGCCGTTTCATTCCACCTGACAACATACGTGCTGGTTGCTCACGCTTATCCCATAAACCGAGCTCTTTCAGATAAATTTGTACCGTTGGCCAAGCTTCGCTCGCTTTAATACCGTAATAGCCAGCCTGCGTAATTAGTATATCTTGCACTTTTTCAAATTGATTAAAATTGACCTCTTGGGGAACCACACCCAAACATGTTTTCGCTTTTACCAACTCTGTATCTAGGTCATGACCAAAAACGCGCACCTCGCCCTCGCTCTTGTTCAACAGCGATGAGACAATACCTAATGTAGTCGATTTACCGGCGCCGTTCGGCCCAAGCAAAGCGAAAAAATCCCCCTGTTTAACCGATAATGAAACGTCTGATAACGCTTTATGGCCATTATCATAAGTTTTAGACAAATGTTTAATTTCGAGTGCTGCGGGCATCAATACATCCTAAATTGCGGGGAGAGTCACCGATTTGATACGTGTGTTGATTCATACGAATAGAATGGACCAATAGATTGAGGCAATCTGCTAAAAATCAATCCTGAACAGCCTAAATTTGAAAAACAAATGGCTTATCTCTTCGCGTAATGCCGAAGGAAAATCTCATCACCCATCTTTGCAATTTGCGCCGCTTGCATAGCTCTAAAAGAGGAAAGGAATTTTTCAGTTGAAAACTCTTTATTTAAGAAGCGATAAATAATATCTAAGGCTTCAATCGTGGATACCCCGTTGGGTTTTTGTTTGCGCAATACGTATTCACTTTTAAACCCCATTAAGCCCAAAACAGGCAACTTGTGCAGCCATGTGTTCTTCAACATCAACTCACGCGTGTTACGCCATGTACCATCGAGTGCGATCACACTGTCACATCCGAATGGTAAACGCTGATCTTGCTTTGACCCAGCAAGCAATGAAGGCAGCCAAGACTCCTCTTGATGCTCTGCGTAACTATGCGGCGCATATAATAGGACCGGAGAGCGTGCATTAAATTGTGCTAAGGCATAACGACACAAGGGCTCAGCAAAAAGCTGTCCAGTTAATAACCTTATGTTGCTGAGCGACCTCGCCGCAAGAATAGCCGAGCCTTTAGCGTGACGCGTCTCGTCCGTATGGCGAAGAACAAGGGTGGGTACAGCAGCCGTTTGCTGCTGTATATGTTCACATAAACAAATTTGGATGGCGCGCTCACAAACCGAGCAATAAGTGCGAGCCATGCGTCAACGTGACAGAGAAGCACTCAAATGCTTGAGGCTCCACTTAGATTTTGCCCCAGACAGTAGGTATGCATTTTCATCTACACCAAATGCGCCTTTTGGTAAACTTCCATTGATAAAAAGGCAGTCACTGTCTATTTTACCTTCATTCCATTCTTTGAGATCTAGGACTTTAGCCGAGCGAAGGGGTTTTTTATCCGCGTCGAGTATTAATATCAATTTTGGCTGCAGGCGACGATCGACATGATGACCGGTCACAATTCCTACATGTCGATTGCTTAACTCAACCAAGGTGCCCGTTGGATAAACACCGACCGCTTCAATGAGTTTTTCCACAAGATCTTGCTGAAAGGCGATATTTCGGAGCGCATAGAGTTGAGCGACAGCTTCCTGAGGCGAACAACCGCATGTATTTTCTCTCGGCGTGATCAAGTACTGATAGTAATCGACTAGACCGGCTATTTTGGCCATCAATGGAATTCGGTCTCCAGTTAGCCCTTTCGGAAAACCAGTGCCGTTATGTCGCTCTCGATGAAATTCAGCAATCGCAATAACGCCCTCGCCAATACCCTCCATCGTTTTTAAAATGCGCACACTTTCCGACACATATTGTTGATAATCTAACAATGCCTGACCTGACAAATTCTCCACATCGTCCAGTAACACTGGCGCAATTTTCATTTTACCAACCTGACAAAACAATACCCCCATTGCTAGGGTTTTAAGCAAGGGCTTGTCTAAACCCAGATGACGCCCTAATACTAAAGCCCAAATGGAGGAACGCACGACGTGCTGGTAGGCATGCAAATCGTAGTCACTCATTTTTGATAACCAAATCAAGGCATCAGGATTACGCGCCACACTTTCCACGAGCCCATCCGCCAATTGAGAAGTCTCTTTCAGTGAAATGTCGCCACCATTCTGAACAGTTTTAAAGACCCCTTGCATGGCTTCACACACATTTCGATGCAACTTCTTCGCTTTAGACACTTCTTTTTTGACAGTGTTGCTTACTTGATAACGACGGGGTTTCTTAATAACAAGCGGCGCGAGCTTGACAACCTTTCCCTCGTCCTCTGCTCGTTTAATTTTTGGAGCGCTAGATGAGCGAGCGACTTTTGATACCGACTTAGCTTTGGCTTTAGCTTCTGGTACCGAATTCGACGTGTAAGCGCTTTGGTTTTTAGTACGTAACGCGTCGACATAAACGTATCGGCAAAAGGGCCGCAGCGCTTTAATATCTTCTTCGTCACGGATATAAAAACCTTGCAGTGGAAAAGGTGTCTCATGCCAAGGCCGATCAAGTTCACAGACAAACATGCCGTCTTTCAGCGCTCGCACCTCTATCTTTACTTTTCCAGTCGCCATAATCTTTTATTCTGCCTTGCTGAGCGTGGCTTATGTATTCGCCTACGCAATTGTTATAATTTTAGCGAGTTCTTCCAGGGTCGCAAATAGACGAGTGCGAAGATAGCGTAGGTGCGACACTGTTGACATCTTTTCCGGAAACGCGTCTCGTTGCAACGACATAAGGCGTAACAGAGGGTTTCAAATAGTCTTGGTTCTTAAATTTTCGACCGAATTGACGACGGGTCTCTTTAGGCTGACAGGCAAGCGAGATAAGCACATCACCGTCGAGTTCTAGCAAGTTAGTCGCACCGGATCTATCAGTCACGGTTGCGCATACATCTCCGTTGTCTATCGGCAAACCACGCGGATCGGTATCAAGTGAAGCATTCCCACAGTAAGCAATACCACCCTCCTCAGCAGGCAGACAGCCCCGCAAGCGGTTCGATTGCTGATCATAGAAGCGTAAAATTCGGTCACTGCATTGCGTTTCAAGCACGAACGGCAGAGCTCTATAACGCTTTCCATCCCAGCCTTCAATTTCGGCAGTTTGCCAATAAATACGCACTTGACGTGCATCACCAGCCGAATTTTCAGCGGTAAAAACCCCGTAATGGGTTGTATAGAGTGTAGTGGCACAGGCATTTAGCAATACGACGCTCAACCCAAAAATAATCTTCGCAAAAAAGTTCATTGGATAGATAAATGACGGTAACTGAGGATAGATGAAAGCAAGCCTACCCTGATGTTTACCGCATTGGAAGTAAAGTTGAAATCTCCGCTTGACTTACCTTTCGGAAAAGATAATATTGCGAATAATTCGTATTAATGAATGTATTCTCATTAGTGCATTTATTCTCATTAATAGACGAATCCTTTCTAGCAGACACATAATAATCAAGGAATAGTATGAAAGCACAAATGAAAAAATTGATCGCTTCAACACTTATGTTAGCGGGCGTGACTTCAACAGCAAATGCGGCAGAAGAAGTAAACGTTTACTCTTATCGACAGCCTACGCTAATAGAACCTTTATTTGCTGGGTTCACTGAAGAAACGGGAATTAAGGTAAACGTCGTATTCGCGAAAAAAGGGTTGGCCGAACGCTTGGTAAATGAAGGTGCAAACTCACCTGCTGACCTAGTATTTACGGTTGATATTGGTCGTTTGAATGAAGTGGTTGAGAAAGGCGTTGTGCAAGCCGTGCAGTCTGAGACTTTAGAGAACAATATTCCTGCACAATACCGCGATCCAAAAGGCGAGTGGTTTGGTTTGACCCTCCGTACCCGTTCAATCTACGCATCAAAAGATCGGGTCAACTTAGATGACATTAAAAACTATGAAGACCTAGCCGACCCTATGTGGAAAGGTAAGATTTGTACACGCAGTGGTAAGCATGCCTACAACCTAGCACTATTTGCCTCGATGATTGCACATCACGGTGAAGCCGATACAGAAAAATGGTTAGAAGGTGTAAAAGCTAATTTGGCCCGTAAACCTCAGGGCAATGACCGGGCTCAAGTAAAAGCAATTAAAGAAGGTGTTTGTGACCTCTCATTAGGAAACAACTATTACTTCGGTAAAATGATTAATAACCCTGATCAAAAAGCATGGGCTGATGCCGTTACCCTTACTTTCCCAAATCAAGATAATCGCGGCACACATGTAAACATTAGCGGGATGGCATTAACGAAAGCATCGCCTAATAAAGCGAATGCAATCAAATTGATGGAGTATTTAACTGAAACGAAAGCGCAAACAATGTACGCCGAGGACAACTACGAATATCCAGTTAAACCTGGTGTAGCGCCTTCAGCATTGGTCGCCTCTTGGGGTTCCTTTAAAGCTGATGAACTTCCACTGAGTGAAATTGCTAACCTCCGTAAGACGGCTGCCAAATTAGTCGACAAAGTTGGCTTTGATCAGTAAGGTAGAAACGGATCAACGATAAAAAAGCGGCCTCGGCCGCTTTTTCTTTTTCAATACACCATACGCTTAAACAGGCTCAGCTTTGCAGTTATCGGGCACATTCAATAAACTGAAACTCAATATCCTGCCGCAAGACCGTCCATGGATTGCAAGTTCATTTATTATTGCCGCATTGGTCAGCCTCCCTGTCTTTGCGGTCTTATACCTAGCCTTGTCACCGGAGGAAAACGCCTGGCAACACCTGTATGACACTGTCCTACCGTACTATGTCAAAAACACAGCCATCTTGATGCTTGGTGTAGGTTCCTTAAGTTTTTTCATCGGAACCGGTGCAGCGTGGTTGGTCACACACTATGATTTTTATGGTAAACGCATATTAAGTTGGGCCCTCCTATTGCCCTTCGCTATGCCAGCCTATGTAATTGCCTACGTATATACCGACCTTTTAGAATATGCGGGTTTGGTTCAAGTCACTTTGCGTGAGCTGTTTAACTGGTCGTCTGGCGATTATTGGTTCCCAGAGATCAGATCGATGGGCGGTGCCATTTGGATGATGTCTTTGACCTTATACCCCTATGTCTACATGCTAGCGCGCGCTGCATTTCTCGAACAATCACTATCTTTATATCAGGCCTCACGCAGCCTAGGCTCCTCACCACTTGGCTTCTTTTTACGCGTATCGTTACCTATGGCACGTCCCGCAATAGCCGTAGGCCTTGCTTTAGTGCTAATGGAGACTTTGAATGACTTTGGTACTGTAGATTACTTTGCTGTGCAAACCATGACGGCGGGCCTCTACGACACTTGGCTAAATATGGGCAATTTAGGTGGCGCAGCACAAATTGCGATGGTCATGGTAATAACCGTCATCCTGTTAATTAATCTTGAACAATATTCACGACGCAAACAGAAACAGTTTAGCGCGCGTAACAGTGGGCGAAAAATGCCCGCGATTCCCGTCAAAGGAACAAAAGCATTCATCATTTTCCTTTTACTGTTATTTCCCGTCACCTTCGGTTTCTTAGTGCCCTTCGGTATCTTGTTAGATTTCGCTATTCGTTATTTCGAAACAAGTTGGAGCCAACGCTTTCTTGGTTATGCATGGAACAGTTTCAGTTTATCTATGGGTGCCGCAATACTGGCACTAGGCATCGGTATTTTATTAACCTATAGCAAACGAATGAATCAAAATATACTGACGCAGAGCTTTGTGCGTATATCGAGTCTGGGTTATGCGGTGCCCGGAGCGGTGCTGGCCGTTGGTATCATTGTGCCTTTTGCGGCATTTGATAATACGATTGATGCTTGGATGCGTGAACACGCCGGCGTGTCTACCGGCTTATTGCTGAGCGGTACCAGTTTCGCTGTACTATTCGCTTATACCGTAAGATTTTTAGCCGTCGCCTCAGGCGCGGTTGAATCGAGCTTAAGCAAAGTCACTTTAAATATGGATATGGCTTCCAGATCCCTTGGGAAAAGCGCGGGCGAGACACTTAAACTCATTCACATCCCCATTATCCGCCGTGGTGCCCTAACCGCTCTTCTTGTTGTGTTTGTTGATTGCATGAAAGAACTGCCCGCTACGCTTATTTTACGCCCCTTCAACTTCGAAACCTTAGCAACACATGTTTACCAATTCGCTTCTGACGAACTGCTCGAACAATGCGCGCTTTCAGCGCTGGTCATTGTAGTCGTCGGGATTATCCCTGTCATATTATTAGATAAGGCGATCCGACAAGATTAAACACGCATAACCTTGATTAGGCTGATCGACGTGATGCGTCAGCAAATATAAAAAAAGGAGGCCGATGCCTCCTTTTTTTGTTTATCTAACCGATCAGTACTATTCCCAGATTAATTTCTCGCGGCTTGCGTACCAACCGTCTATCTTGCTCTTGTAAGTGTCTTCAATCACATCACGCTTGATCTTCATCGTGGGCGTCAGAAAACCATTTTCGATATCCCACGTATCCTTCACCACAACCAAAAACTGCAGCGCTTCATGAGGATCAACCGTTGCATTCACCTTTTTCATAAGCTCCGGCAAACTCTTTTCGAGCTCCGCGCGAAAGGCCGGGTCA
This sequence comes from uncultured Oleiphilus sp., assembly GCA_913020245.1. Lineage (GTDB taxonomy): Bacteria > Pseudomonadota > Gammaproteobacteria > Pseudomonadales > Oleiphilaceae > PZPK01. Next base: position 32,715 of record CAJWAD010000019.1, read on the forward strand.
TCTCGTTTCGGCAGGTCAGCTTCCGACAAATGTAACAACGCATGAGGTTGAGGACACTCTGCGCCAGCGACGCAAACAATTTCAAGCGCGTCATGCGACACCAATTTATTTTCTATCGGTGCTGGTGCAACATATTTGCCTTTACTCGTTTTAAATATCTCTTTGATTCGTCCGGTAATCTTCAGCCGTCCTTCAGAATCGATTTCACCCTTGTCACCCGTCAACAAGAAACCATCGTCTGTGAACGTTTCCTTGGTCTTATCCTCAGCCTTGTAGTAGCCCATCATATCCGCGGGGCTCTTCACCTCTATCTCGCCCTTCTCTGAAATTCTTTGCTCCACACCCGGCCAGGGTTCGCCCACATAACCCACTCTTGATCGACCAGGAAAGGAAATATGTGAATACGCAAAGTTCTCCGACATTCCATATCCCTCGAGTAGCTCTAAACCTAAGCCTCGATACCAATTAATAATATCCTCCGAGAGAGGCGCTGAGCCGCTAATAGCCAGCCGCGCATCTTGCAGACCAAGCCCGGTCAGTAATTTCTTCTTAACCACACCTGAAAGTATGGGGACTTTAAGTAATCGTCTGAGTTTCTTCGCCGGCATTTTCTGGAAAACACCTTGCTGAAACTTAGACCAGAGTCTCGGCACGGATACAAAGATCGTAGGCCGAGCACGCTGAATATCAGACACAAAGGTGTCGAGGGATTCTGCAAAATAGATTTCAAGGCCACTATTAATGGAAGCTTGTTCAACCACTGTTCGCTCAAAAACATGGGCAAGCGGCAGATAAGAAAGCATACGATCCTCTGGAGACAATTTTAAGGCCTTACGCGCGCCGCTGGCACCCGCGCCCATCGCATGAAAGGACAGCATAACGCCCTTGGGCCTTCCCGTACTACCTGAGGTATAAACGATAGATGCCATCTCATCTGCATCACGCACCGTTTCGCCCTGCATTGGCTCATGCTCTGCAATAATCTTATTCCACGTAGGGAAGTCATTTTCAGGACTCGTCGGATATGAGACACACGGAAGGTCTTCAGGAACGCCCGGCTTCATCATGTCCCAATCATCGAGCTTACCAACAAACAAAAGCTTCGCCTCGCTGTGCTCTAGAATGTAACTCACCGTATCGGCATTGAGAGTGGGATAGAGCGGCACAGTCACATGGCCGGCCATCCAAATAGCGATATCAGACATGATCCATTGCGCGCAATTCTTCGACAAAAGGCCAATGTTGCTTTTAGGTGGCAGGTCTAAAGAGACAAGGTAGCTCGCCATGCGACGTGCCTCGTCAACTGTCCGCGACCAGGTGTACTCTTCTACGACTCCGTTGCCAAGCGGCTGGGTCATATATAGTTTGTCGGAACGCTCTCGTTCCCAGTGGTAAATTCGATCTAGCGGGAGCTTAATATCGGAGGTAGTACTCATATGGACAGGCTGCCTTTCTGGGATTTCCGATTCTTACGACAAACTTTGTTCGCGTCGAATCTCGATTATTGTAATAAGCGTTGAATAATAAAAGGACTCGCGCAAAAATGAAATAAGAGATTAACAATAAGATAACAAATTATTGTTGATAGAAGGTATCAGCGCATAGGCGCCACGCGAAAACTGCCTTGCTTGGATAAAATCATCCGCACAAGGCGTTACGCTTTCGGCAAACACTATTCCCAAATGATGCGCTGCTTAGCAGCGTACCAGTTTACTATATTGCTTTCATAATTAGCTTCAATTGCATCGCGTTTTATTTTCATCGTTGGGGTTAAAAACCCGCCCTCAATCGTCCATGAATCTTTTACCACGACGACAAACTGCAATGCTTCGTGCGGATCAACGCTCGCATTTACGTTCTGAATAAGGGTCGTCATACCCGTTTCAAGGTTTTCTCTAAACGCAGGATCCTCTCTCTTTGGAAGCGCATCTTCCGACAGCATCAGCAAAGCATGAGGCTGCGGGCAATCTGCCCCAGATACACACACCACCTCAATGGCCTCATGGTTGACAAGTTTATTTTCAATCGGTGCAGGCGCCACATACTTACCTTTACTGGTTTTGAAGATTTCCTTGATGCGGCCCGTAATTTTTAGACGGCCCTGCTCATCTATTTCGCCCTTGTCTCCAGTCATTAAGAAACCATCTTCGGTTCGGGCTTCGCGCGTTTTTTCCTCATTTTTATAATAACCCATCATGTCACCTGGGCTCTTTACTTCAATTTCACCGATTGCAGAAATCCGTTGCTCAACGCCCGGTAATGGCTCACCAACATAACTGACGCGATCACGACCGCGGCGGGAAAAATGTGAGTAACCAAAATTCTCAGACATGCCATAGCCTTCTAACAACTCTAGGCCTAAACTTTTATACCAATTAATAATTTCCTCAGATAATGGCGCCGAACCGCTTCCTGCGAACCGACAATGCTCTAACCCTAAGCCGGTCAATACCTTCTTTTTAATTAAACCGGATACGACCGGAATCTTCAGCAATAAACTGAGCTTTTTAGGGGGTAACTTCTGGAACACGCCAAGCTGGAACTTAGACCAGAGCCGGGGAACAGAAATAAACAAGGTTGGCCGAGCGCGCTGTAAATCTTGCAAGAAGGTGGAAAGATCTTCTGCGAAGAAAATCTGATAACCAATAGATAATGATGTTTGCTCGACAACATAGCGCTCCATAACATGCGCTAACGGCAAGTAGGACAGCACTCGGTCACTGGCGCACATCTCTACTTCTTGTGCCGCACCCGCTGCCGCCTCGGCCATTGCTCTAAATGAGATCATCACGCCCTTCGGGCGCCCCGTACTACCCGAGGTGTAAACGATAGTTGCCATATCATCAGGCTCTCTCGCAACATCCTCTTGCAAGGGCTGATTTTCAGAAATAATCGTATCCCAAGTAGGAAAATCGTTTGGGGGGCTTAATGGAAAAGACAGACATGGCATCTCATCGGGTACACCCGGCTTCATCATGTCCCAGTCATCTAACTTTCCGACGAACAGCAGCTTAGCCTCACTATGCTCGAGCACATAATTAACAGTATCTGCGTTCAAAGTTGGATAGAGCGGCACGGTAACGTGGCCGGCCATCCAAATCGCTAAGTCTGTCATAATCCAATGCGCACAGTTCTTGGACAGTAAAGCAATGCGGCTACCCGGCTGCAATTCTAGGCTTTTTAGATAGGCTGCCATGCGACGCGCCTCACCGACCGCACGGTTCCATGTGTATTCTTGTACCACTCCGCCACCCATCGGCTGAGTTAAGTATAGCTCATCGGCCTTTGCTTTTTCCCATCGGTACACTTGCTCGAGTGGAGAAACGAGACTTGGTTTGTTATCCATATGAAATACCCAGAATATGATTTTTGTTATTGAATAAGCGGTCCCATCATAAGACAAATTCGTCTATTGAAAAAGAGGCTTTAAGCAAGCGACTTCTGGTGCAGAATAAACCCAGCCGAAGTGAATTCTTGACAGAGTACTCGAAAACAAAATAAAGCCAATAATGTATGCACTAGATCACGCTTCTCAATCGGACATTGAATTAACATTATTTAAAAGAATAATAAAAGTAATTAATATTGGGGAAAAACTATGCAATTGCATCAAGTTTTACCGCAGGTTGAGCTGAACACTCCCAAGTCTCGTTACACATGTATCGTGTGTAAAAAAGGGACGATGATTCCCGCGGTGCAAGAGGGTGAACCGGAGTACACTGACAACTTCATGTGTACAAATTGCCACCATCACGACACGATTCCCTCACGAGGGATCCTGACTATTCAATACCTCACGAGCCTGCTCGGTATGTTGATGTGCTTTTCGCTGCTTGTCGCGCAAGGGAGCGGGGCGCTAGATAGTTTTCGGCAAAGCGAGCATAGCGCTTCTATACAGGGGATAGGGTTAAGCTTACTGGCTGTCGCCTTTATATGTGGATTCAGCTATTTACTCAGTAAGGCAGTCGCTGGCCAAAAACAGCGCGCCGCTTACTTGAGAGTTAAAACAGACAAAAAGCCTACAACCATATAACGATTCCATTTTTTAAATGGCTCTGTATTGACGTCAGTAATTTTGTACAGCAACGGCCGACGAAAACTTTCGACCAAGGGCTTCAGACTATTTAACGCGTTATGCTTGGGAGCCTCGAAAAACGGAACGCCTAGCCTGCTCACAACGTAGAGAATGACCTCACCAAATAGACAGCTTAGACGTTTTCGACTTTATATCAGAAACAAGATTGCTAAAATAGATAGGGCAACCAAGCCCAGAAATAAAGGCCGAGCATTCACATTTTCTGAATACTTAGATTGATCAAAAGGTCGACGGTGCTTAAAGTCACTTGCTTTAATCTCGGGCGTTTGTTCACGATAACGCAGAAGAATATGGTTTGGGGATCTACTGGTCTCAAGACACTTATCTGACAACGCTTTTGAGCAGATATCTAAACTATCATAAGTAAAAAAAACATCTCTAATCTGTTCTTTTGACAAGACATCAGTCAAGTCATGAGAGCAAAGCAACAGGGTATCGCCGTCGTGAAACTCGCCCACCAACTTGGGTACACGATTCGCCCCCATACACTCCAAAAATTGCTTACCGTCACCTTGGGCAAAGCGATCATCAACATGGCTTTCGCCTGTTAACTGGCTAATCTCACCGCCTGCACCCAGCAAAAAAGCATGACTCTTGCCAGCCCAACACAAATCATAGTGTGACGAATGAATCTGCACGGCCACAGCTGTTATTAGACTGGTATGGTTGCTTTGCTCTTGATCGACCGCCAACTGTATTGCTTTGTCAGCCGCAACTACCGCGTCCTCAAGCTTATCACCCTGACTCACTTGTCTTTCTATTGTTTTAATCGCTAAGTCGCCGGCAAAAAGATTATCATCTCTCACCTCAGAATCTGAGACAACAGCCCATAAACCTATATCAGGTGCGTCTAAAACACCTGCTTTGTTTACCTCGCTCGCCTTTCCTTGGTGGCAACTTGATACAGACTCAAGCATTATTTCATCTCTTCTTTAATAATTAGCGTATCTCTGTCCTGCCGGCAAATTATAACGAACTTAATGAATACAGTGTCTTAACAAGCGTTTAGACACTGTATTCATTTCTTTTCTGCCCGCTTAGCTATATTTCTTTTAAAAGCGTTTGTAACCGATAAGTCTGACTTAACATTCGCAGCTAAGGTTGCCTCAAAATCGAGCGTATAGATTGCCTCATTGCAGCAGGCATATAGATGTATTAATTTTACAAACAAGCGAGAAAGGGGTAGCTGAGACAGCGCTAGCTCTTCTTTAGATAAAAGCCTTAAGCGCCTTTTTGTATTAATCGAATAAGGTAGACCAAAGCGTCATTTAACTCGCTAGCGACCATCTCGTCTTTATCCACGAGTAGCCAATGCACATGCACATTTGTCGGGTGCGAAATCCAACAAGCGTGCATGCCCGCCTCGCATGTATACCTCAAATAAGGATCGATACCCGACACATTAACTTTTTCTACGGTTAGAGATGGATGACCATTTTCAATAGACTTTGTTTGTACGACGATCTCATCATCCACGTTAGATATTCGGAATGAACGACTCGAATTCATCTCAGACTGTTTTAGCCTTGATCCGGTATAAGGGTGAGCTGCCAGCAAGCTATTGATTTGCTGAATTAACGCAAATTTTGGATCATCCGTCAGATATAAAGCCTGCAAGGCGCGAATGTAGCCATCACTTTTTTCAGATCTAAGCGCTGGTAACTGCAATAAAGCTGTTGGCTTTTCGGTTACTTCCAAGCCTTCTTGGGCTGTCAAACGACCCCGCACCGTTGTGATTAGCAACAGCGCCTGTTGATAAGAATCCGCTGCTTGACCACCCTCAATCACATAGTCTTCTAGACTTTCTTGCGCCAGCTTCATGTCACCCTGCTCGCTCAACACAACACCTTTCAAAAAGCGATACTCATTGGGTAAGTCGCGATCTAAGCTGTCTAACTGTTTTAACAAATCCGAAGCATTCGACCAGTCTGTTTCATGAATACTTTGCTCAAGTGCAAGCATTAAGCGCTTTGATTCATGTTCAATTGGCAAGCGCGTCTCAGCACCAGTAGACGATGAAAATAAACAACAAACGACTATAAACCGTGACAACAAACGTTTCATAAAACAAAGGATCTCAAAGTTACAGGTAACCTGATTAACTATTTAAGCCGAGAGCAAAAAGCAGAGCGGTCAGTGCTATCAAACAAAAATTTACACTAAAAAGTATAGCCCAGTAACCGATAGTGCCCTGTGTACGAAGGGTGTATAAATGTAACGCTAGTTGCTAATCGCTGTGCGCGCTTCATCCAGCATTGCTCGAACCACCTTATTCGACATAACTTGTGCAGGCTGCGGCGTCTGATCAACAGACTGCTCCGCCACAAGAATTACTTCTTCATCCACTTCATTGCGTTGCGCAATGAAACGTTCAGCAATCATGTCATCTGAAACTCGTGCTTCTAGAGTTGGAATATCGCGTCGGGTTGCTGGCGGCTCCGCACCAGCGAAAAACTCACCGATATAATCGTCCAAAATGTCTACGGTGGAAGAGTTTGCTTGCGAAACGTGTTGAGCGTGAGTGTTCGCAGCAGTCCCGATCTCGCTAACACGCCGAGCCGAACTGGACGGAGCTTGGTTAAATTTGCTAAGCGGGTCGGCTCCATGTATCTGCGCCGAGCGATCAAACGAATTTTGGCGCGCAGTGGATTTTCTATCGCCGTGCATTGCTAAATCAGAGTTCCCGAACTGCTCAGTCTCAGTGAACTGCGCGTAGCATTTAAATACTTGCAACGACATTGCGCCTAACAGCAACACCGTAATCCCTTCTAAAGCATGAATGAATGTAGCCATCAACATGGTGATAAGTCCGACCAAACAAATTTTTAGGTGAATTTGATACAAGTAATCTCTGCGCGGGATCACTGCCGAAATGAAGCAAAGGCCAGTGAAGCTCAGTCTTTGTTAATATTTTGAGAACAAGTAACAAGTAACGTGATAAAGACCATATCAAAAACGTTTGGTCAGGTCATCGCCAAATAGGTAATTTTTTATACTTTTGTTAACCACATTCCAGCTTTAGGTGTTGACCATTGAACTCGAAACTTATTGGTCGTCTTCAAGCGTATTCGATGCATCACCGTCCACTTTGTCTTGCAGTTCTGGGATCGCAATCGCCTCTAACCTATCAACCTCTATATCCGCGTGAATTTGCTCAATCTCCGGGATACTGCGCGTCACCTTACTTGACAGTTTCTGGAAACGATCCACTTTGCCATGCAAACCTTGCTGGCCCGCCAGTGCAACAACTGCAGCATTATATTGCTTATTCGCGGTTTGCATCGTTTGACCCAACTTTTGGAAGCGCTCTGCCAACGTACATACCTGGTTATACACATCACCGGCACGATCACCCAACTCGCGTGCTTCTTTGTTACTGCGCTCAATCATCCATAAATTGGCAACGGTTTTGAGAATAGGCATTAGCGTCGTATGTGACACCATTACCACCCCTTTTTGATAGCCATAATTAAACAGCTCTTTGCTATGCTTCATGGCTTCAATGTAGGCGGGCTCTATTGGCATGAACATCAACACAAAGCTGGGACTGCGCACACCGACCAGATTACTGTAATCTTTGCTCGCCAGATCATCGATATGATCTTTTACCGCACCTACATGCTGATCTAAAAAGCCTTGCATAACCTGTTCATCAGCGGCTGAATAAGCTTGCTCGTACGCAATCAATGAGACTTTGCTGTCGATAACAAGGTGTTTATCTCCCGGCAATTTAATTACAAAATCGGGGCGATATACCTTACCACTTTCATTTTTGTGGCTCGGTTGCGAATCATAATGATCGCCTTCCACCAGCCCTGCGTATTGAAGTGTTTTTTCTAACTGCAACTCCCCCCAATTACCGACCTTCTTCTTATCACCCTTCAAGGCTTGGGTAAGATTTCGTGCATCGGTTGTCATCGCTTGGTTGAGCTCACGCAATTGCTCAAGCTCTTTTTTCAAGAAACCTGACGCTTCATTATTTTCCTTGTGGATGCCATCGACACGTTGACGAAACTCGCTAATCTGCTCTCTAAACGGCTTCAGCATTTTATCTAAAGAGGCCTGGCTAGTATGGTCAAAGCTCTTGCCTTTCTCTTCAAATATTTTGTTCGCCAAGTTCTGGAATTCTTGTTCAAGTACACGCTTTTGGTCAGAGAAATCTTGTAACTGTTTTTGGTGCGACCGGTCTCTTTCCGTTAACGAGGCATCAAGGCGCGAATGCTTTTCAAGCAAAGACTGATACGCTTCTTGAAGCTGCTCTAACGCGCCCTGCGTCTTATCAATCTGCGCTCGCTGCTCACTATTCTGCGCTTGCTGCTCTTGGTATTTGGCAGAAGAGGCCTCAGAGGTCTTTTCAGCACTGAGCCGAAACTCTCGCTGTTCCTTTAGCTCCTCTATCAGATGGTCTGCTGCAAGTTTGTTACTAGCGAGTTCACGCTGAAGGCCCTCAATTTGGGTTTCTAGCGTGTGTTTCTCAAACTGAAGACTCTGTTCGCTACCTCTTGCTTGAGCGAGAAGCTGGCCTTGCTCGTCCAACATTTTCTGTCGATTTTGAACGTGTCGAAACATGAATAGACAGATCACTGAGGCGATAGCAACAATGGCCAGTACTAAATATAACCACTCTGGTAACGCCGCCAACTCCGCCATGCTTTAACTCTTATTTGGTGTTAGTTTTTCTCTCGTGCATCTCAAGCGAGTTGCGCAATACGTTGATCTAAATCCGCGAGGGTTTGCTCCATTAGGGCATGAACCCTCGCCATCAACTCATCTAAATCATCAATGGATAACCCTAAGGTAGGAATCGGCTCCATAATTTTTATCCGCGCATTGCCCGAGCGCCACTTACTAAAATTCAAGCGCCGCTTATAAGTACTGGCAACCACCGGGTAAATCGGTGCTTGTGCCTGAATCGCCATATGAAAGGCACCTTTTTTAAAGGGCGCCAAACCAGGGATTTTATTGCGCGTACCTTCTGCGAAGACCCAAATAGAGGTGCCTTTTTCTTTAATTGCTTGGGTAACTGCATCCATTTTCCCGATCGATTTCTTACTATTATTGCGATCGATCATTATATTGCCGGCCAGCCAATATACCTGACCGAAAAATGGAATATAAATCAAACTACGCTTGCCGACACTCACCGTATTTCGCGGTACATTAGCCCCGTGTACGAATAAATCTAAATTTGACTGATGGTTAGATACGACAACACCAGGGGCCATGTCCTGAAAGCGCTCCTTTCCCTCTGTTTTTAAATCAATACCCAAGATCTTAAGCCCTACAGCACTGAACATTTTTGCTGCAAGCCGGCTATTGTCTGGGTTAAAGGGCCGCAGTAAACACCCAAGGGCCCCCACCAGCGCAGCAACAACGAAATAACAGGCGAGCAAAACATAACGGCAAATACGAATCATAAATAAAGTATCGAAGGAAATGTGGCGGTCAGTATAAACATCTAGGCGCGCAGCGCCACCAAATTTGTACTGGGAGAAAACAAGCTCTAGTTAACCACAATACGAACGGGTATCCATTTGCTTTGAACCTGCCTAATGGTGCCTGCAGCATGAAGTTTTTCGATGACCTCATTCACTTTTTCCAGTAACACGGCATTGTCTTTTGCCACCGCCCATGCAATGCGCTCTTCTGTTAAAGGATGGTACAAACTGAGCAAGTCAGAAAATTCACTTTCCTGTGCAATACGCCAACTGGTTGGCGCATCATGAATAAAAAAATCGACCTCCCCTGCCCGCAAGGCAACAATACCCGCTTCAACATTGGCGAAGGCGAAAACCTCTGTCATACCAAGTTGCGCTTGCGCATATGCTTGACCAGTCGTTGCCTTTACAACTCCCACTTTCGTTTGTGGTTTTTTTATCGTTCCCGGGTAGGAAAGCTCGCCTGCCCTATCTAAGCGAATAATCGCCATCTGCCCAAGCGCCATGATTGGATTGGTAAAATCAACTATCTGCTGCCGCGCCGCAGTCATACTCAAACCGGCAACACCAATATCCGC
>CAJWAD010000020.1 GCA_913020245.1 uncultured Oleiphilus sp.
ATTTTGTTTTTAATCGCGATTTTGAATGATCGAGGCACGCAACGAGATCATCATGAGTCGTCTAAATATTTTGGCGGTGCGAACCGTTTTGTTGAGCACAGTGTTCGTCACAAAGATGCCGTGCTTAGTATGGGAATGAGTCAGGCGTTGGTTGATAAATGGACTGATCTGCAGCAGGGCGGGTTAGGCTTTCAATCTAAAGCGGCCGATCGAAATGCGGTGTTGTCGTCGTTCGCTAAAACGTTTCGACAGTTTATCCAAATTGCTATCTTGGCGGTGGGGGCCTGGTTAACCATTCAAGATTTAAGCACAGCGGGCGTGATGATCGCGGCCTCTATTATCGCCGCGCGAGCATTAGCGCCAGTTGAGCAGTCTATTCAAGGGTGGCGAAATTTGTCGAAGGCCAAAGAGAATTATGCAAATTTAGACCTGTTTTTGCATGCGCAGGATGCGCGAGAAACCGTGACTACCTTGCCAGAGCCAAGTGGCCATTTAATGCTTCAAAATGTGTTTGCAATTCCCGCTATTGATGGCAAGGGGGAGCAGGGTGAAGAGCCGCTTATTCGTAATGTGAGCTTGGCGTTGCAGCCCGGGCAAGTGCTTGGCATTGCCGGTGCGAGTGGGTCGGGTAAATCAACGCTTATGCGTTTGATGGCTGGGGTGATTTTGCCAATGCGCGGCACAGTGCGTGTAGACGGCGCTGAATTAACCCGTTCGCTGCAAACGCAGTTTTCGCAATACATCGGTTATTTACCACAAGACGTTGAGCTGTTTGATGGCACCATTGCCGAAAATATTGCGCGCTTTACCGATGCGTCGGATGAAGCCATTGTGAGGGCGGCGCAATTGGCGGGCGCTCATGAGCTCATTTTATCGCTGAGAGAAGGGTACCAAACCCAAGTTGGGCCCGGCGGACTCAATCTTTCAGGTGGTCAGCGCCAACGTGTGGGCTTAGCCCGAGCGTTGTTTGGCTCGCCAAAACTAGTCTTCTTAGATGAGCCGACCTCGAATTTAGATGAACCCGGCACCATGGCCTTGTTGAAGGCGGTTCAACAATTGAAAACGCAGGGCGTAACTATTGTAGTGATTGCTCATCAACCACGTTTATTTTTGCTTGCTGATTTGCTTGCTGTCATGAAACAAGGCGTATTAGAGACGCTTGGTCCAACGCGGGAAGTGTTAGAGGCGCTTCGGACGACGCAAACCGATGTCGCAAAGCAGAACAAAAGCTCCGTGTTGTATTCTGCGCAAATGAAAACCGCAGGTGGGGAAAGCCCCAAAGAGCAGCAAGAGGGGCATGAATAATGAAAATTTCACTCGCGCCCGCGGTACCCTATGATATGAAACGACTCATATTAACTGGCTTCGCTGCGGTTTTATTTGGTGTACTTGGTTTTCTATGCTGGGCAATTTTAACGCCACTTGATAGCGCGGTCGTAGCGCAAGGAACGGTGCAAGTTGTTTCACAAAACAAACAGGTGCAGCATTTAGAGGGTGGCATTGTTGAGCAGATTTATGCGCAAGAAGATCAGTTAGTTAAGGCAGGTGACTTGCTGTTGAGCTTGGACAGTACCTTTGCCGGTTCAGAGCATCAACGTTTAATAATGAAGACCTATGAGTTAAAAGTTCGAGCGTCGTTATTAAAGGCGCAGCGCGCTTTACAAAACACGATTGTGTTTCCAGATGGCGATTACATGGGGTTAGAGGACGAATGGCGAGAGAATCAGCATTTGACGGCGCAGCAGCTATTTGATTTAACGCGCGGGAATTTACAGAGTAAGTTATCGATTAGTGATAAACGTTTGCGCCAACTACAAGAACAATTGCGGGGCCTCGACAAAGAACATGTAGCCAAGATGCAGCAGCTCGGGTTTATGGATGAAGAGATCGCATCATGGAAGCAAATGGTCGAGAAAAAACTTGCCAATAAGCTACGGTTTCTGGAGATTCAAAGCGAGGCAGCGGAGCTAAGGGGCATTATTGCAAAAATAGAAGCTCAAAAAGCTGAGGTTCGGGTGAAGGTGAGCGAGGTTGAGCTCGAAAAACTTAGTGCGCAGCAGCTATACCAAGAACAGGCCGCCAAAGAATTACGTGATATACAATTTAGTTTAGAGGATACGTCTGGCAGCCTGGCCACTTCAAAGAATGTGTTAGGCCGGGTAGAAATTCGTGCGCCGGTAGACGGTCGTATAACGGGCTTAAATGTGCATACCATTGGGGCGGTTGTTAAACCCGGTGAAACCTTGATGGAGATCGTGCCGAATAAGGATAGCTTAATCGTTGAAACGCGGGTTAACCCAACGGATATTGATCAGGTGTTCCAGGGTATGAGTGCCCGCATACGCGTGTCCTCGTTTAAGCGGCACGAGCTACCCGAAATTGAGGGTATTGTTGAGTCGGTTTCAGCGGATGCATTCGAGGAGGAACGCAGTCAGGCGCAGTATTACATTGCGCGGGTCTCTATTTCTAAATTCATTCTTCAAGAAATGGATGATCCATCTATTGACATGTCGTCAATTCAGCCGGGAATGCCAACGGAGGTGATGATTATTACGGGTTCATCGACACCCGCACAGTACTTAACCGAACCAATTTTGAATGCGTTCAATCGCGCATGGCGAGATGGATAGAAATGAGGAGGCGGCTAATGGTCATTAGCCGCCCTGAAGAGCGTTTAGCTTTGTCGGCGACGTGCCAAACCAAGGCCAAATAAACCAAGGCCAAGTAGGGCTAATGCTGAGGGTTCAAACACGGGTGTGACGAAGTCTACGCGCGCAACGAAGTCATTGAAATCGCGATCGCCGCCGTTGTATTGATCGTCCCAGAATAAGATAAATTTAGTAGGGTCATCAATGCGTTGAAAAGCCAGCATATGATCTAAACCATCAAGATTAAGTGAGTTGTCGCTGTACCACTGATGGTCTTGATTATTTTGCGTGTGAAGGAAAAACGTAAAGCTGTTGGGCGCATCCATCAGCGAAAACCAATCACCAGGTCCTGATCCCTCGTTTATAAGAATCGTTTCATTTGAACCGTCGCTATGTGCATAGCCCATTGCGTTGTTATAGCCCGAGATCTCGGCTTTAAATTTAACTCTACTCGAGCCTGAGAGATTCCAAAGCGCATCATTGGCAATCGCTGTCGAATGAAAATTGCTCTCGGTTATGTTCCCGCCATCGCTGTTGGCTTGGGAAACCAATGTCGAGAAATCGGGAACCGCGAGTGCAGGGGTGCTCAGACAAACGGCTAATGTAGCACTGGTAACAAGGCTGCTTAACTTCATAATAAGATCCTTTTAATTTGTATAATATTAGTTAAAGCATAAGGTATGCCAGATAATTTAAATGGTATATAAAATAGTATTTTGTATTTAGTTTTTCACTGGGATTTAGTTGCGATCTGTAAAATATACTGACACGCTGATTTGTCTAAGGTAAAAAACAATCGCAGTGCGCATCTAAGTTGTATTGCAGTTGCTAGGGGCAAGGCATACAATCGAACACACTGTCGGGGAGCTTTCATTAGGTAGGAAGCTGAGACTGTTATGCTTGCTGTACACATTGGTGACATCTTATGTGAAAGGCTGAATACAGGACCCGTTGAACCTGATTTGGTTAACACCAACGTAGGGAACAGAGTGCCTTTGTTTTGGTCGCTGTTCCTGAAATATTATAATCGGAGCACCCTATGAGTGAAGACACTTCTAACACTTCTCAGTTATCTAGTAAAAAAGCAAAGCTCTCAGACGCGAATATTACCAAAACCGCTCATGTTGATGCGTTATCCACAGCGCCATTTCCTGCTTCGCAAAAAATCTATGTAACGGGTAGTCGCGACGATATTCAGGTCGCGATGCGAGAAATCTCATTAAGCCCCACGAAATTGCAAGACGACAAAGAAGAAGTGAATCCGCCCGTGCGCATTTACGATACATCAGGCCCTTACACCGACCCAAACAAAGAGATTGACGTTCGATTGGGGCTGAATACGCTGCGAGAAAAATGGATTCTTGAGCGAAGTGACACCGAGCTTTTAGAAGGTTTTAGCTCTGAATATGCCAATATCCGAGATAAAAACATTGCGTTGGAAGGATTGCGCTTTGAATACAAGCGGCAACCACGTCGTGCAAAGTCGGGTGAGAACGTCACACAACTGCATTATGCTCGAAAGGGCATGATTACCCCAGAAATGGAATATATCGCTATCCGCGAAAACCTAGCGCTTTCAGAGGCTGAGTTAGAGAAAGCGGTTGCAGAGCAGCATCCGGGGCAAAGTTTTGGCGCGTCCATTCCAAAAATTATTACGCCCGAATTTGTCCGCGATGAAATTGCTCGCGGCCGTGCCGTGATTCCGAACAACATTAATCACCCCGAATCAGAGCCGATGATTATTGGGCGTAATTTTCGTACCAAAGTAAATGCGAATATTGGTAATTCAGCGGTAACCTCATCTATTCAAGAAGAAGTTGAAAAAACAGTCTGGGCGACCCGCTGGGGCGCAGACACCGTAATGGATTTGTCTACCGGCCAGAATATCCACGAAACACGCGAATGGATTATTCGCAACTCGTCTGTGCCGATTGGTACAGTGCCTATTTACCAAGCGCTCGAAAAGTGTGGTGGTGTAGCCGAAGATCTTACTTGGGAGTTATTCAGGGATACCTTGATCGAGCAGGCAGAGCAGGGCGTTGATTATTTCACCATCCATGCGGGTGTATTGCTACGTTATGTGCCCATGACGGCAAAACGTGTGACCGGTATTGTGAGTCGTGGTGGCTCGATTATGGCGAAGTGGTGTCTAGCGCACCATAAAGAAAACTTTCTCTATACGCATTTTGAAGACATTTGCGAGATATTAAAAGCGTACGATGTATGCTTTTCGCTGGGCGATGGCCTGCGGCCAGGTTCTGTGGCCGATGCGAATGACGAGGCGCAATTTTCAGAATTACGCACGTTGGGTGAATTGACCAAAATTGCTTGGAAGCATGATGTGCAGTGTTTTATCGAGGGCCCCGGTCATGTGCCGATGCACATGATTAAAGAAAACATGGAGGAGCAACTCAAACATTGTAGTGAGGCACCCTTTTACACGCTCGGGCCGCTTACCACGGACATTGCCCCAGGTTATGATCATTTCACCTCAGGTATCGGTGCCGCCTTAATTGGTTGGTATGGTTGCGCGATGCTTTGCTATGTGACGCCCAAGGAGCACTTAGGCTTACCGAACAAAGACGACGTGAAGCAGGGCTTAATTACTTACAAAATTGCGGCTCATGCAGCCGATTTGGCAAAAGGGCACCCGGGCGCGCAACTTCACGATAATGCAATGTCTAAGGCGCGATTTGAATTCCGTTGGGAAGACCAATTTAATCTAGCGATTGATCCGGATACAGCACGTGCTTACCATGATGAAACCCTCCCTAAAGACTCAGCCAAGGTTGCTCACTTTTGCTCGATGTGTGGGCCTAAATTCTGTTCGATGAAGATTTCTCAAGAAGTGCGAGATTTTGCTAACGCCCAAGAGGCGGCGAAAGAAGGCGGAGTAGAAGCGCAGAAGGGTATGCAAGAAATGTCTGAAAAGTTTAAACAAGATGGCAGTGCGCTCTACCATGAGGTTTAACGGCGTTAGTTAATCAATTTGTTTGTAGTCAAAAGGACTCGTTGTGAAACGCGTCCTTTTTTCGTTGTCTTTTTGATCGTTCTTACAATCACCGATAGTGGTAGTGATTTTTGACATAAGTTATATCTATTCTTTTGCAAAATAGTATACTTCTCGCGAATACAGCTTGAGCGAGTATTATTATGGATATTGGTCGCATTGACCTAAACCTGCTTGTGCACTTAGACGTGCTGTTACGTGAGCAGAATGTCACTAAAGCCGCAAGTCATTTGGGCATTACGCAGCCAGCCATGAGTAACGGCTTGAAGCGCTTACGCAATTTATTTAATGATCCGTTACTGGTTCGCACCAGCGACGGTATGGCGCCCACAGAATTGGCACTTACGCTTAAACCGCAAGTGCGCGATATTCTTTCCAAAGTTGAAAAAGTGGTTCAACCAGAGCGTAGTTTTGATCTTAATAGCGGTCGTATTTTTCGAATTATGGCGAGCGATTATGCTGAATCTACGCTTATTCCTGGCGTTCTAGCTGAAGTGCGTCGCCAAGCGCCGACTATTACATTAGATGTACTTACGCCAAGTGATGTGTCGTTTGAGGACGTAGAGCAGGGCCGAGTAGATATGGCGATTAACCGCTTTGACACCTTGCCGCAATCCTTTCATCAAAAAACGATTTGGCGTGACAGCTTTTCATGCTTAATGAGCCCAGACAATGTTTTAGTGAAGAATTTCGATTTGGATTCGTACCTGCAGGCCAGCCATATATGGGTGAGTAAAACAGGGTTCGGCGTAGGTGTAGGTGTAAACCCGAAAGACGTGCAGCGTTTAGGTTGGGTAGATGAAGCACTAGGCCGCTTGGGGGGTAAGCGCGACATATCAGTATTTACCCGTCATTATCAATCTGCGATGCAGTTGGCGCAGCAGCACGATCTCGTTGCAACCTTACCGACCCGTGCAGCAAAACTGAAAAGTCAAAGCTCGAAATTAGTTGTGAAAGCCCCGCCGTTTGATATTCCAGAATTTGAATTGAAAATGGCATGGAGTCCGCTATTACAGCATAACGCAGGGCACAAATGGCTACGGCAGCTAATCGTCAGTGTAGCCGACGCATCGGTTTAGTAACCAACGAACGTTTAGCTGAGCGTTAAGGTAATTATCCAAGCTTAGAATTTATAGAGAACACCAATAGCACCGTAAAAACGTTCTTTATCTTCCACGATGGCGCTCCGGTAAACCTCACCTAACACTTCTTCTAAGGCAAAATAAAAGGTGCCGATCAGATTTTCGCTGTAAGGTTTTTCGACTTTAAGATCGATCCCAAGATGACCACTATTTTGTCCGTCCCACTGTGGACGAAATTGTTCTTCAAACACATTCAAGGGAAGATCTAGTTCGAGAGCGGCTTCCTCATTTTCTTCGGCAGTAATGCCGTAGTAATAATCATTGAAAGCCGTACTAAAATAATCAACGTACAGACTGGCACGAAATTGCAGACGATCCGGCCGACCGATCGTACGTGCGATTCGTAGCGTATTACGCATGCCGTCATAGGCACTGCCAAAGTCTTTGTAGTAGTCCCAGGTTATGCGTCCTACCGGTGAGTTGTATAGATAACGAAAGCCGTATTCGATGGCGGCTTTTCGATCTTCTAAGCTCGTAAATAAGTCAGCGCTCTCATCGCTAACATCATCAATATCGAGAAAGGTCGTTCCTTGATTTATCATTAACGAAAGGCTGGTGTTCTCTGTTTCGAATACCTGCACACCGGCCATCACGCCCTCACTGCCTTCTCGCATTCCGTAGACAAAAAAGCGTCCCCAGCGAATATCAAATAAAGGGGCAGGGTAGGCATAGCCGTCAACCCCTTGGTAGATTGCCGATTCATACCCTAAGCCTAAGCCAACAATAAAACGATTTTCAGATTCCTCGGCGAAGCTGAGCGTGCTCAATGAGAGCGCTATAAGGGTCAGAAGTGTGAGTAGGCATAGAGTTTTGGCTTTGCGAGGTTGTTTTGCGCAATCAGTCATATTGAATATAGTGTTCATTAAATGGATCAATGATAAGTGTAGAGGAAGCATCGCAAAAATACTGCGACAAAGCTATCAGCTAGATAAAAATGTGGCCTAAGCGGCGTTTTGCCTCGCAATCTTAAAATTATTTTTACCTTCTTTTTTCACACTATACATTTCTTTATCTGCAGCATGGCGAAGCGATTTGGCATCATGTGCATGGTCTGGAAAAATGGCACCGCCAATGCTTACCCCTACTTGCAAAGCGTTTCCTTGATACTCTATTCGTTCGCCAATGGCGGCAATTAGCCGTTGGCAAGTGGCATCTATAGAGGGATAGTCGTCTACATTGTTAAGAATAATTAGAAATTCATCACCCCCTATCCGACATGCGGTGTCTGAGGTTCTCATAGTCTCCTGAATGCGCAATGAAATGGATTGAAGAATCTGATCGCCAGCATCATGGCCATGGGTATCGTTGATCAGTTTGAAACCATCTAGATCAAGATAAAGGGCCGCGACTTTGCGCTGTTCACGCCGCGCCAGTGAAATAGCAATATTGAGCCTGTCCATCGCGAGTCTAAGTGTTGGTAAACCTGTCAGCGCATCATGATTTGCCAGATATTCATGGTCTTTCTTCTGCTGATTTACGTCGTTAACCAATTTTTTAAAGCCTGACACATAAGTTGAAACGGAGACGGCCATCAGCCCCACAATAACAAAAAACACAACAAACTGAGGTATCCAGCCATTGAAACTTTGTACGTAAATACTGTAGTCGAAGGGGAACGTAAAGTGCCCCATACTCCAAGCGGAACCTATTCCGCCTAAGACTATGGAAAGTACAACAGTGCTAATGAGCCCTTTCTTAACGCCTCGCATGATGGTAATGATCAGTACTGCCGCAAACGTGCAGTAATAGCCGATGCCAAATACACCGAGTTCAATAAATGATGTTAATCCAACCAGTAGTAGATTTGTGACGCCAGAAATATAGAGAAAATTACTAGAAAGCCGGTGACGATATGCGTAGGTCGTCAACATCCAAACAGATGCCCCCACATGCAGGTATTGAATGGGTAGCCATCCAAATTCGAGCGCATGAACAAAAGAGCAGGGCAGTCCTATCAGGGCTAGCATGCTTAGGATTGTCGTGACTCTAATTAAAAAGTCAGCGCGAATTTTGGAAATCCTATCTTCTAACAACATAAAGCACTACTCGTGAGCGTATTAATGCCAGGGGTTGTTTTTATACGTAAACACTCTAAGTGTAATTTATATTTTCGTCTTGATTGTAAAAAATTATGTATTCGTTTGATATGCTTCGCTTGTTTCTAATGCGTTTTAGTTTTAGTGCGGCGCACTATGGTCGCACACTAATTTTTTGAGGTTCCCTTTTTGTTGCGCGCTGCTTATCTTTATGGGGATTTGAAAGAAGCGCTTGTTATAGTTGCGTGCGTAAGTAGTCATGGTTTTAGCACTGTAGCAGAACGTATCGAAACGCTAGCATGAGGCTTAACCGACGAGCACTTGATTCTGGTTTCAGGTAAAAAGTGTATTGAATTTGCAATTGAAAAGGCGCCACTTAACTGCTTGATGATCGACCAAACTCGGCTGAAAGGTTCGCAGGAAGTACAACGCAGACAACTAGTCTATGCCATAAGTTGAGAGCGATTTTCCTTGAGTTTTGCGGATCGTAAGTAGTGATGATGGCGCCCCCGAGACGATTCGAACGTCCGACCCTTCGCTTAGGAGGCGAATGCTCTATCCAACTGAGCTACGGGGGCATCAGGAGCCTAATTGTAACAGGGTAATCGGTTAGAAAAACCCTCACATCAGATTTTTATTTATGCGGCGAGTTTCTGCTCAACGGCCTGCCCATCATGCAAGTTATACTTTTCAATAAGTTTCTTACGTTTGCTCGGTAACATATTGATTCTATTAATATCGCCACCTGTCGCCTCGATTAGCCGCTTATCCATTACGCGATACCACCAAGTGGGGATATAGGCAATTGGATACATTCCAAAATAGCCATTAGGAAAGCTGGGTAAGTCTTTAAAATGACGCAATGACTGATAGCTGCGGGTAGCGTTTGCATGGTGGTCAGAGTGGCGTTGCAAATGAAACAACGCCCAATTCGAAAAGATATGATTACTGTTCCAGCTATGGTGTGGTTGTGGACGCTCATACTTGCCACTCGGCAATTTTTGGCGAAGTAATCCGTAATGTTCAATGTAATTTGCAGAGGTGAGCTGCCACATAGAATAAAAGGCAGAGATCAGCAGATAGGGCACAATGGCAGCGCCGAATACTAAGCCCATGGCAATGTAGCAGAAGAGTGTCATGCCCATTGTTTGAAGGAATTCGTTTTCGATAGATAACGCAGATTTGCCTTGTTCATTTAAACGCGTTTTCTCAATTTTGAACGCGCGAATAATCGCCCCTGGTAACTCTCTAACAGCAAAGCTGTAGATGTTTTCGCCCATTTTTGATGAGGCTGGGTCGTCTGGTGTGGCGACATAACGGTGGTGGCCTCGATTATGTTCGATAAAAAAGTGCCCGTAGGCCGCTGGTGCTAGTACGATTTTCGCCATCCATTGGCTTAGTTTATCTTTTTTATGCCCTAGTTCGTGACCAATATTTAGTCCATGGCCGCCGATAATACCGGCGGCGAGAGCGGTCGCTACGTAGCCATTAATGCTGAGATCATGGTTTGCAACAAACCAACCACAAAAAATGAATGAGGTGATGACCGTTGGTACTTGTAACATGGCGATTATTTTATAGTATTTATCCGCCTCTAATTGCTTCACCACAGATTCGGGCGGATTACTCGTATCCTCACCTAAAAAATAATCCATTAACGGGATAAATATGTAAAAGACGGGAAGGAACATCCAAAGTGTCCAGTCTTGCCCTAGCTGCATGTAGAGCACGGGCCCAATGACCGCAAAGACAGGCAGCATGAACGAGACCAGCCAAAAACGACGCTTTTTATCTACGTAGATGGCGCCATCGTCTCCGATAAAGGTACCCGCTTTTAATGTTGCATTCGTCATGGTTAGCCTCAATTACTATGCGTTTATGTTTTTATCTTTTCCCGAGCATTATTTAAACGCTTTAGTTGAGCGCAAAACACCGTTATAGTTGGCATAAATTCGTCATATTATGCCAGTTTTGTGACGATTATTTTGTTTGGCTGAGTGTAGAGGCGCTTAAGTTCATGGAGTCAGAAAAGCTACTTCCAAGTATTCATCCTGCATATGCTCGACTTATTAGCATGCAGTTGAAGCGCATGGGGGTGAGTATGGATGCGCTTTTTTCGGGGCTTAGCGTAAGTTGGGATGCCTTGGTAGAGGGGCAATCGTTCGTAAGTTTTGAGCAATTTTCTGCCCTATATACGCGCGCGACAACGCTTGTGCCGGATAAAAATTTACCGACCGAGGTGTCTAATATTGTACAAATTTCGGCGCATGGTTCACTGGGGTATGGTGCATTGGCCGCGCGCTGCTTAGCTGAGGCTTTTTTGCTCATCAAAGAAGTATTAGCGACACGCATTGGCTTTATTAAGTTAGATTACCAGCCTCTTGGTGAGTATGCGGAAATTAGAATCCGTTCAGATTTTGATATTGCAGCGCTAAGTGAGTTTTTGCCGGTTATGTTGCTTGGATCATTGTTAGATTTAATTGATAAATGTTTAGGTGAATTGCCGGTCGGTATTGAAGTAGAGATGCCATTTGACGAACCCGAATGGGCAGATGACTTTTTGGCGCGTTACCCCGTCTTGAAGGTTCGCTATGGTTACCCATCGTTCGTGGTCAGAATTAATAATGACCTGTTATTCTTACCCTCATTAACGGCCGATGAGTTTGCGTATCGGAGCGCGGAACAAGAATGTAAGCAAATATTGCGACAAGTAGGCGGAGAAGGTAAGTTATCACGTCACATTCGAAAATTACTTTTAGACTCGCAACCGAGTTTTCCGACGCAAGCGCATGTTTGCGAGCAGTTAAATATGTCTATCCGCACGTTTATAAGGCGTTTGAAAAATGAAGGCACGAGTTATCAAACGCTGGTAGATGAAGTACGTAGAGAGATCGCTTCGTGGTTAATACGTGACAAAAGTCTCTCTGTGGAGCGTGTAGCTGAGCGTTTAGGTTACCAAGATACATCTAACTTTTCGCGTGTGTTTAAGCGCTGGTTTAATGATACCCCGTCCGCTTATCGTAAGCGCCTGTAATTAATTAAAATTCCCTTATGTTAAGGTGTGTTTCCCTGAACTTAACCGCGCGTAAAGGGTCTTATTATTCAGACATTGATAACTTAAAAGAGAGAGCAAATGCGAGATAGCCGTCCTTACTTGCTGGATACCGATTTTCCTGCCTTGACGCGTGGTAAACTGGAAACGGTACAGGTTAATTTGGGATATTTATGCAACCTTTCTTGTACGCATTGCCATGTGAATGCGGGCCCGCACCGCAAAGAATTGATGACCCGTGAAACGATTGATCAGATTTTAGCCTTTATTGACCTGCACGACATTAAGACGCTGGATCTAACGGGCGGTGCGCCGGAACTTAATCCTGAGTTTCGTTACTTTGTTGAACAGGCGAGGTTGCGCGACGTTCATGTCATGGACCGCTGTAATCTAACGGTGCTGCTTGAAGAGGGGCAGGAAGACCTGGCTGCGTTCTTAGCCAAGCACAAGGTGGAAGTGGTTGCATCGTTACCGTGTTATACCGAAGACAATGTGGATGCCCAACGTGGTAAGGGTGTATTTGATAAGAGCATCGACGCACTGCAGGCGCTAAATGCGATTGGTTATGGTCATCCAAGTAGTACGGACCACTTAACCTTAAGTTTGGTTTATAACCCTGGCGGGGCTTTTTTACCGCCGCCTCAAGAAAAGTTAGAAGCCGACTATCATGCCTACTTACATACCCATTTTGGTATCGTCTTTGATGAGCTGTATACCATTACGAATATGCCAATTAGTCGCTTTGGCGCCGTGTTGTTGGCAAAAGGTAAGTTTGACGAATACATGAGTTTGTTAAAGGCATCGTATTCGCAAAGCAATCTTAAAGGGGTTATGTGCCGCACCCTTATTAGTATCGACTGGCAAGGGTATGTCTTTGACTGCGACTTTAACCAAATGTTGGACATGCCCATTGCGCTGGCAAGAACAGCCCCAGCAGACACGACAAATGCTTATTTAATCGCGAGCGATAAAATCGCGAAACAGACGACGCATATTTCTGATTTGTTGACGCGTAACCTGGTCGGCGAGTCTATTGTAGTTGCAGACCATTGTTACGGTTGCACGGCGGGGCAGGGCAGCAGCTGCGGTGGAGCGCTCGATTAAGTGTCCGACTTGTTAAAAAAAGCAGGCACTGGGTCGGCTCAAACAACTTATCAAGTATCTGTGGTTGTGCCTATTTATAACGAGGCCGTGGTGCTGCCACGTTTCTTTTCACATCATGCAAAGCTTCTTCAGCAAGGAGTTTGGCAATGGATTTTTGTAGATGGCGGATCTACTGACCAAAGCCGAGAATTAATGCAGCATG
Organism: uncultured Oleiphilus sp.; assembly: GCA_913020245.1. Lineage (GTDB taxonomy): Bacteria > Pseudomonadota > Gammaproteobacteria > Pseudomonadales > Oleiphilaceae > PZPK01. The sequence continues at coordinate 13,195 of CAJWAD010000020.1, forward strand.
CCACTTCCTCATTTGCTAATGTCTGTATGCTTGAATCACAGAAAGGCCGATCAGCTCAACAATCGCTTGGGCTGGCAAAAGCGATTGCGCCCTATGTCGTTTTTCTTCATGTGGATACGCTTCTACCTGCAAACGTAGAGGCGATTTTTGCGCGTGAGTTGCGGGGGGTAAATAACAACGATCAAAAATGCTGGGGTCGTTTTAACGTTAAGTTTGAAGAAGACTGCGCGCCCATGATGCATGTCGTTGCTTGGTTTATGAACCAGCGATCCCGTTTAACGGGCATTGCGACAGGTGATCAGGCGATCTTTGTTAACAAACTGTTGCTTCAGGCGGTCGGCGGATTACCGAATCAGGCCCTTATGGAAGATGTCGAGTTATCAAAACGCTTAAAGCGGCATGTGCCTCCCGTTTGTTTGGCAGAAAAAGTTGAGACTTCGTCGCGTCGTTGGCAAAAAAATGGCGTGTGGCGCACGATTTTATTAATGTGGCGGCTTCGTTATCGATATTTTGTTGGGGATAGCCCGCAAAAACTGACTGCTTTATATAACCGAGATTAACAACTCTTTACGCTTTTTATAACGACTTTGATTGGTTATCTGATCAATATCCATTAAAATACGTCGCGTTGTTTAGTGACCATAGAGAGAGCAGTATGTCTTTAGCAGTATTTGAAGAATGGTTTTTGGCTATAAGTATTACACTTTTGATCGCCTACATGGGGTACATTGTTTGGGATTTAGCTAAGAAATCAAACGCTGGTAAGATGGGAACCACCGCCTTATTTCTAGCGCTAGGGCTTGGCTGTGCAGGCTTTGTTATCAAAGCGATTTTGGTTGAAACGATGAATTTGTAGGCTATACGCTGCAGATCAAAAAAACCGGTTTTTACCGGTTTTTTTTTACCTGTAATATGGCACGCAAGTACAGATTTTTCTTTAAAAAGAAGTAAGTTTAACCATTGTCATGACTCGTGGTTAGACAAGAGAAAATCAATGCGTTAGCTTATTAATTGGCGACAGAAGCGTTTCGCTAACCTGACACTTTTTTAAACTAATTTATACGAAAAATGACCCATTTAGTGAGTGATGACCATCGTGACTTATGAAGACAAAACACTTTGCAAAATTAGGACAATTACGACATTTTTGAGCTTGCAACCTGATCGTAATACGTGGGCCGATACCCTCGAAAAGGCCTCCTCCTTTTTAACCTCGCTGTCCATGCAATTTCAAGATAACGGCTATACAGTGCAATCGGTGAGGATTGTCACTAACGCATTTGGTGAGTATTTGAATACCGAATCATACAACACGGCGCATGCTGATTTGCAGTACATCAGTGCGTTGCTAACCACGCTCAATAAGACTGGGGTGCGCGTTCGGTTTGCAATTGGCGAGGCAAAGACTGCTCATGAAGTAAGCCTGTTACCAAGATTGATTAAGGCGTTTGGTGATTTATGTAACGTTTGCGTGAATGTTAGTTCGGATGAAACCGGTATGCTCGATAACACACTGATCGAACATGCAGCACAGACCGTTTTAGATATCAGCCAAATTACTGAGCGTGGCGAGGGCAATTTCAATTTTACGGTGAACTTTAATTGCGAGCCGCTGATTCCCTATTTTCCGGCAAGTTATCATGATGCCGCATTAGATGACCGTTTTGTTATTGGGCTCGAAACCCCAGATCTATTAGTGCATGTTTTAAAAGAACAAAATCGTACTGAGGTATCATCAAGCCATGCAGAGCGGTATCGAAACTACCATGCGCTCATGAGTCAGGCATTGCAGTACCACGTATCGACGATTAGTGAAATAATTTCGCGATCACCGGTCGCTGATCGCTATAAGTTTGCAGGCTTTGATAGCTCAGCGGCACCGTCTAAAGACTGCGCAAGCATGGTAGAGGTATATGAAGAAATGGGGGTGCCATATTTTGGCGCCGCGGGAACCGTCGAAGCCTCTTCTTTACTGACGCGCGTTTTCAAATCGATAGAGGGTGCTGAACTAGTTGGGTTTTCAGGTCTTATGTTAGCGTTAACCGAAGACACGGGCTTGGCCGAAGGCAGCAAGAAAGCGCAGTTTGATATTCGAGCTTTGCTTACTTTCAGTGCCGTATGCGGTATCGGTTTAGATACCGTGCCAATTCCGGGTGATACTGGGTTGAATGAAATCGCTGCCTTAATGCGTGACACAGGAACGATGGCGTATCGGTTAAATAAACCGCTCACGGTACGGCTATTTCCCGTACCAGGTTTAGAGGCCGGTGATTACACGGCTTTTGAAAGTGCCGATCTATGTAATTGTGCGGTATTGGCCGTACCGTAGCCCGACCGGATATTGAGACAGGCAATAAAGAATGCATATTTTCTGTGTTAGGTGTTTGGCGCGTCTGTACCCGCAAGTAAAGCGCCTGAACGCAAATGCAGGCTAATGAGCGGTCCTTGTTTCCAGATCGCTGATAAGCAAGATGGCTGCTTCGTGTGATGTACCGCAGGTCATTTCCTCGGCGGTAAAGCCTTTGCAAACGTCTGGACGATCGAGATACACCTGACAGCGCAGATCATCCCCTAAATTAACACAGCGAACACCAGCGGGTTTGCCCATCGGCATATTGGGCAGGGCACTGGTGATTTGCGGTGCAATGCAGCATGCGCCGCATTGTGCGTGACAATTCAAAGCGTATTTTCCTCAACGAGCCTAAACGTGTTTCACGTTAATTCGGGTAAAAAGGTTTCAATGCCAGTTTATCGTGTTTTGCTTGCGTTGTTTTATTTTGCTTGTGGATAGAACGGAGTAAGCGTTCCAATTCAGTGCGCAGCGCTTCTTGATTAGCCGTCTCAACGTTCGTGTCGGTTTGTGCATAGTTCGCTTGCTCTAATTCACGCAGCGCATCAAACAATGCTGAATGATTATGTCGCAGTTCAGCAAGCGTATAGGCAACACCGCTGGACACGCTCGTTTGCTTGCTTGCCAACCAGCGGCAAATTGATTGAGAGGGGTCCACTCCGTCTGATTTTATTGCTTCAATGGCGGCCATAAAGAGCGAATCGCTTTCAAGGTCGCGTTCATTGTTTTTATCCTTAGACTGCTGATTCGCTGACACATGGGCTAAGCGTTTAAGCAGCAGGTATACGCTTAAGGCCCAGCCAAAGCACAACAGTGTAATTAATAAATACCAAGTCGTATTATCAGTGGCAGGGTTTAGTGAGGCCTTGAGAATTTCCTCTTGATCAGTGCTTTCTTCTCCTGTCTGTTCAGCGTTAGGTGCTGGCTGTGTGTCCACGACCGCTGGCGCCTGATACGCTTGATTAGTTTGCGTTGATGAGCCAGCTGTTGAGTTGGCCGGCTCAGATGCGAGGGGCAGTACTTGAATCGTCCGAGCGGGTAGCACAGCGACGCGTTCAACATTATTGACCGTATCCCACCATGGGATTTTAATTTCGGGTAGGGTCGTTTCACCTGGGCTAATGGCCACGAATGCCGTCGTTTCAGCACGTTGGGATTGCACCCCTTCGGCATGTTCTATGGAATTTAGTTGCGGTTTATCGGGGTAGGTCTTAAATCCTTTGGGGGCAAGTTCTGGCAATGGTGGTAACGCGGAACCTAGCAGGCCGAGCGCTGAAAGCGTAGTTGTACGTGTAATAGAATCACCCACGAATACTTCTTTCGATTCATTATCCCAGCTTTCGGCTAAATACAGTGCCGCCGCAGGTAACCAAGTACCACCGGTATACTCAGCGGGTGGCGATTTAATATCGACCGAGACCTCATTTGAACGCTCGCGCGCGCGCATCCGCCGACGACTGCTTGGGTCGACAATTGTGCCCGCAAAACTTTGCGATGCTAATGTTAATACACCACTTTTTTGTGGAAAAATAAGATAGGTTCGTTCATGCACTTCATAGCGGTTATTGAACGCCATGCGGTAGTATTTTTTCGTATCGCCCATTGACTCGACAATTGCGTCGGGGTGCGTCGGTGCGGACATATCGCCGTTTGATACTTGGCCCAGCGAATAAATGCGCAAGGTATAGGTGATTTGTTCCTGCACATAGGCGCTAGGCTTGTTGACCTCGGCTTCAAGGAAGGTAACCGGTGGGTTGTTTGCATCTTTTGGCGCGGTCCCAGGCAAGACCTCTACCGTGAGCGGACTACTTTGACCGTCGCCGTATTCTGCTGCCGGAATTATTAAACTGCCGACACGCTTTGGCACAAGGATGTAACGCCACGTAATTTGGCTGGTAGAACGGCCGTTAACAGAGGACATATTATAATTTTGCTGACGATCCAGCACTTCCCAATCGTCTTCAAGCCCTTTAAACGAGGGTGCTTCAATTTGGTTGCGGCCAAAGTTGAGTATACCGCCAAAGCTTAACTCAACTTCTGTATTTGCGATAACCGTTAGGGTAAGCGTATCGTTTTCGTAGAGCTTGTTGCGATCAACGCTTGCTGATATCTCTGTTTTTTGTGCGAAAGCATTTGCAGACACGCACAACGCTATCAGCATGATCAATACACTTGGTTTAACAAACAAATGCGCTACCACAAAGGTTCTCCTGCTTCATTCTCGGTACGACTTCGTTCTCGAGCTTGGTATTCAAATTTTCGTCGCAATAGACCAGAAGGGTCGTCGGGCACCCGACGCATCCATTGCTCGTATGATTGCTGTTCCTCATCGCTAAGTGCGTCTAATTCGGGAGCGACTTGCTCAGCATATTGCGATTCTTGCTCTTCATTCTGTTCAGATGCCTCGGCTTGTTGAGCTTGGCTTGAGGCGTCCTCTGATTCTTGCTCGCTATCGTTGCCTTGCGAGTTTTGATTCGCGTCTTGCTGTTCTTGATTTGGGTCTGAGTTTTGTTGTTCGGATTGTTCAGGATTTTGCTGGTCAGAATTTTGTGACTCAGCGTTATCATTATTTTGATTCTCGCCTTGCTTCTGATCGCCATCTTGTTGCGACTGATTTTGCTGATCAGTACTTTCATTGTCAGCATTTTCGCCGTTCTCGCCGTTCTCGCCGTTCTCGCCGTTCTCGCCGTTCTCGCCGTTCTCGCCATCTTGTTGCTGCTGCTGATCGAGAAGTTGTTCAACAATCGCTTTGTTATGTGCGGCATCTTCGTGGTTTGGATCTTCTCCCAGCGCTTTTTCATAGTTAGTGAGGGCGTCTTCATATTTGCCCAACTTGGCCTGCGTATTGGCTAAGTTATAAATCAGATCCGGATTAGTTAACGCCTTGTTAGCCAGTGCATCAGCATATAGTTTTTCTGCGTTTTCATAGTCCCCCGTTTGGTAAAATGATTGTGCTTTGTGCGGAGGTGATTGAAACAATTCGGCAGCGGTTTTTGCGTCGCCCGCATCAAACGCGGCTTGACCCTGCTGATCTTTTGTTTGCCACAAATCCCTCCAGTCAAAGGCTTCTGCTTGTTCATGCGGAAAACTCAAAAATAGCACGACAAGCAAGACAGCCCCCTGACGATAAGCGAATAGGCTTAACGGTAAAATGAGCAGCATTAACAGATAACCCATGTCTTCCCACTGATCAAATAAAGCCGACTGTTTTTCTTGCTTGGCTTCGACATTTTTAATACGCAGCGCGCCCGATGCATCGATCGCATCGAGGTCGCGTTCATCAAGAGACATGGCATACATTTGGCCGTTACTTGCACTGGCCAATGCAGCGAGTTGGGCAAAGTCAGTTTTGGGTATTACAACAGTACCTTGATCTTTTAAATAGCCTCGCTCGGGGATGGGAATAGGTCCCCCCTCGCTGGTACCCGCGGCGAGAATGCTCAATGAATGGGGGGTGCTTGCGAGCGCGTCGGTGATGCGTTCAGCCTGTGCGCTTGATACACCGTCCGTAAGCATAATAATTCGCCCTTGGGAGATGTTGGCTTGATCTAACAAATCGATTGCTTGGGCAATTGCCAAGTCGGGCCGCGCCCCAACAACCGGCATTAAAAACGGATCAAGGGCCGGTAAGTTTGCTGAAATGGTTTGTATGTCATCGGTTAGTGGTGTAACGACGTGGCTATCGCCAGAAAACGCGATCAGAGCGGTATTGCCTTCTTTACGTTTGGTTAATAAATCTTGGAGTTTTTGTTTGGTTCGTACCAGGCGACTCGGTGCGGTATCGTTCGCCAGCATTGAGATAGAAAGATCGAGTACAATAACGAGGCTATCGTTAATTTGATGAATCTCCTGAGATTTCTGTTTCCAGGTCGGACCGGCCGCGGCTAAAGTGATAAGCGCGACCAATATTATCAGCCAACTGCTGTTCGATTTCTTCGGGCTATTGACGCCGCTCGCACTTGTTAAATGACGAAGTAAGGTTGCCGATATATAACGCGGCCAATTATTCGCGGTATTAATTGTTTTGCGAAGCAACCATGCAATGACAGGCAGCAGAAGCAGTAGCCACAAAAGCTGTGGGCGTATAAAATGAAACTGCGCTAGGGAGCCCATCAACTCGCTCATGGTGATGTACTCGTATTGCGTGCATTGAGGGCAGGTAGCACGAGGGTTTTGAAGATAAGTGTCATAAAATAAAGGATGAAAGCGGTAATTAACGTGTAGTGTGCAAGGGCTTTGCTTGGGCGATAGGTTCGAGATTCCCGCTCAACAGGTTCTAACTGGTTTATTTGTTCATAAATTTTTAAAAGATCTGATTCATTGCGGGCACGGAAATATTGACCGCCGGTTGTGGTGGCAATGTCGGTTAGCATGGTTTCATCCAAATCTGCCGATGGATTCACGCGTCGAGCGCCAAAGAAACTGCGGCGCAGCATTTCGTCTGCCCCAATGCCCACGGTATACACTTTGATATTGTCTTGTTGCGCGAGCTGAGCTGCCTTTAGGGGCGGTACCTCACCCGCGGTATTGGCACCGTCTGAAAGTAAAATCAAAACGCGGCTTTCAGCTGGACGTTGACGCAAGCGTTTAACGCCTAGGGCGATGGCGTCACCGATGGCGGTGGCCTGACCGGCCATGCCCAAAAACGCTTCTTGAAGCAGTGTATTTACGGTCTGTTTGTCGAAGGATAAAGGTGCTTGAATATAAGGTGCTGAACCGAACAAAATTAACCCAACTCGATCACTTTCTCTCTGTTCGATAAAATCGCTCACAACAGATTTCACCACGTCTAAACGGGTCGCCGCTCTGCCATTTAATGGCATATCTTCTTCTTGCATACTTGGTGATATATCAATGGCTAACATAATGTCCCGGCCCGTGAGAGGTACATCAACTTGATCGCCAATAAACTGTGGTCGCATGCCACTGATGACCAGCAGGGTCCAAATGGTTAGTAAAATAATGGGTGTTATCTTCGAGGTGTTTTGTTGCAATGAGCTGCGCACCACACCCGCGGCAACGGCCTGGCTGTATATAGGAATGCTGGGGGCAATATTTGTTCGAGTACTATGGTTTGCCCGCAGTTGCTTGCGCAATAACAGGGGAATCGGCCACGCAAGTGCAATCAGTGGCCAGACAAACGTCACATCCGTCAATAACTGCCAGATAGAGGTTAAGCTCATACGCGTTTCACCCAAGCCGCCAGTTTCGAAAAGATACTGGGTGGTGTGGTGGGCGGGGCGGGCATGTAGCGCGCTTCGCCAAGCACCGTCAGCTCCGCTTCATCGAGTGCCGGAATGTTGTCTTTTAACAAGTTAAGCCACGATTCACCCTGCACGTTTAAAAGTGATTGATCCTGCTTGATGTGCGCAAGCACACGTCGAACAAACGCCGCCACCGCATCGGCACGTTTATCATCGGGTAACTCAGTGAGTGCTGCTAGGTCTCGCTGGGCTGAGCGCTTCCAATAGTTTTTGAGGTAGCGCTGACGCAATAACATGGCGATGCTGCAAACCGTCGCAATGATTAAGATCGCCAATAGCCACCAACCGATCGCGGGGGGCCATTGCCCAATTGCTTCCGGTCCATGCACATTACGCAGTTGAGATATGAGCATTTCTGGGTTCATGCTATCGCCCCACGGCCTGAATAACTTGGCGTAAAGAAACGCTTGGGTCTTCATCAGTTTGAATGCGCATCAGACTTGCCCGATGGCGTTTTGCCGTTTGATCAATGCGATCATTCTGCTGTGCTCGCCACTGGGTAAATTCTTTAACTAACTGGCTATCTGAGGTATTTAATACCTGTTGACCTGCTTCAACATTGATTGGATAGGTGCCTTTTTCAGGGAGGATGGCTTCAAGCGCGTCAGTTGTTTGAATCATCAGTACTTGGTTATGACGCGAAATGTTCGCCAAATGGGTTTCGCAGTTATCATCGAGTTGCAACAAATCACTAATTAGTATGACCAGTGTGCCCGGCTTCGCAACGCGTGCAGTTTCGGCGAGCGCATTACTTAAATGATTAACCATGGCTTCAGAGGTTGCCGTGTTGTTTGTGTCGAGTGCTTCAATTTTCAGCTGATGATTGAAGCGTTCAATCGTGCTGAGTAAGCGCAGTATATTTTTGCGATTGCGCGCAGGGCGAATTTCCTCGTGCCCCTTGTTTGAAAACACAATGCCACCGACACGGTCGTTATGGGCGAGGGTGGTCCAAGCAAACAGTGCGGCAATGCGTGCCGCTAACACGGATTTAAATTGCACCTGGCTGCCAAAAAACATGTTTTGGCTTTGGTCGCACACAATCAAAACCGGCCGCTCTCGTTCCTCATCAAAGAGTTTGGTGTGCGGCTTTTGCCGTCGTGCGGTCACGCGCCAATCAATGCTTCGCACGTCATCCCCAGGCTGATAAACCCTGACCTCAGAGAATTCCATACCGCGCCCTCGGAACCGCGAATGATGCGAACCTGATTGAGGGCGCGAGACAGTTCGTGCTTTAGGTAAAGCTAAGCTCTTTGCCTGCCAACGCAATGATACCAAGTCCGTTAGCTGAATGTAGACGCCGTTTTGGCCCTCTAATTCACTGTTACCATCGCCGCTAATTTGATCTCCCGTATTGGCTATGCCTACAAGGCTGCTAAGTCGGTCGAGGAATTTGTTAAATATGGGCACCCAGCGAGACCTTAAGCGACCGGCACAGCGTTAATGATCGACGCAATGACATCGGTGGCTGTTTTGCCTTCCGCTTCCGCTTCAAAACTAAGGATGACGCGGTGTCGAAATACGTCATGTACAACTGCTCTTACGTCATCTGGACTCACAAAGTCTTTATTTTGCAGCCACGCATAGGCTCGCGCGCAGCGGTCCAACGCAATCGTGCCGCGTGGGCTCACGCCAAAATCCAACCAGCGGGCTAAGTCGGGACTATAGGCTTCTGGCTGACGGGTCGCCATGGTGAGTTGTACAATATATTTTTCAACCGCTTCGGCCATGTGCAAGGCGTGCGTTTCTTTTCTTGCTTGGAAAATGTCGGCTTGGCTTATGCGCATTGAAGCTGGCGCTTCAATGCTTTGAATTTCATTGCGTGCTAATCGCAAGATCGCTTGCTCGGCCTCCGCATTCGGGTAACCAATGACGACATGCAACAGAAAGCGGTCTAACTGGGCCTCTGGCAACGGGTAGGTGCCTTCTTGCTCAATCGGGTTTTGTGTCGCCATAACCAGAAAGAGCTCATCTAAATCAAACGTGTTTTTCCCGACACTAACCTGACGTTCTGCCATCGCCTCTAGTAAAGCTGACTGAACTTTAGCTGGGGCGCGGTTTATTTCGTCAGCTAAAATAAGATTGTGAAAAATCGGTCCCTTCTGGAAGTGAAATTGGCCCTCCTCCATGCGGTAAATTTCAGTGCCTGTAATATCAGAGGGTAGCAAATCTGGTGTGAATTGAATGCGTTGAAAATTACCCTCTATGTTATCTGATAGTGCTTTAATCGCTTTCGTTTTGGCTAAGCCTGGAGCGCCCTCAACAAGCAAATGACCGTCCGCGAGCAGGCTCATAAGTAAACGCTCAACTAAGTGCTCTTGACCAATAATTGATTGCGATAATGCGTTCTTAAGTTGCTCGAATGCTTGGCGGGTGCTCATAAAATTAACCTGTATTACGAATTTTGATGCTAAGCCGCTAACGCAGCGGCCGTTAAAGCTAATTCATGGTGGCTTAATACGCAATTTCTAGGTAATGAACTATTCTTAATTCGCAGCATTAGAGCGAGTACCTTGTCTCAAAATTAAAAATAACCATCGACTCTTCAGCCATTCTAATGGCAAATCATTATTTTCGTACAAAGGATAGAGCACGTAATTATGACTTCAGTGAACCCTCTGAATAAAGCAACGTTGATCAACACTATTCAGGACGCGATTGATACGCATGTCTGCGTTGCGGAGCCCTCCATTTTAAAAAAATTCGCCGCGCAATTTCTTGATGGTGCGTATGTTGGTGATTTTCAAGGCTGCACAGAAAAAGACTTGGCTAATTACTTCGATGAGTTATTTAAGTTTTATGCCAGTTATGGCAAAGCCGATGCGAAAGTTGAGGTGAGTAATAAAGTGTCATTTAACACTGCTGGCTCGGCATTGCGAGGGGTGGCCAACTCGGGTAACACGACCATTTCTATCGTCGTCAAAAATATGCCTTTTTTGGTCGACTCAGTGCGCATGGTTCTTAATGATTTAAAATTGCGCATCCATAGCATTCAGCATGGCATTCTCTATGCCAAACGAAGTGCTAACAGCCTAAGCCTAATTAATGCGCATGATACAGGGGCTGAAGATTGTGCCGAGGCCTTAATATACGTGGAGGTAGACCGGCGCGACAATGAAGCAGAATTGAAAGAGATTTCTGAAAACCTCTCAAAAACCCTGGCAAGTGTTGGGCTAACGGTTGCTGATTATCCCGCCATGCTCGCGGAAGTAAATAATATTCAGGTCGCGCTCGAAGCAGGAGAAATGTGTGCGTGTGACGATCATGAACGTGTGGAAGCCATAAAGTTCTTAGCCTGGCTAGCAGAAAATAGTTTTACCTTTTTAGCCTATGTTGAGTATGACATTACCGATGTTGATGGTCGCCCGCACCTGGTGCGCGTTGATGACTCGCGGCTCGGACTATTCAAAGCTGGCTTCAACAGTATACCGAGTATTGCCATGGCAGACTTGCCCGAGCACGTCACCAACCATATTTTGAACCCTTCGCTATTTTTATTTGCAAAATCTTCGCAACGTTCGCCTGTGCATCGTCCCGCTCATGCCGACTATGTCGTCGTTAAACGTTTTGATGAGAACGGAAAGGTCGTGGGTGAGCGTCGTTTTCTTGGGTTGTATACGGCACGTGTGTTTAACGAATCACCGATTAATATTCCCTTTATCCGCAAAAAAGTTGAGGCGGCACGATCTTTGTCGGGCTTTGACCCTCGCGATCATAGCGGTAAAGAGTATGATCAAATCTTGGCGGTATTCCCGCGTGATGAGTTGTTTCAGCTTACGGCCGAGCAATTGCACGATTCGATCATGCCGACGCTCTACGCTCAGGAACGGCGCCAAGTAAGTTTGTTTGTGCGCCAAGACGCTTTTGGGCGCTTCGTGACCGCCTTAGTGCATGTGCCGCGGGAGCTTTATAACACCGATGTTCGCCAGAAAATTGGGCGTCTGTTAATGCAAGAAATTCCAGGTGTTGATATCGAGTTTTCAACCTACTTGTCAGAGTCAGCCCTAGCGCGAACAAAATTTTCGATCAAGGTTGAAGATAACGTCGGTCTCTCGATTGACGCACAGCGCCTCGAGGCACAAATTAGTGAGCTGATTCAGTCGTGGCAGGAAAATTTAGAAAAAGCGCTGACTGCGCGTCATGCACCAAAAAAAGCTGTTGATTTTGTGCATCGCTTTCGAAACGCTTTTAACGCCTCATATCGTGAGTCGTACTCCGCGCTTCAGGCCGCTGAGGACATTTGCAAGCTAGCCGTGGTAAATGATGAACACGAGCTCGATATGAGCTTTTACACAGATACCCGCGAACCGGAGAATTATTTCCATTTAAAGACCTATCATTTAAACGCAGCCATGCCTTTATCTGAGGTGCTACCCATCTTCGAGAATATGGGGTTAAAAGTGATAGGCGAAACGCCATATCGCACTTCGGATGTTGATGGAAAAGTGGTTTATCTTCAGGATTTTACCCTGTGCAATGCGCTTGATTCTGCCGTAAATTTGGACGCGTTACCGGTGCTGTTTGAACCGATGTTTCGAAAAGTTTGGTCGGGGGAGGCTGAGAACGATCGATTTAATCGCCTGTTGATGTCGTCTTACTTGGACTGGCGTAGTGTTGGTGTGCTGCGCTCTTATGCCCGTTATATGCAGCAAATTCGTGTCTCAAATTCGCAGGAAGCGATTGCTGATACCTTGATAGGGAACGGAGGTATTGTGAGCCTCTTGTTGCGCTTATTCACATTACGCTTTAATCCCGAGCCAAACGCCGAACGCGATGCACTTTTTACGCAAGTAGAGAGCGATTTTGTAGCGGCCCTAGATAACGTGCCAAGCTTAACTGAAGATAAAATCCTACGCCTTTATGTGTCGCTTATTAACGCAACCTTACGTTGCAATTATTATCAAACTGACGAGGCTGGCCAGCCCAAACCGTATATATCGTTTAAGTTGATGCCTTCGCGTATTCCTGACGTGCCGCTTCCCGTGCCCATGTTTGAAATTTTTGTTTACAGTCCGCGGATTGAGGGCGTGCATTTGCGAGGTGGCAAAGTTGCGCGTGGCGGGCTACGTTGGTCCGATCGTAATGAAGATTATCGTACCGAAGTTTTGGGCTTAGTGAAGGCGCAGCAAGTTAAAAATGCGGTGATTGTTCCAGTGGGTGCCAAAGGTGGATTTGTCGCGAAAAAATTGCCAAAAGATGATCGCGACGCCTTTATGGAGGAAGGCATTGCTTGCTACAAGCTCTTTATTTCTGGCCTGCTAGATCTGACGGACAACCTGGTTGATGAACGTGTTATTTCGCCTGAATATACGGTTCGGCACGACGAGGATGATTACTATTTAGTGGTGGCGGCGGATAAAGGCACGGCGACCTTTTCAGATATTGCGAATGCTATCTCAATTGAGCGTGGCCACTGGTTAGGCGATGCTTTCGCATCGGGGGGTAGTCAGGGTTATGATCATAAAGGGATGGGTATTACGGCGCGGGGTGCTTGGGTATCTGTGCAACGTCATTTTCGCGAAATGGGGCACGATATACAAACGTCACCATTTACCTGTTTAGGCGTTGGGGATATGGCGGGTGATGTGTTCGGAAACGGTATGCTGTTGTCCGATAAGACCCGCCTTACCGCAGCATTTAACCACATGCATATTTTCCTCGATCCTGATCCCGATACAGCTACGAGCTTTGCAGAAAGAAAACGATTGTTTGCCTTGCCGCGATCAAGTTGGGTTGATTATAACCACGCACTCATCTCAAAGGGTGGCGGTATTTTCGATCGCTCGGCTAAGTCAATTCCACTGAGCCCAGAAATTCAAGCCATGCTTGGCGTGAGTGACAACGCGATGTCGCCGTTAGCACTGATCAACAGCTTACTTAAAATGGATACTGATTTGTTATGGTTCGGTGGTATCGGTACATATGTGAAAGCCGAAGCTGAAACCAACACAGAGGTGGGAGACCGCGCGAATGACAGTTTACGGGTCAATGCGACAGAGTTACGCGTAAAAGTGATCGGTGAGGGCGGTAATTTGGGCATGACGCAATTGAGTCGTATCGAGTTCTCGGCTAATGGCGGTCGTCTCAATACTGATTTTATTGATAATGCGGCAGGCGTCGATTGTTCAGACCACGAGGTCAATATAAAAATATTACTTGATCAAGTTATGGCTCGCGGCGATTTAAGCGCCGACGACCGTAACCGTCTGTTAGCGGAGATGACGGAAGACGTTGCGGCACATGTACTTGAGCATAATTACCGTCAAACGCAGGCATTGAGCTTAGCTTGTCATGATGTGGTGCCCCGATTGGAAGAGTATCGCCGCTTAATGAGTCATATGGAAGGCGAAGGCAAATTAAATCGCGCGCTAGAATACTTGCCTGAAGACGAGAGTTTTATTGAGCGCAAATCAAGAGGTACGGGTTTAACCCGACCGGAGCTTTCGGTATTGATTTCGTATGTCAAAGGCGAATTAAAAGAAAGCTTAAATGTGGATGAATTAGTTAATGATGAGGGTTTAGCACGAGAAGTAGAGTCGGTATTTCCGAAGCGACTGGTCGATACCTACCGCGAAGATATACAAAAGCATCAACTTCGTAAGGAAATTATCGCTACAAAAGTTGCAAATGACATGGTGAACCACATGGGCATTACCTTTGTGGATCGGCTTTCAACGTCGACGGGCGCAACCGATCCGGTGATTGCTCGGGCATATATTATAGCGAAGGACGTATTTCAGCTTGATAAATGGTGGGCGCGCGTCGAAGCGCTCGATCATAAAGTGCCGGCAATGCTGCAATTGGAGATGATGTCGGAACTCACTGCGTTGATTCGACGCGCCTGCCGCTGGTTAATTCGTAATCGTCGCAGTGAAATGCATATTACCAATGATCAAGCACGCTTCAAAAAGGATGTCGAATATATTTCTGAGCGATTATCCAGCTTTTTAAATGGAGCGGTATCTACGTTTTGGCAACAACGATTTGATGAGCTAGTTGAGGCGGGCGTTGATGCAGAGCTTGCGCGTTTTATCGCCGGTGCACCGTTTATTTATGCTGCACTCGGTATTATTGAGGCAAACACAGGAGATGAGCTTGAAAGGGTTGTGAAGCTTTATTATGCCTTAGGTGAGCGGTTAGACTTGAATTGGTTTGAACAGCAAATCCATAGGCTAAAGCCGAATTCGTACTGGCAGGCCTTAGCAAGAGAGGCGTTCCGTGAAGATCTGGAATGGCAGCAACGCTCGATTACCGCGGCATTGCTTGCAATGCCAGATGCGCCAACTAATGAAGTGGAGCATGTAACGCTGTGGGTGGATACACACCCGGAATTGGTCGCGCGTTGGCAACAAACCACAACAGAAATTAAAGCAACATCCGAGCACGATTTTTCTATGTTTTCGGTTGCGTTACGTGAACTTCTAGATCTAGCACAAAGCTCGACGCACAGAGCGACAGAATAGTCATTGACGGCCATTATTCAATTGAATAATATGAACATAATAGTGCGCGCTCGCTACTGTTCGGTAAAAAATAGAAGCTTTGCGCATATTAATTAGATACTTATGGTACTTTGCGTTATCGCGTTCATTTTGCAAGAGCATTAGTTTGCTTGTTTGCTTAGTGTTACGGTCGTTTAACGTTTCGCGTGATATTAGGATTGTCGATATCTCAAAGACGTTTTATGACTCGTGACTTTGGTCTACGTAAACATTGATCTAGGCGTCTCGCGTCCCACACTTTTGACCGTCATTCACCTTTTTTATTAAGGAAGGAAGCCGTGCCGCATTTACCTATTCAGTCGAGTCTGTTAGTTGGTCTTTTTTTTATTCTTGCAGGTTGTGGCGGGGGCGGTGGCGGTGATGATGCTTCTGGCGGGAATGTCAGTTCAGCTGGAAATCTAGAAGCGGTTGGGGTGAAGGTGTCCACCGAGACGCCTAACGCAGGCCATCAGATAGCTCTTAACACCACTATTCGGTCGACACAAGCGTACACAGATATGCCGGTGGTTTATGCACTAATTAGTAAGAAAGATGCCGATGCAGAGCTTGATGAGATTAGAGTGTTATTTTTTGGTGATGACTATGTTATCCCTAACGTCAAACAAGGCGCACATGATTACAGCATTAAAGCAATTATTCCGCTTGAAAGTAGAGACGAGTCTGAATGGTATTTAACGCCCATTATTGACCCGCAGGGTACGGTCACTGAATTAAACAAAGATGATAACTTCCTGGATGAAGACTCAGTGGTGCTTTTATCCATTTCGAATGAAAACACCGAGCGTCCTGATGTCGTTGTTGCGAGTGTGGACTATGATGACAATATGGTCTTGGATGTATTTGCTGACAGTATTTCGTTAGACCTCAACGGCGATCCTCTAGACGCAATAGATTTTATAGACCCAGAAACTGGGGATATTACCCCCGTAATTGACACGACTAATTACGATTTTGGTGCGAGTATTGAGTTGTTTTTAAGTGGTGCTAATCCTTTAACAATAAACGCCTATGCTGATCTCGTAACTGTCTCTGTTGTTGATGGAGTTGAAGTGGTTAATGATTACCCGTTGCTGGTCTGGGACGCAGCCTCGGGCGCCGATGGGAATTATGAATACGAGGTTTCGCAAGAGATCTATCCGGATGAATCTAATATTGTAGAACTTGATTTTCTTATTCCTGGCGCGATTAATAATGATGTCGAAATAAAATTCGAAGAAGATATCGATGATTCTGGGCTGATTGATTCGATCAATATACGAGATATTGTAAGCAGAGATCTTGGCCCTGATACCGTTCATTTTGTGCGGGTTAAACTAGATCGTAACGATGAATTCGATGAATATGAAGATGGATTTGTTAACGATGAATTGGTCGATGGCATTACTGATGAGCTAGCAGAACGCGCTGAAGATGACTCGGAAATCTGGCTTGATTTGAATATCGTAGCCGAAGATACCGACCCTGCAATCGACCAAACAACTGGCGAATTAAAGCCGTTAGAGCCAGATGAATGTCGACCTACTGAATACACTAAACAGTTCGATAAACTTTGGGGCGGACGCTATCTATCACTTGCGTTGAACGTAAGTCAAAACTCGTTTATCACTGAATCTGATGGCGCGCTTGCGGATTTGAATGCAACCGTGCCGCTTACGATATTTGGAGAACGTATTACGATCGCTGAGTTTGTGACAAAGGCTAACGTTATTCCAACCTCACCCGAGAATCAAAGTGACCAAGCATTTAATCAATCTATTAAAGCGCTCGACGTAACGATATATACGCAATCCTCTTTAAATACTGAACAAGCTTTTCCTGTTACGGCAAAAACCTACAAAAAAGAAAGAGTGTTCCCGTTAGGCGGTTACCCGGTGACCGTAAGTGGGAGTGCCACAGCCGAATTAGGGCTTGAGCTATCTGGCGATCTTGCTCAAAATTCACTTAGTTTAGAGGTGGGACCTTATGCAAGGATAGGTGGAGCAGCTTCTGCTGGTGTTGATGTGGCTGTCGTTAATATCGCATTAGAGGGTGAGTTGGTGTTGTTAAAAGATGAACTGAAAGCTCGGGTTGATGCGCAACTCAGTCCGATTGAAAATAACGAGATTGAGGCAACGCTTGCAGCATCATTAGTGAATAAGTTAACCGGTCCTAACGGCTCACTTAAGGTAGCTTTGAAGCTTGATTCATGTCTTGGAATAGCAAATGTGGCGAATTCCGTTATTAAAACTATTGGTTGCGGTGTCGTCAGTCTATTCGGTGGTAGTTGCAGTAGCCGACGAATAATTCCTAAATGTCCCCAACAAGAAGTAGCTTCTTTGCGGTTAGCGAGTTTTTCCTCTTTCGAGCGTCTGGATACGCTTGTTAATGTAAATAGAGAAGTTAGATTGTGTTTTGACTGACATCTCGAACTTGAAAATTAGAATACTTACTCACTAATACGACTATATTGAAAGCGATCGTTTATCTATGCAAGTAACGGGGCAGAATGGGTGGGGGCGGCCATTGCTTTTGACAGCGATTGTGATGGTAGTGGTCGCTTTGATTGTCGGGTTTTGGTTGGGCCGTGCCCAAGATGATCGCATTCGGTCGATCATTAGCGCAAGTTTGCCTAAATCAGAGGCGCTGCCAAATGTGATTTGGCGCAAACATGACCGCTTAGCATACGCTCTCAGCTTGGATGGTTTAATAAGCCCCGTCTCCAGTGAGCCAATGGTTTATCACCTTGATAGCCGTTTATGTGTGCATGTACTTGAAATAGCGCCGAGCAACACTCTCGTTAGTATGCAGTTGCGAAATATTTCGCGAACCTACCGCGATGAAATTGATCCGAAAACGCAGGCCGCGATGAGTTTACCCTTTTTAGTGACGTTTACCGGAGGACTTCCGTCGAAAATTCACTTTCCTGAAGAGCTTGATGTAAAGGTTCAGTTTGAAATTTCTGAAATTATTCGTACCTTTCAGGTATCACTTCCTGAAACGTCGGTTAATACTTGGCAGACGCTAGAAAGCCATGAAGACGGCCAATATCAGGCAGCTTATCAAGTTGATTCAGACGGCGTATTTACCAAGAAAAAGCTCCGGTATCAGTCACTAGGGCCTTCCGCTCAAGACCTAAATGTTGACGCGCTTCACGTTATAAATTCGTTGGCAACGCTAACGCCTGCCAAAAATGCAAGTTGGTGGAAAGAAGCCCAGGTTAACGATGAGGTTGAATTTTTGGTTGGAAATGCGCCATTTATTCGAATCAAAAAGCATTCTGTATTGACCACTTTGCGCGAAGAATGCCAACCCAATGCTGAATTTGATAATATCTCGAACACGCAAAGCATACTCGATATTGTGATCAGCGATGAGTTCAAGAACATAAAGCCTGCTGCCGTTCAGACACGTGCGCCAAGTGCCGGAGACCGTGCACGCTTTCGGAAAATAGCTTTAGCATTTATGGGTAGCGACGAGCCGAACCTTTCGAATATGCAGTTACTCGCGGATATGTTGATTGAGTTTCCAGCGTTATCCTCTCAAATTCCGTTATTGCTATCGCAAGATAGTATCAGTGAGACCGTATCAGCGGGCCTGATTCATGCGTTGGAGCTCGCTGGGAACGAGGCATCTCAGCGAGTGCTGAGTGATATGACCAGCGAAGCTAGTGGGCAGCATGCGAATCGTTTACGGTCGATAATTGGCTTGTCAGGTGTCGAGAATCCATCCGCGCACAGTATCGAGACACTTATGCAGATTGCTGAGAGTGGAGGCGATCCGAAGAGTGAAGACTTGGCGAACACTGCCTTGCTCGCGCTCGGGAATATTAGTAAAACGCTTCGAGAGGCCGGAGACGAGAGCTATGGCGATCTAAGTACTCGACTTGGCTCAGATTTAACTGGTCAGACCAGAGAAACCAAATCAGTAATACTGGCTGCGATAGCGAATGCAGAAGATCCAAGCCTTTTGCCTTATGCTGAAGCTGAGTTAGAAGACTCGGAGAGTATGGTGCGTATTGCAGCCGCGCAAGCGCTCGCATCGGTCGATTCGCCTGAATCATTATCTATCTTATTCAGGGGGCTGCAAGGCGAGAATAATAGTCAAGTGAAGGCGTCAATAGTGGATGGGCTGAGTCAACTTAGCTACAAAGACGATGCGGTATTCGATTCAATTTTGACCATGATTGCGACTGAACAAGACAAGCAGGTCAGAGGGACGATGGCACTTTACTTAGCTGATAATCTCGATATTTATTCAACTAGCCGTCAAATGCTCCAAACATTTGTTTATGATGAGCGCAACAAGGCAGTGTTTCGCGCTGATGTAGCAAGTAAGCTACGCGCTAGCCAAGCAAAGGATAGCATTGAGCGCTGACTTGAGATGCCAGCTACAGCGTAACATTTAGCTGCTAAGTAGTGTTTGCCTGTTTACAAAAAACTAAATCCCCATTTATACATACTTTTTGTCACGCTAGCCTCCATGTTTTCACGAGTTAACAGAAACTTCTGTTGCTCGTTTTGTGCATTTAGGGGAAAATACAGCGCCTTTTTTATTACCGTGTTAGGAGACTATTGATGTCGTCACGTCGACAACTTGCAAATGCCATTCGCGCTTTAAGTATGGACGCCGTTCAGAAAGCAAAATCTGGCCATCCCGGTGCGCCGATGGGGATGGCTGATATTGCTGAAGTCCTCTGGAATGGCTATCTCCAACACAACCCAGCTAATCCTAATTGGATAAACCGTGATCGCTTTGTGCTGTCTAATGGTCACGGTTCTATGCTTATCTATTCTTTGCTGCACTTAACGGGGTATGAGCTAAGTCTTGAAGATCTCAAAAACTTCCGGCAGTTGCATTCAAAAACGGCAGGGCATCCAGAATTTGGGTATGCGCCAGGGGTTGAGACAACGACTGGGCCGTTGGGCCAAGGCATTGCAAATGCGGTAGGGATGGCACTCGCTGAAAAATCACTCGCTGCGCAGTTTAATAAAGACGGCCATGAGGTAGTTGACCACTACACGTATGCGTTTACGGGGGATGGATGCTTAATGGAGGGTATCTCGCATGAGGTCTGTTCATTAGCGGGTACCTTGGGTCTAGGTAAGTTAATCGTATTTTATGATGATAATGGTATTTCCATTGATGGCGAGGTTGAAGGCTGGTTTACCGACGACACGCCCAAACGGTTTGAATCATACGGTTGGCAGGTGCTGCCAGCGGTAGATGGTCACGATGCTGAGGCGGTTGAACGTGCTCTGTTGAGTGCGCGTGAGAACACGACCCAACCCACATTAATTTGTTGCAAAACCTTGATTGGTTTTGGTTCGCCGAACAAACAAGGCAAAGAAGATTGTCACGGTGCGCCATTAGGTGATGACGAAATTGTACTAACACGTGAAGCGCTGGGCTGGGAATATGGGCCCTTTGAAATACCCGATGACGTGTATACCGGATGGAATGCAAAAGCTGCTGGGGCGGAGCGTGAGCAAGCATGGAATGAAAAATATGCGGCGTATGAGGCAGCATATCCTGATTTGGCATCTGAGTTATTACGAAGAATGGCGGGCGAGTTACCGGCGAACTTTGCTGCCGATGCGCAAGCATACATAGAACAATGCCAGCAAAGCGGCGATACCATTGCCAGCCGAAAAGCGTCGCAAAACACCTTGAATGCTTTCGGTCCTTTACTACCCGAATTCTTAGGTGGATCTGCTGATTTAGCGCCTTCAAACTTAACCATGTGGAGTGGATCAAAGGCCATTACGGCAGATGATGCATCGGGAAATTATTTGCATTACGGTGTTCGTGAGTTTGGTATGGCTGCAATCATGAACGGGATTGTGCTACATGGTGGCTTTATACCTTATGGCGCAACCTTCCTGATCTTTATGGAATATGCGCGTAATGCGGTAAGGATGGCTGCGCTGATGAAGCAGCGTACAATTTATGTGTTCACGCATGATTCGATTGGTTTAGGGGAAGACGGGCCTACGCATCAGCCGGTTGAGCAGATGTCTAGTTTGCGTCATACGCCGAATATGAGCACGTGGCGGCCTTGTGATGCAGTTGAATCGGCGGTGGCATGGAAATACGCGGTTGAGCGCAAAGATGGTCCGGTCTCATTAATTTTTTCTCGCCAAGGCCTTCCGCATCAATCACGTAGTGAACAGCAGCTGAGGGATGTTGAAAAAGGCGCTTACGTACTGTCTGGCGGTGAGGGTACACCCGACCTGATTTTGATTGCGACTGGATCCGAAATTGGTCTTGCACAAGAAGCGGCGCTTAAATTACGTGCAAACGGCACAAATGTTCGAGTCGTGTCGATGCCATCTACAGACGTGTTTGATAAGCAAGGTGCAGACTATAAGCAACAAGTGTTACCCCTTGAGGTGACCGCGCGTATTGCGATAGAAGCAGGTATTGCTGATTTTTGGTACAAATATGTTGGATTAGACGGCCGTATTATTGGTATGGAAACCTTTGGTGAGTCTGCGCCTGCTAACTTATTGTTTGAGGAATTCGGCTTTACCGTTGATAACGTGGTGTCGGTTGCAGAAGAACTTCTCTAATTTCTCGCCGCGATTGGTCGCGCACGTGGAGCAGCAATCATGAAATGGCGCATTGCCATCAACGGCTATGGCCGCATCGGACAGTCGGTTCTTAGGGCTCTTTACCAGAGCCCTTTGTTCGCAGAGATGGAAATAGTTGCGATTAACGAATTGGCGGACATCAAAACGATTGCGTATTTAACACGCTATGATACGACCCATGGCCGCTTTCCTGAAGGGGTGAGTGTCGTTGACGAACACACACTTAAGGTGGGTTCAACTGACGTAAGAATACTTCATCACGAGCTCATTGATGATCTGCCATGGTCGGCATTGGATGTGGATATCGTTTTCGAGTGTACGGGGCGTTACACAACACGGGCGGCGGGCGAACAGCACTTACTTGCCGGCGCAAAGAAGGTGTTGTTCTCAAATCCTGCCGAAGCAAGTGTGGATAAAACAATTGTTTATGGGGTAAACCACGAGACACTCGTGGCTGAGGATCAGATTGTGTCGAATGCCTCTTGCACGACCAATGCACTTGTACCCATATTAAAAGAGTTGGACGCATGTTTCGGTATTGAATATGGGACCACTACGACTATTCACTCTGCGATGAATGATCAGCCGACCATTGATGCCTATCATCATGCTGATTTACGTTTAACCCGCAGCGCAATGCAAAATATTGTACCGGTTGACACCGCGCTTGCGATTGGGGTCGAGCGCTTATTACCTGCCATGGCAAACAAGTTAACGGCGGTAGCGGTTAGAGTGCCAACGGTGAATGTCTCGGCGATTGATTTGAGTGTACATTTAACACAGTCAGTCAGTGTTGATGCGGTCAATAACTGCTTTGCGGCGGCTGCACATCACGTTGACGGAAAGGTAATTGCCTATACAGAGGATCCGTTGGCATCGTCAGATTTTAATCAAGATACGCACTCATGCATTATTGACGGGTCTCAAACGAGAGTAAGCGGCGAGCGTTTATTGAAGTGTTTTATTTGGTTTGATAACGAATGGGCGTTTGCGAATAGAATGCTTGATGTCAGTGCCTATTGGTTACGCAAGTCTGAGTGATTAAGACAACATTAAAGGTTTAAACGGTGAAGGTGCACAAATGAGCATAATAAAAATGACAGACTTAGATCTTAAAGGAAAGCGGGTATTAATTCGCGAAGATCTAAATGTACCTGTCAAAGATGGCAAGGTAACCAGTGACGCGCGTATTCGCGCCGCGCTGCCGACCATCAAACATGCGGTTGAAGCGGGTGCAAAAGTGATGTTGATGTCGCACTTAGGTCGCCCTACCGAAGGTGAATATGCCGAGGAGTATTCTTTGTTACCGGTGGCCACTCATCTTTCTAGCCTGTTAGGGCAGGACGTTACGCTGATTAAAGACTGGGAAAACGCCCCAGAAATAGCAAATGGTGACATAACCCTATTCGAAAATGTGCGCTTTAACAAAGGTGAAAAGAAAGACGACGAAGTGCTGGCGAAAGCTTATGCAGCATTGTGTGATATCTATGTGATGGACGCCTTTGGGACCGCGCATAGAGCGCAGGCGTCAACGCATGGCGTGGGGCATTTTGCACCGATTGCTTGCGCTGGGCCTTTACTCGCAGCAGAGTTGGATGCGTTGGCTAAAGCGCTGAAAGAGCCCAAACGCCCGCTGGTCGCCATTGTTGGCGGATCGAAAGTTTCGACAAAATTGACTGTTCTAGAGTCGCTGTCTGATAAAGTTGATCAATTAATTGTTGGGGGCGGTATCGCGAATACGTTCTTGGCCGCAGCTGGCAAGCCGGTTGGTAAATCACTTTGTGAAGACGATTTGATCGCGAATGCCCGTGCTTTGAGTGAAAAGACGGCGATTCCATTGCCCAGTGATGTGGTGGTCGGTCAAGTATTCTCAGAGGCAGCAGAGGCTACGTTGAAAAGTGCAGAAAGCGTAACGGCGGACGATATGATTTTTGATGTGGGTCCTGAGACCGCAGAAAGTTTCGCAAAAATTATTCATAATGCCGGTACAATTATTTGGAATGGCCCCGTTGGTGTTTTCGAATTTGACCAGTTTGGCGAAGGCACGCGCGCGTTATCTTTAGCCATTGCACAGAGTGATGCGTTTTCCATTGCCGGTGGCGGCGATACACTCGCTGCAGTCGATAAATATGGTATCGCGGACAATGTTTCCTATATTTCCACAGGCGGCGGTGCTTTTCTTGAATTTGTAGAAGGTAAGACGCTTCCAGCGGTTGCCATGCTCAAAGAGCGTGCAAAGTCAGTTTAAGAATTATTAGATAAAGACGTTGGTGAAAACCAAGTATAAGAGGACAGGGTAAATGGCACTAATTAGCATGAGGCAAATGCTGGATCACGCGGCTGAACAAGGCTACGGCGTACCAGCATTCAATGTAAACAATTTAGAGCAGATGCGTGCGATCATGGAAGCGGCAGATCAAACCGATAGTCCGGTGATCGTGCAAGCATCAGCCGGCGCACGTAAATATGCGGGTGCCCCTTTCTTGCGCCATTTAATTCTCGCAGCGATTGAAGAGTTTCCGCATATTCCCGTTGTGATGCACCAAGACCATGGCACATCACCCGCCGTATGTCAGCGCTCAATTCAGCTAGGCTTTTCGTCAGTGATGATGGACGGCTCATTAGGTGAAGATGGCAAGACGCCGACCGACTACGAATATAACGTAGACGTGACTCGTCGCACGGTTGACATGGCGCACGCATGTGGCGTGTCGGTTGAGGGAGAGCTAGGGTGTCTTGGTTCGCTTGAGACGGGCCAGGCAGGTGAGGAGGACGGTATTGGTGCAGAAGGGATTTTGACGCATGATCAAATGCTGACAGACCCTGAAGAAGCTGCTGACTTTGTGACTAAAACACAAGTCGATGCCTTAGCGATTGCTTGTGGTACCAGTCACGGCGCATACAAGTTTACGCGGCCACCAACCGACGATATTTTAGCTATTGATCGTATTAAAGCGATTCATGACCGTATTCCAAATACACATTTGGTTATGCACGGTTCTTCTTCTGTGCCACAAGAGTGGCTAGCCGTGATTAACGAATTTGGTGGCGAAATACCTGAAACCTATGGTGTGCCGGTCGAACAAATTGTTGAAGGTATTAAGTTCGGTGTGCGTAAAGTAAACATTGATACGGATTTGCGTCTTGCTTCAACCGGAGCGGTGCGCAGATTCTTAGCGCAAAACCCTAGTGAATTCGATCCGCGCAAATATTTAAAAGAAACGGTATCGGCGATGAAGGAAATCGTTATCGCACGTTATGAGGCGTTTGGGACGGCGGGTAACGCATCGAAGATTCAAGCGAAAAGCTTGGATACGATGTTTGAACTCTATCAGCGTGGTGAGTTAGACCCTGTTGTGAGTTAATTGTTGAGCCTAAAGCGCAGGTGTGAAATAAACAGCGAGCATTGCTCGCTGTTTTTGTATTAACGTTTTAACTTCAATCTATACGTTTAAGTTATGTTTAAAGAAATTATTCAACCAAGATTTGCAGAAACTGATGCGCTAGGTCATATCAACAACGCAACCCTGCCTGTTTGGTTTGAGCAAAGCAGACGACCGATTTTTAAGATATTCGTACCGAGCTTACAACCAAATGACTGGAATCTGATTCTAGCGAAGGTTGAGGTCGAATATACTGCTGAACTTTTTTATGGCGAGCAAGTCACGGTTATGACTGCCGTAAAGTCGATCGGAAACAGTTCCATCCAAGTTTATCAGGAGGCCTGGCAAGGTGGCCGGAAGGCCGCAAAGGGCATTGCTACCATGGTGCATTTTGATCATCAGAAAAAAACGTCAGTGTCTATTCCAAATGATATTCGGCAGACGCTCCATACACATCATGTTGAGAACTGTGACTTTACAAACCAGATGTAAGCCAATGCTGAACTAGATGGTCGAACATTGTGGTGGCGAGCAGGGAGATGAAGCGACATACTGATTTAAAAGCACGCTAAGAAAAGTGAGTATGCCCATCAACAGCAATGACGCCCATTATAATATCGTCGCAAGTGCCATCAAACACACCTTGGCTTATCAAGGGGAGCAGCCAACGCTCAATGAGATTGCATCCGTTTTGAACGTCAGTGCTTATTATTTACAGCAGATATTTAAGGACTGGGGCAACCTGAGTTCTGAGCAATTTTTTGAGTTTTTGTCTAAATCCTATATTCGGACATTGTTAAAAAATTCTCTTCCGATAGCCAAGATGCATAGTAACGGTTTTGGCGCGCTGACGCGTTGTCAGGATTCGGTGCTGCGTTTTGAATCGTTAAGTGACGAGGCGTTTCTTCGTTTAGGCGAGAATGAGACTATTTTTTGGGGATTGGCTGCCTGTACTTATGGTCACTGTTTATTGGTTTGGACATCTTGTGGATTAGCAAAAATAGCGTTTTGGGTGGCGAATGATTCACTTGCGGTTTATGAGCAAACACAACTAAAAGCGGTATGGCCACACGCTGATGTTCAGCAAAGTGACCGAGTCGCTCAGCAATTATCGGATCGAATCTTTGGCGACGTCGATGGCTCTGTTGAGATAGCTGCTGCACAGCCTAACCTGACGCTTTTGGTGCGAGGCAGCACCTTTCAGCGACAGGTATGGAAAGCGTTAACCTTGATACCTAAAGGACACGTGTGCAGCTACCAAGCGTTGGCGAATAATATTGGCAAACCGACTGCGGTAAGGGCGGTTGCAAGTGCTATCGCAAAAAATGAGCATGCCTACTTGGTACCGTGTCATCGTGTGATTAGCGGTAATGGCGACTTTAATCAGTACCGTTGGGGGGTTACTAGGAAAGTGGCGTTATTGTTAAAGGAATCGGCGATGTCGCCCGTCTGGAGGGTTTGATTAGCGTAACGCTGGTTACGCTAATCAAATACGCGTGGCTTGGGTTCTATTTACGCAACCTTCAACGGTTTTTCTTTAATATGATTCCATTGAATCACATCTTCTATTGCCGCCTTGATTGATTCTTTCGTGGCGATATAGTCTATCCCTAATTCATTGATTGCCTTTGAATTATCGAAGCGCATCGTTTTATCTTTGCCTACATGTGCTCGCATATAGGTGCCATTGCCACTGGGCTGTGTATAGGATAACAGGTACATGATTTTGTCACCCAACGGTGTAGCGAGGTTTAACTTAGGCAATCGATAGTTGCCATAGCCTAACTCACGCATGAAACCTATTACCTTGGTCATCGTCCAATTCTCATTGGCGATTAGATAACGGCCCTTCGCCTCTGGCGTTTGCATGGCCAAAATGTGCGCTTTCGCCACATCTCGCACATCAACGATGCCCCAATTTAAATTCATCAACGCTGGGTATACGCCTTTAAGCATGTCTCGCAACACCTTGTTGGATTCATTTAAGCTTGGGCCAAGAGAAGGCCCAATCACCATGTAAGGGTTGATAGCAATGAGATCAAAGCCGCAGTCGTTAGATTCTATATAATCCCACGCCGCTTGTTCTGCTTTTACTTTTGAGAAGAAATAAGGGTTACGTTTTAAATCTGATTTGGTATTCCAATCGGCTTCGCTGAAGACTTTATCGCTACTTGGTTGGTCTGTGATTGCAGCAAGTGAGGACGTAAGAACGATACGTTTTACGCTGGCGGCTTTCGCACAAGATTTTAATACATTCAGGGTACCATTCACCGCAGGGTCGACCAGTTCAGTTTGTGAATCTTTCACATTCACAACGTATGGGCTGGCCGTATGCATCACTACATCGCAGTCTTGCACAACCTCGTCATAAGCGTTTTCGGCCAATAAATCAGCTTGATGAAAACTCAATCGCTCTTCTGCGCCTGCTAACTCGGTCAAATAAGGGTATTTGTCGGCCGTGCCTCGAACCGTGGCCTTAACAGTGTGCCCTTGTTCAAGTAGCTGTTTGACTAAATGCGCGGCAATGAAGCCTGATGCGCCGGTCACGCAAACTGTTTGGTTCTGGTGTTCTTCTGACATAATATCCCCATGCTATTCGTTAATAAATCATTGCCGCTGCACTTGCAACGAGCGTCATGATGAACAAAATCCACTTAAGTGTAGTTTGGCTCAGTTTGATGGTAATGTTAACCGCTAAATGCGCACCAAGCATGGACCCAGCGGCAAGTATAAGGCCGGGCACCCATAATACCTGATCGTTGTAAACAAAGATTGCAAGCGCAACCAAGGTAAAGCCTGCTGTGCACACGATTTTCAAAGCATTACTACGCACCAAATCGTATCTTAGACTGCCTGCCAAGGCTGCAAGTAAAATAAAACCAACGCCTGCTTGCACAAAGCCACCGTAAAACCCAGCTAAAAAAAGCATGGGAATCGATTTCGGAGACTCAGAGATTTGCAGCGCCTTGGTACCCTCAGGTGGTGCGACCACAGAGGGCTTAAAGAGAATAATACCGGCCATGGTGATCATGGCGATGAGTAGGGTGGGTTTGAGTAAGGCCGCGGGCATGTAAGAGGCCAGTGACGCGCCGGCAAGGCCTCCGATCAGTGTAACGGCGACGATTTTTTTTAAATCGGGAATATCAAGTTTGCCATGACGACTGAAACCTCGGCCAGCCGTAAAAGATTGCAATAAGACACTGACGCGATTTGTGGCGTTCGCAATGTCTGCGGGCAGCCCCATCACCATTAATGCTGGAATTGTAAGATTTGAGCCGCCACCGGCCATAGTGTTTATGATGCCCGCTAAAAAACCCATCGATATAAGCAGGCTGATCGTAAAAAAAGTAATATCGTACATATGAATGCTGTGCTGAAAATCGAGATCGTGCATACTAGCGGAAAGTATCGAGTGATGCAGTAATCAATTCACATGCGCATTTCCCAACCGTCGAAACGCTCATTAAGTAAACCCTCTATGCAGATTGACATTCAAGCGCTGAGTTACGATGAGTTTAAAAAACTTAAGCCATCAAATGCTTTATGTTTAAAGCTAGAGGCGAGTGTGGCCGCCCATGTTGAGATGGCGGAGCGGTATTTCAATACCTGCTATGAACGCTTTAAAGTTGAAATAAATTTGAGAGGTAGAAGCGCGGGCCAGGTAAGATACAGCAATAGGCATCAATCGGATAATAAGACGTTTAATTCGGCGAGAATTCGCTTCAATCCATGCCTTTTAGCCTTGCACGGCGACGC